>MUNB01000155.1 GCA_002154345.1 Streptomyces griseus
GGCCGCGACCGCCCGCCGCGCGGCCCGGCCCCGCACCCCGGCGCCGTGTCCGCAAGGACCTGCTGCGCTCGCGCGTCGCCGCATGGAGCGCGGTCGTCGTCATCGGCGCCTTCGGACTGCTGCCGGTCTACTGGCTGCTCGCCACTGCGCTGAGCACCCCCGATGCGACCTTCCAGTTCCCGCCGAAGCTGATCCCCACCGATCTCACCCTCGGCAACTTCACGGCCCTGGCCGAGAACGACCAGCTGATCTCCTACATGGTCAACTCGCTGATCGTGGCCTCGATCACCGCCGTGCTGAGCGTGGTCGTCGCCACGTACATGGGCTACTCGTTCTCCAAGTTCCGCTACCGGGGGCGGAAGTCGCTGATGCACATGGTGCTGGCCTCCCAGATGTTCCCCCAGGCCCTTCTGCTGGTGACGCTGTACGCCGTCTTCTCCAGCTTCGGCATGCTCAACACGTACACGGCGCTGGTCCTCTCCTTCACCACGTTCACGATGCCGTTGTGCGTCTGGATGCTGAAGGGGATCTTCGACACGGTGCCGGACGCCCTGCTGGAGGCCGCCAGCATCGACGGCGCGTCCCGGTGGCGGACGCTGCACTCGATCGTGGCGCCGCTGGCCGCTCCGGGCATGATCGCCGCCGGGCTCTTCGCCTTCGTACGCGGCTGGAACGACTTCATCTTCGCGCTGACCCTGGCCGACAAGGAGAAGCAGACGCTGCCCCCCGGGCTCGTCTCCACCTACATCGGCGAGTTCCAGACGGCCTGGCCCCAGCTGATGGCGGCCTCGCTCGTGGTGTCGGTCCCGGTGATCGTCGCCTTCATGTTCCTTCAGCGCTACCTCGTCGGCGGCATGACCGCCGGTTCGGTCAAGAGCTGAACCGGCGGGGCCGTTCCGCCCCATCCGCTTCCCCTCCCGTCCACTGCCCCATGGAGAGACCATGACCACCTCTGGCATCAGCCGGCGCGGCGCGCTGCGCATGTTCGGCATCGGCGCGCTCGGCGTAGCGAGCGCCGGTGTGCTCGGCGCCTGTGCGCCGTCCGGCGCCGGCACCCCCGCAGGCGGCGGCGACCCGAAGTCCAAGAACTTCGACTTCACCTCCTGGTCGCTCAACGAAGAGGCCGCCAAGCCCTCGATCGAGAAGATCATCAAGGCGTGGGAGAAGGCCGAGAAGTCGAGCATCCGCGCGGTCTCCTATCCGTACAACGAATACCTCAGCCAGCTCACGCTCAAGCTGGGCGGCGGGGAGACCACGGGCGCGGTGCACCTCGACATCGCCTGGCTCGCGGCGATCGCGCAGATGGGCAGACTGGCCGACGTCGGTCCGGCGGCCGCCGGGGGCGGCTACACGGACGTGGCGCTGAAGAGCGGCGTCTACGACGGCACGCAGTACGGACTGCCGTGGAACATCGGGTCGATCGGGGTGATCGCCAACTCCAAGCTGCTGAAGAAGGCCGGGATCGAGAAGCACCCGGTCACCGTCGAGGAGTTCGAGGACGCGCTGCGGGAGCTGAAGGGGCTCGGCGGCGGTGTCGTGCCGTACGCCGCCGCCACCAAGGTCGCGCAGCTCAAGGACATCTTCCCGTGGATGCAGACCTTCGGCTGCACGCTGTACGAGGGCGGGAAGGTGACGATCGGCGACGACGCCTCGGTCGACGCGGTCGCCTGGTACAAGAAGCTGCACGACGCGAAGCTGATCGCCGCCGACGTCGACCGCTTCGACGCACGGGCCCTGTTCGGCCAGGGCAAGGCCGCCTTCTACGACGACGCGATCATCGGCAAGGGCGTGACGTCGGCCCAGTCCAAGGACAAGACGCTGGCCGCCGCCATGCAGCCGGTGGAACGTCCGGTGCTCAAGGCCGGAGACACCCCGCAGGCACTGCTGTGGGGCGGGGTGATCGCGATCGTGAAGGGCAAGGGCCAGGACGCGGCGACCGAGTTCGCGCTGCACACGACGACCGACCGGACCACCACCTCCGAGTACTTCGCGGCCCGCGCGCTGCCTCCGTCCACCACCGCGGGGCTGGCCGCGCCGGAGGTCGCCAAGGACACCTTCACCACGGAGTGGACCGAGAAGATCACCCGGACCGCCACCGGCAGCCCCTTCTGGCAGTTCGCCCAGAGCACGCAGATCGACGAGGCCGTCGCCAAGCACGTGCAGGCCGTCCTCGTCGGCAGGGAGAAGCCGAAGGACGCGATGAAGGAGGCCCGCGAGGAGGTGACCGCGCTCATCAAGCGCTGAGCCCGGGCCGCCGCTCCCCCTGGCGGGAGCGGCGGCTCAGCCCTGTACATACCGGGTCTAGCGGATCGGCATGCCCGAGAGCGTGCGGGCGATCACCAGGCGCTGGATCTCGCTGGTGCCCTCGAAGATGGTGTAGATGGCCGCGTCGCGGTGCATGCGCTCGACCGGGTACTCGCGGGTGAAGCCGTTGCCGCCGAGGATCTGGATGGCCTGCGCGGTGACGTCCCGGGCGGTCTCGCTCGCGTAGAGCTTCGACATGGAGCCCTCGGCGGAGGTGAACGGCTTGCCGGTGGTGGCCATCCAGGAGGCGCGCCAGACCAGCAGCCGGGCCGCGTCGATGCGGGTGCGCATGTCGGCGAGCTGGAAGGCGATGCCCTGGTTGTCGATGATCGGGCGGCCGAACTGGCTGCGGGTCTTCGCGTAGTCGAGGGCGACCTCGTAGGCGGCGCGGGCGGTGCCGACGGCCATCGCGCCGACGGCCGGGCGGGAGGCCTCGAAGGTGGCCATGGCCGCGTTCTTGACC
Organism: Streptomyces griseus; assembly: GCA_002154345.1. Taxonomy (GTDB): domain Bacteria; phylum Actinomycetota; class Actinomycetes; order Streptomycetales; family Streptomycetaceae; genus Streptomyces; species Streptomyces caviscabies. The sequence goes on from MUNB01000155.1 coordinate 2,768, forward strand.
CGCTCGCCGCCGGCCTTCGCGCGCTCCCGGGCGCGGGCGAGGCGCTCGTCGAGCTTCTCCTTGCCGCCGAGCAGGCAGTGGCCGGGGACGCGGACGTCCTCCAGGACCACCTCGGCCGTGTGCGAGGCACGGATGCCGTGCTTCTTGAACTTCTGCCCCTGGGAGAGGCCGGGGGTGTTCGGCGGCACGATGAAGGAGGCGTGGCCCTTGGAGCCGATGTCGGGGTCGACGACGGCGACGACGACGTGGACGTTGGCTATGCCGCCGTTGGTCGCCCAGGTCTTGGTGCCGTTGAGGACCCACTCGTCCTTGGCCTCGTCGTAGACGGCCCGGGTGCGCATCGAGGCGACGTCGGATCCGGCGTCGGGCTCGGAGGAGCAGAAGGCGGCGACCTTCACGTCGTCGGCGTCGCCGTACATCTGCGGGATCCAGGTGCCGATCTGCTCCTCGGTGCCGTTGGCGAGGACGCCGACGGCCGCCAGGCCCGTACCGACGATCGACAGGGCGATGCCCGCGTCGCCCCAGAAGAGCTCTTCCATGGCCATGGGGATGCCGAGCCCCGTAGGGTCGAAGAACTGCTGGGCGTAGAAGTCGAGCGAGTAGATGCCGACCTTGGCCGCTTCCTGGATGACGGGCCAGGGCGTCTCCTCACGCTCGTCCCACTCCGAGGCGGCGGGGCGGATGACATCCGCCGCGAAGCCGTGGAGCCACTCCTTGACCTGCTTCTGGTCGTCGTTGAGCTCAAGCGTGAACTCGGCCATGTTCCCCTCCAGGCACTGCGGCGAGAATCCGTGCGTTACTTGCGGTAACCACAGTCTGTTACTGGCAAGTAGGCACTGTCAACCGCCTCGGAGCCGATCAAGCGCCCGCCCCGCGGAGTGTTACGTTGCGCGGGCGTGCAAGAGCGGTGCGACGGCATCGCGCGGCCAGGGGTGGGAGAGACGACATGGAGACCGCACGAAGCGCCGAGCGACAGCGGACCGCGGCCGAGCGCCGTCGCCGCGAGTTGCTGGAAGCGGCGGACCGGGTGGTGCTCAGGGACGGACCGCAGGCCTCGATGAACGCCATCGCCGCCGAGGCCGGAATCACCAAACCCATCCTCTACCGCCACTTCGGCGACAAGGGCGGCCTCTACCGCGCCCTCGCCAAGCGCCACACCGACGCACTGCTCAGCGCCCTGCGGGCCGCCCTGGACGCGCCCGCCGACCGCCGCGAGCGGGTGGAGTCCACGCTCGACACCTATCTCGCCGCGATCGAGGCCCGCCCGCAGGTCTACCGCTTCCTGATGCACCCCGCCGACGGAGCCGACGCCGCCCCCTCCCCCGAGCAGGGCTTCGACGTCGGCCGGCACTCCGCCCCGCTGCTGCGCCGCCTCGGCGAGGAGCTGGGCCAGGTGATCGTCGAGCGGGTCGACCTGGGCCCGGACAGCGAGCAGATGGCCCGCATCTGGGGCCACGGGATCGTCGGCATGATGCACGCGGCGGGCGACTGGTGGCTCGCCGACCGGCCCTGCTCCCGCGAACGGCTGGTGAGCAGCCTCGCCGATCTGCTGTGGGGCAGGCTCGCGGAGGCGGGCGACCTCCAGGGCGGCCCCGGGTTCTGACCGGCCGTTCCGACCGGCTGTTCCGAGCGGGCTCTCAGTCCTTGCGCGCCCAGGACGCCCGGCGCGCCGCCCGCAGCGCCCGGGTGCGCCGCAGCCCGGTCAGCCGGTCGGTGTAGACCCGGCCCTCCAGGTGGTCGCACTCGTGCTGGAGGCACCGGGCGAACCATCCCGTCCCGGCGATCCGGACCGGCTCACCGGTCATCGTCAGCCCCTCGACGACCGCGTGGTCGAAGCGTTCCGTGCCCGCTTCCAGACCGGGAAGTGACAGACAGCCCTCCGGTCCGCGTACGGTGAGTCCGTCCGCCTCGACCAGCTCGGGATTGACCACGTGTCCCAGATGGCGGACATCGTCGTCGTCCGGGCAGTCGTAGACGAACACCTTGAGCGGGACGCCGATCTGGTTGGCGGCGAGCCCGACACCCTGTGCGGCGTACATCGTGGCGAACATGTCCTCGACCAGCCTCGCGAGCGACGGGCCGAAGTCCGTGACGTCCTCGCAGGCACGGTGGAGCAACGGGTCGCCGAGCAGACTCATCTCACGGACGAGTCCGGAACTGCCGGGGATCGGGCGGTTTCGCATGGCGGCAAGCGTACGTTCCGCCGGGGCCGGTGAGTTCGCGTGGTGCCGCGGTGCCGTCGCCGCGCCGGACATCGATAGGCTGGGCGCGGACCGATGCAAGGAGGATCTAGGACGATGGCAGGCAACACGGAGCCGTTGTCGCCGCGGGCCAAACTGGCCGTGACGGCGGGCAAGGCCGCGGCGGCGGTGTCACGCGCCGCGGGGCGGGGCAGCGGATCGGTGATCGGCGGCCGGGTGGCGCTCAAACTCGACCCCGACCTGCTGGGGCGACTGGCGCAGCACCTGGACGTGATCCTCGTGTCGGCGACGAACGGCAAGACGACCACCACCCGGCTGATCGCCGAGGCGCTGCGGGCCGCCGGGCCCGTCGTGTCGAACGCGCTCGGCGCGAACATGCCCGCGGGCATCACCTCGGCGCTGGCCGGCGGCTCGGACGCGAAGTTCGGTGTGATCGAGGTCGACGAGAAGTATCTGGCGGGGGTGGCCCGGGACACCACGCCCAAGGCCATCGCGCTGCTCAACCTCTCCCGCGACCAGCTGGACCGCGCGGCGGAGACCCGGATGATGGCCGAGCACTGGCGCGAGGGCCTCTCCGGCTCGAAGGCCGTGATCATCGCCAACGCCGACGACCCGCTGGTCGTCTGGGCGGCCTCCTCCTCGGCCAATGTGGTGTGGGTGGCGGCCGGCCAGGCGTGGAAGGACGACGCCTGGTCCTGCCCGTCCTGCGGCGGTGTGATGCAGCGCCCGGGCGACGACTGGTTCTGCGGGCAGTGCGGCTTCCGCCGGCCCGCCCCGAGCTGGGCGCTCAACGGCGACTACGTCCTGGACCCGCACGGTTCGGCCTGGCCGATCCACCTCCAGCTGCCGGGCCGCGCGAACAAGGCGAACGCCGCCAGCTCGGCCGCCGTGGCCGCCGTCTTCGGGGTGCCGCCGCAGGTCGCGCTGGAGCGGATGTACCAGGTGCAGGCGGTGGCCGGACGGTACGACGTCGTCACCTTCCAGAACCGTGAGCTGCGCCTGCTGCTCGCGAAGAACCCGGCCGGCTGGCTGGAGACGTTCTCGCTGATCGACCCGCCGCCGACGCCGGTGATCCTCTCGGTGAACGCGCGCGGCGCGGACGGCACGGACACCTCCTGGCTGTGGGACGTGGACTACACCCAGCTGGCGGGCCACCCGATCTTCGTGCTCGGCGACCGGAAGCTGGACCTCGCGGTCCGCCTCGAAGTGGCCGGTCTGGACTTCCGGGTCTGCGAGACGCTCGACGAGGCCGTGCAGTACGCCCCGCCCGGCCGTATCGAGGTCATCGCCAACTACACCGCCTTCCAGGACCTGCGCCGTCGTGTCGGCAACTGACCCCGGCCCCGGCCACCTCCGGAGAGGACGAAGCATGAGCAACAACGGTCTGCGTCTGGTCTGGGTCTACCCCGACCTGCTCAGCACCTACGGCGACCAGGGCAACGCCCTGGTCGTGGAGCGGCGGGCCCGGCAGCGCGGTCTGGACGTGCAGCGCGTCGACGTGCGCAGCGACCAGCCGGTGCCGACGTCCGGCGACATCTATCTGATCGGCGGCGGCGAGGACCGGCCGCAGCGCCTCGCGGCGGAGCGGCTGCGCCGCGACGGCGGGCTGAGCCGCGCCGCGTCCAACGGCGCGATCATCTTCTCGGTCTGCGCGGGCTACCAGATCCTCGGGCACGAGTTCGTCAACGACCTCGGCGAGCGCGAGCAGGGTCTCGGTCTGCTCGACGTGGTCTCCACCCGGGGCGAGGGCGCGCGGTGCGTCGGCGACGTACTGGCGGACATCGACCCGCAGCTGGCGCTGCCGCCGCTGACCGGGTTCGAGAACCACCAGGGCGTCACCCATCTCGGCCCGACGGCACGGCCGTTCGCGCGGGTCCAGCTCGGCCGGGGCAACGGCACCGGGGACGGCACGGAGGGCGCGTACAACGACACGGTCTTCGGGACGTACATGCACGGTCCGGTGATGGCCCGCAACCCGCAGATCGCCGATCTGCTGCTCAAGCTGGCCCTCGACGTGAACGCGCTGCCGCCCACCGACGACCGCTGGTACGAGGCGCTGCGCGCCGAGCGGATCACCTCGGCGACCCAGCCCGCCTGAGGCACTTTCCGCTCGCCTGAGCGGTGTCCGCCTGAGGTGTTTTCCGCTCGCCTGAGCGGAGTCCAGCAGTCGGACGGCCGGTTCGGTCCCGCCACCCTGCGCCGGTAGGGTGGCGGGGATCCAACCGGACGACGTGGTCCGGTCGTCGACCCACGTTGCAAAGGTTTTCGGGCCATGCGCATTGGCGTACTCACCTCCGGCGGCGACTGCCCCGGCCTCAACGCCGTCATCCGTTCCGTCGTGCACCGCGCGGTGGTGGACCACGGCGACGAGGTCATCGGTTTCCACGACGGCTGGAAGGGCCTGCTGGAGTGCGACTACCGCAAGCTCGACCTTGACGCGGTCGGCGGCATCCTGGCCCGCGGCGGCACGATCCTCGGCTCCTCCCGCGTCCAGCCCGCGCATCTGCGCGACGGTGTGGAGCGGGCCCGCGGCCATGTCGCGGACCTCGGCCTGGACGCCATCATCCCGATCGGCGGCGAGGGCACCCTCAAGGCCGCGAACCTCCTCTCCGAGGCCGGTCTCCCGATCGTCGGCGTTCCCAAGACCATCGACAACGACATCGCCTCCACCGACGTCACCTTCGGTTTCGACACCGCCGTCGGCGTCGCCACCGAGGCGCTGGACCGGCTGAAGACGACCGCCGAGTCGCACCAGCGGGTGCTGATCGTCGAGGTCATGGGCCGGCACACCGGCTGGATCGCCCTGCACTCCGGGATGGCCGCCGGCGCCCACGCGATCGTGGTGCCCGAGCGCCCCTTCGACATCGACGAGCTGACCGAGCTGGTCGGCAAGCGCTTCTCGGCGGGCAAGAAGTTCGCCATCGTGGTGGTCGCCGAGGGCGCCAAGCCGCGCGCGGGCTCCATGCAGTTCGAGCAGGGCGTCAAGGACATCTACGGCCACGAGCGGTTCGCCGGGGTGGCCACGCAGCTCTCCGGCGAGCTGGAGCAGCGGCTCGGCAAGGAGGCCCGCCCGGTCATCCTCGGCCATGTCCAGCGCGGCGGTACGCCGACCGCGTACGACCGGGTCCTGGCCACCCGGTTCGGCTGGCACGCGGTGGAGGCGGCGCACCGGGGCGAGTTCGGGATGCTGACCGCGCTGCGCGGCACCGACATCGTGATGGTCCCGCTGGCGGAAGCGGTCGAGACGCTGAAGACGGTCCCGGCCGAGCGGTACGCCGAGGCGGAGTGCGTGCTCTAGGAGACGTGCCGTCCAGAACTGCCCCCGGCCGCAGGTGCGGCCGGGGGCAGTTCTACGCTGTACCGGACAACCGGCACGAAACGGGGACGTGTCCCCATCGGGAGTGAACAGATGGATCACAGCGGGCACGGCATGAACATGGATCTGCCGCCGTTCACGCTGGGGCGGGGGCTGGAGCTCTCCGCCGACCCGTTCTTCCTGACCGGCTGCGTCCTGGCGCTCGCCCTGTACGGGTACGGCGTGGTGCGGCTGCGTCGGCGCGGGGACGGCTGGCCGGTGAACCGGATCGTGTTCTTCACGGTGGGCGTGCTGAGCATCGCGCTGGTGATGTGCACCAAGCTCAACGACTACGGCATGGTCATGTTCAGCGTGCACATGGTGCAGCACATGGTGATCAGCATGCTGTCGCCGATCCTGCTGCTGCTGGGCGCCCCGGTGACGCTGGCGCTGCGCGCGCTGCCGCCGGCCGGCCGGGGGCGGACCGGGCCGCGTGAGCTGCTGCTGAAGCTGCTGCACAGCCGCTACATGAAGATCATCACGCATCCGGTGTTCACGATTCCGCTGTTCATCGCGAGCCTGTACGCGCTGTACTTCACGCCGATCTTCGACTTCCTGATGGGCTCGAAGCCCGGCCACATCGGGATGATGGTGCACTTCCTCGCGGTCGGCCTGGTCTTCTTCTGGCCGATCATGGGCGTGGACCCGGGTCCGCACCGGCCCGGTTATCTGATGCGGATGCTGGAGCTGTTCGCCGGGATGCCGTTCCACGCGTTCTTCGGGATCGCGCTGATGATGGCGTCGACGCCGATGGTGAAGACGTACGAGAATCCGCCCGCCTCGCTCGGCATCGACGCCCTGAGCGACCAGAACTGGGCGGGCGGCATCGCCTGGGCGTTCAGCGAGATCCCCTCGGTGCTGGTGCTGATCGCGCTGGTCTACCAGTGGTACAACTCCGAACAGCGTGCCGCCCGGCGCTCGGACCGGGCCGCGGACCGCGACGGTGACAAGGAGCTGGCGGCGTACAACGCCTATCTCGCGTCTTTGCAGGCGCGCGGACAGTAGCGCGGAGGGCGCGTACGGGGTGACCATGGGGACAACGGCCGCGCGGCCGACGAGGAGCGTGCGCGCATGTCCGGATCGACGAAAACCATGGGATACATGACCGTCGGAGCGCTGGTCGCGGTGACCGCGTACACCGTGGCGCTGGGAAGCAGCGGCTGGCTCTGGTTCGGCTGGGTGGTGCTGGGCCTGTGCACCCTCGGCATGCTGGCCACCCAGGACACCTGAAACGTCACGGCGGGTGACCACGCCTGACGGGCCCGGAGGCGGGTACGAGCCGGGAGACCGGTTCGCTACGGTCGCACGGTGGCGCCGGGGCCCCACGCGGTGGGGCTCCGGCACGATCATGTCCTGGTAGGACGAGTCCTGAGTCGGCCCGGCAGAGCGAGGTGCACCCGCAAGGTGTTTTATTACGTCCTGAAGTATGTCGTGCTGGGGCCCGTGCTGCGGCTGCTGTTCCGGCCCCGTATCGAGGGCCTGGAGAACATTCCCACGGGCGGCGCGGCGATCGTCGCGGGCAACCACCTCTCCTTCTCCGACCACTTCCTGATGCCGGCCATCATCAAGCGCCGGATCACCTTCCTGGCGAAGGCGGAGTACTTCACCGGCCCGGGGATCAAGGGCAGGCTCACGGCCGCCTTCTTCCGCAGCGCGGGCCAGATCCCGGTGGACCGGTCCGGCAAGGACGCCGGGCAGGCGGCCATCCGCGAGGGGCTCGGAGTCCTCGGCAAGGGCGAGCTGCTGGGGATCTATCCGGAGGGCACCCGCTCGCACGACGGGCGGCTCTACAAGGGCAAGGTCGGGGTCGCGGTGATGGCGATCACCGCGCAGGTGCCGGTGATCCCGTGTGCCATGGTCGGCACCTTCGAGATCCAGCCGCCCGGCCAGGTCGTGCCGAAGATCAAGCGGGTCGCGATCCGCTTCGGCGAACCGCTGGACTTCTCCCGCTACGCGGGCATGGAGAACCAGAAGGCCGCGATCCGGGCGGTGACGGACGAGATCATGTACGCGATCCTCGGGCTCTCCGGCCAGGAGTACGTGGACGAGTACGCGGCGAAGGTGAAGGCGGCCGAGCAGGAGGCCGCGCCGCCGAGGAAGTTCCCGAAGCTGCGACGCTGAGCGCGAATACGCCACCGGCAGAGCTCTCTCGTCCGGCCGGGTCCGCTCCCCTAGCGTCGCTTCCATGAGCAACGGACACGCATGGGTGCTGGGAGCGACGGGACAGATCGGGCGGGCCACGGTCCGCGCGCTGGCCGCCGACGGCTGGGAGGTCACGGCGGCCTCGCGCGGCGGCGGCCGGGACGAGGGGTGGGATGCCGGGGTCCGGGCGGTGGCGCTCGACCGGGACGAGGAGGGGGCGCTGGCGAAGGCGCTGGGCGACGGCTGTGACGTGCTGGTCGACATGGTGGCGTTCGACGGCGCGCACGCCCGGCAGTTGACGGGGCTGGCCGGTCGGATCGGCTCGGCCGTGTCGATCTCCAGCGGCGCGGTGTACGAGGACGAGCGGGGCCGCAGCTTCGACACCCAGGCCGAGCCGGACGGCTTCCCGCGCTACCCCGTGCCGCTGCCGGAGAGCCAGGCCACGGTGGCGCCCGGGGACGCCACGTACGGGACGCGGAAGGTCCAGCTGGAGCGGGAGTTGTCGGCGGCGGGCGAGGCGCTGCCGGTGACGCTGCTGCGCGCGGGCGCGGTCCACGGCCCGTACTGCCGCACACCGCGCGAGCTGTATTTCGTGAAGCGGCTGCTGGACGGCCGGCGGCGCCGGGTCCTGGCGTACGGCGGGGAGAGCCGCTTCCACCCGGTGCACGTGTCCAACGCGGCGGAGCTGATCCGGCTGGCCGCCCGGAAGCCGGGATCGCGGGTGCTGAACGCGGCGGACCCGGAGGCGCCCACGGTCGCGGAGATCGCGTCGGCGATCGACGCGGTGCTCGGGCGGGAGACGGAGACGGTACTGATCGACGGCCCGGCGCCCGAGGGGCAGGTGGGCGAGACCCCGTGGAGCGGCGCGCACCCGGTGGTCTACGACATGACGGCCGCCGGAGAGCAGCTCGGGTATCGGCCCGTCACGGGGTATGCGGAATCGCTGCCGGAGACGGTCGAGTGGCTCGCCGGGGAGCTGGCGGGGCGCGACTGGCGGGAGGCGTTCCCGAAGATGCTCAGGAACTACGGCGAGGGCCTCTTCGACTACGCGGCGGAGGACGCCTGGCTGGCGGCGTACGACCGGGGCCGCCGCTGAGCGGTCCCGGTCGTACGCCTCCGGGGCGTCCTTACGGCTTCGGTGTGGCGTGCGGGGTGCACGTCACGTCGTGCCGGCCGGTCTTCCCGGTGAGCAGGTAGGCGTCCACCCGGTCGTTGACGCAGGGGTTGACCAGTCCGGTGACGCCGTGGGAGCCGGCGTCCTTCTCGGTGATGAGCCGGGATCCCTTGAACCGCTTGTGCAGGTCGACCGCGCCCGCGTACGGGGTGGCGGCGTCGCGGGTGGACTGCACGATCAGGACGGGCGGCAGGCCCTTGCGGGTCCTCACGTCCAGCGGGGTCCGCTGCTTGGCCGGCCAGGTGGCGCAGGGCAGGTTCATCCAGGCGTTGGCCCACGTCATGAACGGATACTTCTGGTGCAGCCGGGTGTTGTCCCGGTCCCAGGTGCGCCAGTCGGTGGGCCACTTGGCGTCGGCGCACTCGACGGCGTTGTAGACCGCGTTGCCGTTCTCGGCGGCGGCGTTGCCCGCGAGGTCGCTCATGTCGGGGGCCGCGGCGTCGATCAGGGCCTGGGTGTCACCGGCCCGGTAGGCGCTCCAGGTCTGGGCGGTGGGGGCCCAGGCGGAGTCGTAGTACGGCGCGCTCTGGAAGAAGCCGATGAGCTCGGCGGGGCCGAGAACGCCCCCGATGGGCTCCTTCTTGGCGGCGGCCCGCAGCTCCAGCCAGGCCTTCTCGACCTTCTGCGGGGTGTCGCCGATGCCGTAGACAGAGTCGTGCTTCGCGACCCACGCCTTCCAGTCGTCCCAGCGTGCCTGGAAGGCGATGTTCTGGTTCAGGTTCGCCCGGTACCAGATGTTCTTCCGCGAGGGGCCGACCACGCTGTCGACGACCATGCGCCGTACGTGGGTCGGGAAGAGCGTGCCGTAGACGGCGCCCAGGTAAGTGCCGTAGGAGACGCCGATGAAGTTGAGCTTCTTCTCCCCGAGCGCGGCCCGGATGACGTCCAGGTCGCGTGCCGAGTTGGGCGTCGTCATGTGCGGCAGCATCGCGCCGCTGCGCTCGCCGCACCCCTCGGCGTACTCACGGGCCAGCTTGCGCTGGGCGCGCTTGTCGGCCTCGCTGCCGGGGACCGGGTCGGCCTTGGGGACCTTGACGAACTCCTGCGGGTCCACGCAGGAGATCGGGGCCGAGCGGCCGACGCCGCGCGGGTCGAAGCCGACGAAGTCGTAGGCCTTCGCGGTCTTCGTCCAGAGCGGGTTCTTGGTGGTGACCCGGGTCGGGAAGCGCAGTCCGGAGCCGCCGGGGCCGCCCGGATTGTAGAGCAGGGCGCCCTGCCGCTCGCGCTTCGTGCCGGTGCTGACATGCCGGTCGACGGCGATCTTGATCTTCTTGCCGTTCGGCTTCGCGTAGTCGAGCGGCACCGTCACCCGGCCGCACTGGATGGGGGCGGTCAGGCCCCAGTCCTCCGGGCAGTCCTTCCAGTCGATCCCGGTCTCCGCCGCCCGCTGTGCCGCGAGGGCGACCCCGCGCGCCTCCGCGTCGCCCCGGCCGTGGTGGCGGCCGTCGGCGCTCGCGGCGGGCGCGGCCATCGCCCCCGCTATGAGCGTGCCCGCGACGAGAGCCCCGGCCGAGCCGAGCACCGTTGTACGTCTCACGTGAATCTCCCCCTTCATCCGATCCGCCGCCGAGGGCGGCGTGGTCATCGGTACGTCGCGGGGATCCTTTCGTCTGTGGGGCGCCCGGGGCCAGGTCGTACACCTGTTTCTTTACCGAACCCATAACCGGTGAAGGAAGTTCGCTGAGCGGACTCAGTCCTCGAAGCCTTCCTCGAAGCGGTTCTTGAGCCCGTCCAGCAGTTCGCGCGTCGCCCCGTCCAGGATTCCGCGCAGCAGGCGGGCGTCGGCGGCCACCGCGGTCACCAGGACGGCGGGTCCGGCGAGCGGGGTGAGGGCGGCGGTGGGGCCGACGCCCGCCTGC
>MUNB01000156.1 GCA_002154345.1 Streptomyces griseus
AGGTCGCCTTCCTCGTCCAGGGCACGCTCTACCCGGACGTGGTCGAGTCCGGCGGCGGCACCGGCACCGCCAACATCAAGTCCCACCACAACGTCGGCGGACTCCCCGACGACATCGAGTTCCAGCTCGTCGAGCCGCTGCGCCAGCTGTTCAAGGACGAGGTCCGCATGGTCGGCCAGGAGCTGGGCCTCCCCGAGGAGATCGTCCAGCGCCAGCCGTTCCCCGGCCCCGGCCTCGGCATCCGCATCGTCGGCGAGGTCACCAAGGACCGCCTGGACCTGCTCCGCGAGGCCGACGCCATCGCCCGCGAGGAGCTGACGGCGGCCGGCCTGGACCGCGACATCTGGCAGTGCCCGGTGGTCCTCCTCGCCGACGTCCGCTCGGTCGGCGTCCAGGGCGACGGCCGCACCTACGGCCACCCGATCGTGCTGCGCCCGGTCTCCTCCGAGGACGCCATGACGGCCGACTGGTCGCGCCTGCCGTACGAGACGCTGGCGAAGATCTCCACCCGCATCACCAACGAGGTCGCCGACGTCAACCGCGTCGTCCTCGACGTGACGAGCAAGCCGCCGGGGACGATCGAGTGGGAGTGACCCCTCCCGGGCTCGGCTGAACCCCGGAGCCCCCAGGTCAACGCCGATGCCGTCGCTCATTCGTTTGGGCGGCGGCATTGTCGTATCGGATGGGTACGCTGAGTGAAGAGACGAGACTTCGGCGTATGGGAGCAACTATGAGCGCCGCACCCGAGGACAGGCTTGAGCAGGAGCCGAACCGGTGGCCGGTTCCGCCCGAGGGCGGCTGGACGGCGGACGACCTCGACCGGATTCCGGGCCTCCCGCCCCACACCGAGCTGATCGACGGGAGTCTCGTCTTCATGAGTCCGCAGCGGAAGTTCCACACGCGAGCCATGTGGCTGCTGGAATCCGCCCTCCTCGCCCACGTCCCCGCGGATCTGGACGTGGACCGGGAGATGACCATCAGGCTGGACACCAGCAACCGCCCGGAGCCCGACCTCCTGGTGTACAGGGCCGACGCCGACACCGGCCCCGACCAGACCTGGTACGCACCGGAGGACGTCGTCCTCGCCGTCGAGGTCGTGTCCCCCGACTCCCTGGAGCGAGACCGGGGCGTCAAACCGCGCAAGTACGCCGAGGCCGGGGTCAAGCACTTCTGGCGGGTCGAGCAGGGTGACGACGACCTGCCCGTCGTCTACGTCTACGAGCTCGACCCGGCGACGCACACCTACACGCCCACCGGAATCCACCACCAGAAGATGAACCTGTCCGTTCCCTTCCGGATCGACGTGGACCTCGGCGAGATCTACCGCCGGGGCCGCCGGTAATTCCCTGGCACGGGCCCGGTCGCCCGTGCCAGGCTCCTCCACCATGTCCGCCGAAGAAGTCCGCGCCGTCATCTCCGCCCCCGGGAACGACCGCCTCACCTGGAACACCCCGCTCTCCGAAGAACACGCGGCCCGCCTGATCGCCGCCTGCGCCCCCGCTCCCGGCGCACGGATCGTCGATCTCGGATCCGGCTGGGGCGAGCTGCTGATGCGGCTCGTGGAAGCCGCGCCCGGCTCCACCGGGGACGGCGTCGAGACCGACCCGGAAGCCGTGGCACGCGGGCGGAAGCTCGCCGAGGAACGAGGGCTCGCGGACCGGGTGAGGTTCCACGAGACGCCCGCCGCCGAGTGGTCCGACGGCGGGTACGACCTCGCCGTCTCCATCGGCTCCTCGCACGCCTGGCCCGGCACCACCCGCGAAGCCCTCACCGCCCTGGCCGCCACCGTGCGCCCCGGCGGGCGCGTCCTGTTCGGCGAGGCGGTCTGGCAGCGGGAGCCCACGCCCGCCGCGCTGGAGGGCATCGGTGCCGGGCCCGGGGACTTCGGCTCGCTGCTGGAGCTGATCCGGCTGGCGGAGTCCGCCGGGCTGCGCGCACTCCAGGTCACCGTCGCCGACGAGCGCGAATGGGACCTCTTCGAGTCCGAGGGCCCGATCGGACGCGGGCAGCGCTGGGCCCTGGCGAACCCGGACCATCCGCTGCACGCCGAGGTGACGGCCGAGATCGACGCCCGCCGCACCGGCTACTACGGCGGCTACCGCTCGTATCTCACCCTCGCCTATCTGGTGCTCGGCACCTGAGCGGCGCCCGGAGGACGTCCCGCCTCTGGTCACCTGGTCCACCCGGCGGTAACTTCCGGTCCCGTACGCCCTGGGAACCCGAGGAGCCGCCATGTCCGAGCCGGTCGCCGTGCCCGCCCCCGCCCCGATCCCCGTCGACCAGCTCCAGTTCGCGATGCCGCCCGTGCACGCCTCCCCGGACGAGGAGCGCGCGCACCGCAGGGAGCGACTGGCGGGCGCACTGCGGCTGTTCGGGCAGCTCGGGTACGAGGACGGCGTCTCCGGGCACATCACCGTGCGCGACCCCGAGCTGGCGGACTGCTTCTGGGTCAACCCGTTCGGCGCGCCGTTCGCCGACATCGCCCCGCAGGACCTGATCCTCGTCAACGGTGACGGTCAGGTGGTCCGGGGCCGCTTCCACGTCAACCAGGCGGCGTTCGCCGTGCACGCGGCGGTGCACCGGGCCCGGCCGGACACCGTGGCCGTCGCCCACACCCATTCCGTGCACGGGCGGGCCCTCTCCGCGCTCGGGGAGACCATCGAGCCGATCACCCAGGAATCCTGTGCCTTCTACGAGGACCACGCGCTGTACGACGCCTACTCCGGGGTCGTCGTGGACGAGGAGGAGGGCCGGCGCATCGCCGCCGCGCTCGGGCCGCACAAGGCGGTGATCCTGCGCAACCACGGGCTGCTGACCGTCGGCGACTCGGTGGACGCGGCGGCCTGGTGGTTCCTCACGATGGAGCGCGCCTGCCAGGTACAGCTGCTGGCGCGGGCCGCCGGGAAGCCCGTGCTCATCTCGCACCGGGACGCCGTCACCACCCGCGACCACCTCGGCAGCGACCTGGTGGCCTGGATCAACTACCAGCCCCTGTGGCAGCGGATCGTTCGAACATTCTGACGGCACCCGCCCCCGGCCCGCCCCGATGCGCGGTCCCGCCGCCCGGTACGGCACAATTCGCGGATATCGCAAGTGAGTTGGCTGTACCGGGGCGGGAAAGGG
>MUNB01000157.1 GCA_002154345.1 Streptomyces griseus
GCTGCCTGCTATCGACTACGCGCCCACCCCTCCCGGGTGAGCTCGTATTCGACGTCGCCGTGCTCGGAGCCCTCGATGACCTCCGGCCAGTCCTCGGTGTAGGCCCGCAGGAAGGTCAGCCCCGCCTTCTCCATCACGCGCCGGGATCCCGTGTTGACCGCCATGGTGTTGGCGGTGACCCGCTGGACCCCGAGGTCGGCGAACCCCTTGTCGACCAGGGCCCGCGCCCCCTCGGTGGCGTAACCGCGGCCCCAGGCGGCCCGGTTCAGCCGGTAGCCGAGCTCGACGACGGCGGGGTCGTGGTCGGCCAGCGGCCGGAGTCCGAACCAGCCCAGGAAGGCCCCGGTGTCCTTCCGCCGCGCGGCCCAGTAGCCGCGGGTTCCGGTGCACGGGTAGTGGTGGAGGAGCCTCGGCAGGGTCCGGTCCCGGATGTCCTCGGGGCTGGTGGGCCGGCCGCCGTTGATGTACCGCATGACAGCGGGGTCGTTGTCGAGGGCGAGCAGATCGGGGGCGTCGGCGGCGGTGACGGGGCGCAGGACGAGCCGGTCGGTCTCCAGGAAGACCGGCCCAGGGCGATCCTCCTCCTGGATCCGGAACGTCAGCCCTTCCGGACTGCGCAGCCGCACGGCACGACGGCCGTCCCCCTCCGCGGGGAGCGTGGCGGGTTCCTGGCCGTGGGCGCGGGCGCGCCGGATCACCCCGTCCAGGTCGTCCACGCCGATGGCCAGTTCCCACCGGGGTGCGGAGTCGGTGGCGGCCGGGCCGGGTACGGCCGCCCGGAAGTCGGCCCGGCCGAGGGGCGCGCCGATCGTGGCGGCGTAGAACTGCCGGGCCCGCTCGGGGTCTTCGCAGACCAGGACCGTACGGTGCGGGCCGGCGGCGACCGTGGCGGGCGCCGGCCACCCGGCGGGCCTGTGCCGCTGCCAGAGGGAGAAGGCCGCGCCCACCGGGTCGACCAGGGTGGCGATCCGGCCCTGGTCCCCCGCGTCGAAGGGTGGGACGACGATCCGCGCTCCGTTCCCGACCGCCACAGCCGTACGGTGGTCCACGTCGTCGACCGCGAGGTAGTAGGCGATGTGCGGTGGCGTTCCGGGCGGGTACACCGGCTGGGCGAGGTCGCTCACCCCGCCGATCCGGGCGCCTCCGGCGGAGATCGTGACGGCCCGCCGCCACGACTCCTCGTCCACGACGAAGTCCCAGCCCAGCACGGAGGAGAAGAAGGCGGCGGTGCCGGACGGGTCGTGGGTCTTGAGGTCCATCCAGCAGAACTCGTTCATCGGTTCGGGCCCTGTTCCTGTGGTCGTGTGCTGCGAGGGTGTCCGGTACGGGACGGCCCCCGCAACCGGGTTTCCCGGCACGGACGACCCGGCCCGCGTCATTCCCCTCAGGACGCCCCGTAGACCCGCCCCGGCTCCGCCGCCTCCGCCAGCAGCCGGCGCACCGTCCCGCCCGCCTCGGCCGGTGACCTGCGCGCGCCCCGGTCGTCGGTGGGGCCCGGGCGCCAGCCCTCCATGACGGTGATGCGGCCCGCCTCGGCCTCGAAGACGCGGCCCGTCACCCCGTCGCTCGCGGCGGAGCCGAGCCAGACGACGAGGGGCGAGACGTTCGCGGGGGCCATCGCGTCGAACGCGCCCTCCCCCGGGGCCGCCATGGTCGCGGCGAAGACCTGTTCGGTCATCCGGGTCCGGGCGGCCGGGGCGAGGGCGTTGACCTGGACTCCGTACCGGCCCAGTTCGGCCGCCGCGACCAGGGTCAGGGCGACGATTCCGGCCTTGGCCGCCGCGTAGTTGCCCTGGCCGACGCTGCCGAGGAGTCCGGCGCCGGAGCTGGTGTTGATCACCCGGGCGACCGGTGGGCGGCCCGCCCCGGCCTCGGCCCGCCAGTGGGCGGCGGCGTGCTTCAGGGGCAGGAAGTGGCCTTTGAGGTGGACGCGCATCACCGCGTCCCAGTCGTCCTCGTCCAGGTTGACGAGCATCCGGTCGCGCAGGAAACCCGCGTTGTTGACGAGGGTGTCGAGGCGGCCGAAGGCGTCCAGGGCGGTGGTGACGAGGGAGGCCGCGCCTTCGGCGGTGGCGATGTCGCCGCCGTGGACGACGGCCTCGCCGCCCGCCGCGACGATCTCCTCGGCGACCTCACGGGCCGGTCCGCCGGAGCCCCCGCCCCCGCGGCCGTCGGGTCGGACGCCGAGGTCGTTGACGACGACCCGTGCTCCTTCGGCGGCGAAGGTCAGCGCATGGGCCCGGCCGAGCCCTCGCCCGGCGCCGGTGACGGCGACGACCCGGCCCGCGCAGAGTCCGGCACGGTGTGCGGTGGGTGCGGTGGGTTCGGTCATCGCAACTCCCTGGGACGTGGGCCTGGTTGGCGGGCGGGGGCGTGACTGCTACCGTCCACCTAACAAATGTTTGGTGGAAAGGTAGCTGATCCTCCGATGACTGTCTCCACCGCGTCGCCTCCCGGGAACGACGGCGTCCGCGTCGTCACCGTCGACCGTCCGCCCGTCAACGCGCTGCCCGTGCAGGGCTGGTACGACCTGGCCGACGCCGTCCGGACGGCGGGCCGCGACCCGGAGGTGCGCTGCGTTGTCCTGGCCGCCGCCGGGCGCGGCTTCAACGCGGGCGTCGACATCAAGGAGTTGCAGCGCGATCCGGGGCACGGGGCGCTGATCGGCGCCAACCGGGGCTGCGCCGAGGCGTTCGCGGCGGTGTACGCGTGCGAGGTCCCGGTCGTCGCGGCGGTGCGGGGCTTCTGCCTGGGCGGCGGTATCGGCCTCGTCGGGAACGCCGACGCGATCGTCGCGAGCGAGGACGCGGTCTTCGGTCTGCCGGAGCTGGACCGGGGCGCGCTCGGCGCCGCGACCCACCTCGCCCGACTGGTGCCGCAGCACCTGATGCGCACGCTGTACTACACCTCGCGCACGGTCACCGCCGCCGAACTGCTCGCCCACGGCTCGGTCTGGCGGGTGGTCCCGACCGAGCAACTGATGTCCTCCGCACTGGAGTTGGCGGACGAGATCGCCGCCAAGGACGGCCATCTGCTGCGGCTGGCCAAGGCCGCGCTGAACGGCATCGACCCCGTCGACGTACAGCGCAGCTACCGCTTCGAGCAGGGGTTCACCTTCGAGGCGAACCTCGCCGGGACCGCCACCCGGGTCCGCGACACCTTCGGCAAGGAGGCACGGCCGTGACCGCTCCCCCGCAGCGACGCGACAAGACGATGACGCCCGAGGAGGTCGTCGGCCGGCTGAGCAGCGGAATGACGATCGGGATCGGCGGCTGGGGCTCGCGCCGCAAGCCGATGGCGCTGGTCAGGGCACTGCTGCGGTCATCGGTCACCGATCTCACGGTGATCTCCTACGGCGGCCCGGACGTCGGCCTGCTGGCGGCGGCGGGGCGGATCCGCCGTCTGGTCACGGCGTTCGTGACGCTCGACTCGATCCCGCTGGAGCCGCACTACCGGGCGGCCCGGCAGCGCGGGGTGTTCGCGCTGACGGAGATCGACGAGGCGATGTTCATGTGGGGGCTGCACGCGGCGGCGAACCGGCTGCCGTTCCTGCCGGTGCGGGCCGGGCTCGGCTCGGACGTGATGCGGGTCAACTCCGGTCTGCGCACGGTGACTTCACCGTACGAGGACGGCGAGGAGTTCGTGGCGGCGCCTGCCCTGCGGATGGACGCGGCGCTGGTCCACCTCAACCGGGCGGACCGGCTCGGCAACGGCCAGTACCTCGGCCCCGACCCGTACTTCGACGACCTGTTCTGCGAGGCGGCGGACGCGGCGTACGTCTCCTGCGAACGCCTGGTGGAGACCCGGGAGTTGACGGAGGGCGGGCGGCCGCTGTCGACCCTCCTCGTCCAACGGCACGCCGTCACCGGTGTCGTGGAGACGCCGGGCGGGGCGCACTTCACCTCCTGCGTCCCCGACCACCCGCGCGACGAGCCGTTCCAGAAGGCGTACGCGACGGCGGCGGCCGATCCCGCCGCCTGGGCCGCGTTCGCGGCCCGCTTCCTGCCGCCGGACGGCGACGAGAAGGGCTACCAGCAGGCGGTCCGCACCTGGCACGAGGAGCAGAAGTGAACGCGTCCGCCGTGGAGAGCGCCACCCGTGCCGAGTACTGCGTGATCGCCTGCGCGGAGGCCTGGCGGGGCGGCGGCGAGATCCTGGCCAGTCCGATGGGCGCGGTGCCGTCCGTCGGCGCGCGGCTGGCCCGGCTGACCTTCGCGCCCGACCTGCTGCTCACGGACGGCGAGGCGACGCTCGTCGGCCCGGACGGCGAGCCGGAGGGCTGGCTCCCGTACCGCAGGCATCTGGCCCTGGTGACCGGAGGGCGGCGGCACGTGATGATGGGCGCGAGCCAGATCGACCGGTTCGGCAACCAGAACATCTCCTGCATCGGCGACTGGGAGCAACCGGCCCGCCAGCTCCTGGGTGTACGCGGAGCACCGGTCAACACCCTGAACAACCCGGTGAGTTACTGGATCCCCCGGCACTCGCCCCGGGTCTTCGTCGAACGCGTCGACATGGTCTGCGGGGTCGGCCACGACCGCGCGCGGGCGGCCGGCCCCTCGGCCACCCGCTTCCACCGCATCCCCCGGGTCGTCAGCGATCTCGGGGTCTTCGACTTCGCGACACCGGACCACTCGATGCGGCTGGCCTCGGTCCACCCGGGCGTCACGGTGGAGAGGGTCCGCGAGGCGACGGGCTTCCCGCTCACGGTCCCCGCCGACGTCCCGTTCACCCGCGCCCCCTCCCCCGCCGAACTCGCCCTGATCCGCGAGGTCGTCGACCCGGCCCGCACCCGGGACCGGGAGGTCAGGGTCTGATGCGTACCGCCCTGACCGACCTCGTCGGCGTCCGGCACCCGATCGTGCAGACCGGGATGGGCTGGGTGGCGGGCCCCCGCCTGGTCACCGCGACCGCGCGGGCCGGGGCACTGGGCATCCTGGCGTCGGCGACCATGACGCCGGAGCAACTGCGGTCCGCCGTACGGGAGGTGAGGTCCCGGACCGACGCGCCGTTCGGGGTGAATCTGCGGGCGGACGCGGGCGATGCCCGGGAGCGCGTACGGATCATCGTCGAGGAGGGCGTACGGGTGGCGTCGTTCGCGCTCGCCCCGTCGAAGAACCTCATCGCGGAGCTGAAGGACGCGGGCGTGGTCGTCGTCCCGTCGGTGGGGGCCCGGCGCCATGCGGAGAAGGTCGCGGCGTGGGGCGCGGACGCGGTGATCGTGCAGGGCGGCGAGGGCGGCGGCCACACGGGGGAGGTCGCCACCACGGTGCTGTTGCCGCAGGTGGTCGACGCGGTGGACATCCCGGTGGTCGCGGCGGGCGGCTTCCACGACGGCCGGGGGCTGGTCGCGGCGCTGGCGTACGGGGCGGCGGGTGTCGCGATGGGCACCCGGTTCCTGCTGACCTCGGACTCCACGGTCCCGGACGCGGTGAAGGCGCGCTATCTGGCGGCGGCCGCCCAGGACATCACGCTGACGCGGGCGGTGGACGGGCTGCCGCACCGGATGCTCCGTACGGAGCTGGTGGCGGAGCTGGAGGGCGCGGGCCGGCTGCGCTCGCTGTACGGGGCGGTGCGCCGGGCGTCCCGCTTCCGCCGGCTGTCCGGCCTGAGCTGGCCGGGCATGGTCCGCGACGGCCTGGCGATGCGGCACGGCAAGGAGCTGAGCTGGAGCCAGGTGCTGATGGCGGCGAACGCGCCGATGCTGCTGAGGGCGTCGATGGTGGAGGGCCGCACGGACCTCGGCATCATGGCCTCCGGCCAGGTGGCGGCCCTGATCGAGGATCTGCCGAGTGTGGCGGGGCTGGTGACACGGATCCTGGCGGAGGCGGAGAAGACCTTGACGGCCCTGCCCCTGGCCCCGACACCGGGCGACCGGGCGGCCCCGTCCTGCCCGACCGACGCCTGAGCACGCCTTTGGGCCGGCGGCCCCATCTTTGCCCGACCGACGCCTGAGGACATCTCTGGGCCGGGCCGCTCCATCAAGCCCGTCCGGCGATTGAGGACAAAGCCCCGGCCCGGGGCTTTCGGGGCTCTGCCCCGGACCCCGGTCCTCAATCGCCGGACGGCTTGACGTGCGACCGGCGGTCCTCAAAGACCGGAGGGCCTGAAGTACGACCGGCGGTCCTCAATCCCCGGAGGGCCTGAAGTGCGACCTGGGTCCTCAATCGCCGGACGGC
>MUNB01000158.1:0-4375 GCA_002154345.1 Streptomyces griseus
GCCCGCCCCGCCGACACCCGCCTCGTGGACGTCGCCGCCACCGTCTTCCACCAGCTCGGCATCGCCCCCGACCCCGCCTGGGGCCTGGACGGCAAGCCGATCCAGGAGCGCTCCACCGACCCCTTCGAGGCCCTCCACCCGGCCCTGTCCGCCCGCGTCGACGAGACCGGCATCCCGGCGGGCGTCCTCGGCTGGACCCACACCGCGCCCAGCGGCTGGTCCGTCGTCAACTCCGCGATGGGCACCGGAGGCGTCACCGAGTGGCGCGGCTGGACCTTCGCCACCGACGAGTTCTGGAGCCGCAGCCAGCGCGACCAGTCCCGTGAGCTGAACGTCCGCTCGCGCGGCGTCTTCGCGGTCGCCGACTCCGACGAATGGGACGACAAGGCGTCCTCGGGACCGTACGACTCCACGCTCGTCACCCCGGCGTACGCCGTCGCGGGCAAGTCCACCGTGACGCTCGGCCTCACCACCCTGTACCGGCAGGAGGGCGGCCAGAGCGCCCGGATCCTCGCCTCCTGGAACGGTGGAACGCCCGTCGAGGTGAAGCGCTACACCGCCGACGTGATCTCCCAGCCCCAGAGCCTGACCCTGGACGTCCCGCCCGGGGCCGCCAACGTGAGCTTCCGGTTCCACTACACCGGCAGCAACAACTGGTACTGGGTGATCGACGGGGTCACAGTCACCACCTCGTAATTATGCTGGGGGTGCACGGACGGCGCGGTCCGGGCACCCCCAGCACGCAGTGCGTACGGCAGGAGTCCCGACACATGGCAGACCGCAAGCCCATCACTTCCTGGCTCACCGACATGGACGGCGTCCTCATCCACGAGGGCACGCCCATTCCCGGCGCCGACGCCTTCATCAAGCGGCTGCGGGATTCCGGGCTGCCCTTCCTCGTCCTCACCAACAACTCCATCTACACCGCGCGCGACCTGCACGCCCGGCTCAAGCGCATGGGCCTGGACGTGCCCGTGGAGAACATCTGGACCTCCGCGCTCGCCACCGCCCAGTTCCTGGACGACCAGCGCCCCGGCGGCACGGCGTACGTCATCGGCGAGGCCGGTCTCACCACCGCCCTGCACGACATCGGGTACGTCCTCACCGACCACGACCCGGACTACGTGGTGCTCGGCGAGACCCGCACGTACAGCTTCGAGGCGCTCACCAAGGCGATCCGGCTGATCAACGCGGGCGCCCGCTTCATCTGCACCAACCCCGACGAGACCGGCCCGTCCGCCGAGGGCCCCCTGCCCGCCACCGGCTCGGTCGCCGCCCTCATCACCAAGGCCACCGGCAAGGACCCGTACTTCGCGGGCAAGCCGAACCCCCTGATGATGCGGACCGGGCTCAACGCCATCGGCGCGCACTCCGAGACCAGCGCGATGATCGGCGACCGGATGGACACCGACGTCCTGGCCGGCCTCGAAGCGGGCATGCAGACCTTCCTGGTCCTCACCGGGCTCACCACCGTCGCCGACATCGACCGCTACCCGTTCGGCCCGTCCCACGTCGTCGAGTCCATCGCCGACCTGGTCAACCTCGTCGAGCTGCCGGACCAGGCCGACCAGCCCACCGCGGGGAACCGCGACTGACCTGCGCGGACCGCATCCGCAGTCGCTCGAATGGAGGACTGCGGATGCGGTCCGCCGTCGCAGGCGTGAACCTTCCCGTAGGAGGTTCACGATGCGTTCCATATCCATCACTTTCTGTGCCGCGGCGGCGGCCGCACTCATAGCCGTGCCCGCGCCCGCCGCGCTGGCATCCCCGGCCGCCCCGGCCGGCGACGACGACCGGCGCACCGGCACCGTCTCGGTCACCCCGTCCACCACCGCCCCGGGCGCGCAGGTGGAACTGTGGGTCGATGTCTGCGGCAAGGGCCGCCGGGCCAAGGGCAACTCCGACGCCTTCGCCTCGGTCGCCCACTTCCGCCCGGCCGACGACAAAGGCCTCTTCGCGGAGGCCCGGATCCGGTCCGACGCCGAACCCCGCTCCTACGACGTCTGGGTGACGTGCGAGGACAGCGACGGCAAGGCGACCGGCACCCTCACCGTCGTCCACCACAACCGCCCCTCGCCCGCCGCGCCCGTCAAGGCGGGCGGCGGAGGCACCGCCACCCTCGCCGAACGGTCCGCCGAGGCCGAGGGGCCCGGCACCCGGCACGCGGTGATCGGCCTGGTGCTCGCGGCCGTCGCGGCCGTCGCCGTCGCCCTGCGCAGCTCGCGCCGGCGCCGCGACCCGGCCGGCAGCTGACATGAGCGCCCAGGACCGCCCGGCAGGCAACGGGCGACTGCTCACCGGAGTGACCTGGGCCGTGCTGCTGCTCGGCCTGTGGCTCTGGGGCAAGGAGGCGGGCGGCGGGATCGGCGGCCTGTCGGGGCCCACCACCGGCGACGTGGCCGCGGTCGGCCGCCCCTTCGGGGCCGAGCTGCCCCCGGCGCACGACCCGGTCGCCGGCGCCGCCCCCGAACGCGTCGAGGTCCCCTCCGTCGGGATCACGGCCCCCGTCATCGCCCGCGGCCTCGACCAGGACGGGGCCATCGACCCGCCCCCGTACGGCATGCCGAAGACCGCCGGCTGGTACGGCGACGGCATCCAGCCCGGGGCGAAGGGCGCGGCCCTGTTCGTCGGCCATGTCGACACCGACACCAAGCCGGCGGTCTTCTACGGGCTCAGCGCGGTGAAGCCGGGCGCCCGGATCGAGGTCACCCGCACCGACGGCAGCGTCGCGGAGTTCACCGTGGACGACGTCCAGGTCGTCACCCGCGAACGCTTCGACGCGCAGAAGGCGTACGGGCCCCGCCAGGACGGCCGGGCCGAGCTGCGGCTGATCACCTGCGGCGGGACGTACGACCAGGAGACCCGCTCCTACACGGCGAACGTGGTCGTCTCCGCGTACCTCACCGGCGCGAAGGACGCGCGGGACGCCCGGGACGCCGGAGACGCGGGGGAACGCGTGCAGGCAGCGGCCCACGGGGCACGCGGCTGACGCACGGTGTCCAACCCGGCCCGGCCGGCCGCCTCTCACGGGGCGTGCCGGCCGGGCCGGTCCTCGACCGCGTGCGCCCGGCCGCGGGAGTCGCCCGGCGCGGTACGGGAGGTCGGTGCGGTGGGGAAGGTCCGTGCGGTCGGGAAGCCCGGGTCCCTCGTCACTGTAGGGGTCCCGCCGGACGGATGACCGGCTTTCGAACGGGATGTCCGGAACCGGTGCCCCGGTGTGACCGTTGTACGGGTGGGAGCGTGGGCGCCCGGCCGCTGTGCCAGGATGGATCGGACCGGCAGCACATCGGTGCAACCAGTGAGCGACAGTGCAGGCAGTGCACCCAAGGGGGAGTGGATGTACGGCAGTTACACCGGCCGGTCCCGGACGCGCAGGCGCGCGGCGGGCCTGCGGGCGACCGGTACGGCGGCGGCGCTGGGGGCGGCCCTGCTGCTGGCGGGATGCTCCGGTGACGGGGACGGCGGCGAGAAGAAGAGCGCGCCGACCGTCGAGCAGCAGCCCAAGGACAAGGATCCGTACTGGGTCAACCCCGACGGCAACGCGGCCCGTCAGGTCGCCGCGTACACCGAGGACGGCGACGCGAAGAACGCCGCGCTGATCCGGAAGATAGCGCAGCAGCCGGTCGGCGAGTGGATCACCCCGGACAACCCGGAGTCGCAGGTACGCGGCATCACCGAGGCGGCCGCCGCGGCCGACCGGGACGCCCTGCTGGTCCTCTACAACGTCCCGCACCGCGACTGCGGCCAGTTCTCCAAGGGCGGCGCCTCCGACGGCGACTCCTACCGCTCCTGGCTGGACGGCGTCGCCAAGGGCATCGGGGACCGCAGCGCCACCGTGATCCTGGAGCCGGACGCCCTGCTGCACCTGGTCGACGGCTGCACACCGCAGGAGTTCCACGAGGAGCGCTACGACCTCCTCAAGGGCGCGATCCAGCGGCTGAAGCAGCAGCCCGCCACCAAGGTCTACCTGGACGCGGGCAACGCCGGCTGGCAGTCGCCCGACGCGCTGTTCCAGCCGCTCCAGCGGGCCGGGATCGCCGAGGCGGACGGCTTCTCGCTCAACGTCTCCAACTTCCAGACGACGGCCGTCTCCACGGAGTTCGGCAAGAAGCTGTCGGAGAAGATCGGCAACAAGCCCTTCGTCATCGACACCAGCCGCAACGGCAACGGCCCCTACACCGGCGGCGACCCCGCCGAGAGCTGGTGCAATCCGCCCGGCCGCGCGCTGGGCGAGGCCCCGACCACGCAGACCGGCGACGAGCTGGTCGACGCCTACCTGTGGATCAAGCGCCCCGGCGAGTCCGACGGCGACTGCAAGGGCGGTCCGAAGGCCGGCGACTGGTGGCCGGAGTACGCCCTGGGCCTGGCCTCCGCC
>MUNB01000158.1:4398-10452 GCA_002154345.1 Streptomyces griseus
GGCCTCCGCCGCGTACGGACGCGGTACGCGCCCTTGCGTGGGCCCCTACTCGGGCACCTCCACCCACATGCCCTCGGACGGGGTGCCCTGGTCGTCGGTGACGAAGAGCATGTACCAGCCGGCCGGCACCAGCGCCCGGTTCTCCGGCACGGTGACGGTGATCCCGTCCTTCGACTTCTTCATCTCCAGCGCGACGGTGCGCTGGTCGGTGTCGGTGACATGGGTGACCGCCGAGGGCCGCATCAGCTTCGCCGAGGTGATCTTCGAGGCGTGCTGCGTGGTGAAAAGACCCGTGGAGCCGCGCTCGATCTTCTTCGGCCCGGCCGTCAGCTCCGGCCGGGAGTCCCGGTAGAGGTAGGGCGGGGTGTAGATCTCGATGCGCTGCTCGAAGACGCCGGGCCGGGTGTTGGCCTTGTCGGAGAAGAGCGAGTCCGAACCGAAGATCATCACCCGGCCGTCCGGCAGCAGCACCGAACCCGAGTGGTAGTTCCGGCCGACCGCCGGGTCCGCGACCTTCTTGTACGTATCCGTCTTCGCGTCGTACAGCCGGGCCTGGAGCACGTCCGAGCCGCCGCGCCCCCGGTAGTCGTTGGAACCGCCGGTGACCAGCAGCGAGTCGTCGGGCAGCAGCGAGGCGCTGGGGTAGCGGGTGCCCTCGGAGAGGGACGCGCCGTCGGTGAACTCCGGGTTCTTCTTCTGGAGGTCGACCAGCCGGGACTTCTCGCTGGACTTCTCCGACTCGCCGACCCCGCCGCCGCCGATCACCATGAACTTCTCGTCCTGGGCCGGGGGCAGCCGTACCGTCGCCGAGGTCTCCATCTGGTCCGGGTCGCTGAGCCCGGGGATCTTCTTGAACTTGTTGGTCGACAGGTCCCAGATGCCCGGGTCGCGGCCCACGTCCGCCGGACCGTATCCGGCGTTGGAACCGGAGTAGAAGAGCTTGCCGTCGTTCAGCAGGAAGACCGCCGGGTAGGTGGGGAACCTCCGCTCGATGCCGGTGTACTCCCACTCCTTGGTCTCCGGGTCGTAGATCTCGTCCTTGCCGGGGACGATCTGCCCGATCTCGTCCAGACCCGACAGGGCGAGGACCTTGCCGTCCTCCAGCGTCGTCAGCGTCGGGTACCAGCGGGCCTCGTTCATCGGGTCGACGGGTATGTACTTCTCCGCGACCGGGTCGAACTCGAAGGCCTCCTTGATCCCCTGGAAGTCCTTCTTGTCCAGGGCCAGCTTCTGCGCGATGCCGTAGACGTTGCGGGTGTCCGAGCCGGACAGGCCCGCCACCCGGTAGTTGTCCTCGGTGCCGGTCTCGTACTTCTTGCCGGTCTGCTGCGCCTCGACGTAGATCCGGCCGAGACCGGGGTCGTTGCGCAGGAACGCGCCGGTCTGCTTGTCGAAGACCTTCTTGGCCTTCTCCACCAGCACCGGGTCCTTGGAGACGTACGTCTTGCCGTTCTCCTTGCCGGTGAACCGGGTGCCCGCGGGCAGGGTGATCGGCTTGTCCGGGTTCTCGTTGTGGACGATCATCAGGCCGCCGGCCTTGGTGACATCGCCCTGGAGCTTCTCGTACCGCTTGGTGCCGCCGGCTATGAGGAGCTTGCCGTCGGGCAGCTGGGTGTGCCCGGCGCAGAACATGTCCTTGGGGGTGGGGATGTCCTTGAAGACGTTCGTCTTCGGGTCCCACAGCACCGAGCGGAAGCTCTTCGCGTCGAAGTTCTTCTGGTTGTTCCCGGAGCCCGCGACGAGCAGTACCTTGCCGGTGTGCAGCAGCGCCGCGTGGATCGTGTTGATCCGGTGCTCGGAGGGGACGTCCAGGAAGTCCCAGTGCCCGTTGGCCGCCTTGTAGTCCGGCTGGTTGATCTTGTACTCGTGGTAGCGCTCGGTGCTGAAGCGGTACAGCCACGGCCCGTTCGCCCCCGCGAGCGCGAGAACCACCGCCGTACTGATCGCCAGGCGGCGGGTACGGCGGCTCGGACGGTACTTCATTTCTTACGTCCCCCCAGGGAGATCTGCATGGTCTGGTCGTTTCCGGGTGCTCCGGGCAGCGGCTGGGGCCTCGGCTCCGGGGCCGGTCCGCCGCTGCGGTGCGATCCTCCGCCCGAGCGGCGTTTCTTCTTCTCGGCGCGCATCGTGTACCGCCAGCCGATGATCGGAGCCGCGGTGATCAGCAGCGCCAGCGTGGCCCAGGTGACCATCGCGGGGTGGCTGTGGCCGAGGAAGAAGGAGGAGATCATCGAGGCGCCGAAGACGACGATGAAGAACAGATGGATGCGGAAGGTGCCGAACAGGGTGTCCGGGCTGGACGAGTCGCCCTTCGGGGTCACCACGAACGAGCTCTTGCGCCGCAGCACCGCGTCCATCAGCGAGCGGGCGTAGATCGGCGCGGAGAGCGCGGACATCACCATGCCGGCCAGACCGCCGGAGCCCTCGGGCTCGTGCGGCGAGACGTTGTGGCGGCGGTTCCAGATGTACAGGCCGATCTGGAGCGCGGAGGCGTTGCCGTACAGCATCATCCAGATCGTCGGGTCGATCTGGACACCGGAGGCGCCCATGCCGAGGAACAGCGCGCAGCTGAGCGCCGCGAGGATCCAGTTCAGCGCCGACATCGGATAGAAGATGATCATCATCGTGTAGTTGAAGAGCTTGCCGGGCGGCATGGTCCCGAAGCCCTTCCAGAACTGCCCGATGATCGTCTCGTAGGTGCCTCGCGACCAGCGCAGCTGCTGGGTGAAGAAGTCCGTCCACGCGGTCGGGCCCTCGCCGACGGCCAGCACGTCCGGGGTGTAGACCGAGCGCCACTTCTTCCCCGTGGCCGGGTTGCGGTGGCGGTGGATCTCGAAGCCGGTGGCCATGTCCTCGGTGATCGAGTCGTACAGACCGCCGATCTGCTTCAGCGCCGAGATCCGGACCGCGTTGCTGGTGCCGACGAACATGGGCGCGCCGTAGCGGTTGCCCGCGCGCTGGATCAGCGCGTGGAAGAGGAACTGCTGCGATTCGGCGGCCTTGGTGACGAAGGTGTCGTAGTTGCCGTAGACCTGCGGGCCGATGACGAAGCCGACGTCCGGGTCGCGGAAGTAGCCGAGCATCCGCTCCAGGTAGTTCGCCATCGGGATGTGGTCGGTGTCGACCGAGGCGAAGAAGTCGTAGTCGCCGCCGTGCGCGTCCAGCCAGGCGTTGTAGTTGCCGTGCTTGGTCTTGGCGCGGTGCGGGCCCTTGGCCTGGTTCCAGTGCGCCACGCCCTTGCGGGAGAAGTGGTGCACACCGAGCCGGGCGCAGACCTCCTTGACCGCCGGGTCGTCGCCCTCGTCCAGCAGCCAGACGTGCATCAGGCCGCGGTGGCGGATCTTCACGGCCGCCTCCAGCGTCTTCGTCACCATCTCCAGCGGTTCCTTGCCGGGAACGAAGGAGGTGAGGAAGGCGACCCTGGTGCCGGACTCCGGGATCACCGGGACCGGGTCGCGGGCGACCAGGGTGGCATGCGCGTTCGAGAGGACATTCATCGTGCGGAACAGCTCGATCAGACCGATCGAGACCAGCATGACGATGTCGAGGACCAGCAGGAGGTCGTTGTCCAGGTTGGGGTCGCGGTCCGTCCAGTGGCCGGGCTGCATCAGCCAGGCGAAGAGACCGAGCGAGACGAGGGGAGCCGCGCCGAGCAGGAGCGCCGCGCGCACGCGGTGCGGCTCCTGCGATATGAGCGAGCGGTACTGGACCTTGTACGGCTTGCCCGCGGGGGGCTGCGTCAGCGGTCCGGCGAGCCGGCTGTAGTGCTCGTAGTCGTAGCGCGGCAGCTCTTTCTTGGCACGCCGCCTCGCCGCGCCGGCCCGCAGCCCTGCCGGTATCCGGAGCTGCGTCGTCCGGGAAGCGTCGTTCTCCTGCCGGTCGCCTGGCGGCGTCGACGTCATGGGTACATCCCCCCGCACGCATGCTGGTGCGTGACTGTTCGGTCTCTCGTGCGTGCGCGGTGGCCCCCGTTCTTCACCGGGTACGCACACGGTGGCAAGCCACCGTCCCCACAGACATGGTTCGGCAGCCTTCCGGTTGCATGATGCCCCCTCGGCGTCCGCCACCGAGCGGGACCCCCACCCCGCGGTACGGACAACCGGAACGTCACGCTCTGCTGTGCCAACTGTACGGATCGGCAGCCCCCTTGGCGCCCGTCGGGCCCCCAGACAGATTGTCCGACACGGAACGGGATCGCAAGGGTGAAACGGACTGTTTACCGGTCATACGCACGATTTGGGCCCCAGGTGTGGAGGGGGTGTGACGAAGTGAGGATCGGCGCTCGCGAGCCCCTCCGTCACTGCCTCGTGACGGAGTGCAGTTCGACGTGCGGCTGTTCGTGCGCGGTCGCGGGGTGCTGCCGGGTGTCACCGGATACCGGACAGGGAATGATCAAAGCCCCCTCACTGAACGTGAGGGGGCTTTGACCGTGCGTGCGCCGTCAGGGACTCGAACCCCGGACCCGCTGATTAAGAGTCAGCTGCTCTAACCAACTGAGCTAACGGCGCCTGCTGACCTGGAGAACTCTACCGGACCTTCCGGGGTGCTCCGAACCATTTACCGGCCGCCACGCCCCGTCAGATAGTCGTTTTTTTCCTTTGTTCCGTCAAAATGCGATATGTCGGGAGAGTTGAAACACTGACGCCCGTTGCAGCTGCGCCCAAAGATCTTGACGAATGACGAGTGCGGAGGGGAATCGCATGACTGTGCCGGTCTTCGAGGAGTACGAACCCGCCATCGACTGCGGATGTGCGGGGTGCGCCGTCCGGCGGCGTACCGCCGCGAGGTCGCTGCCGGTGCGGCGCGGCGGACACCCCGCCGCGCACGGCGCGCGGCGGGCCCTGGTGCTGGCGACGGCCGCCGGGGTGGTCCTCTCCTGCGGGGCGGCGGGTGCGGCGGCCGCCGGCGGCCACGCCCCGGAAACCCCGCACGCCGACGGGGGCGCCGACCCGGAGCCGGCCACTCCGCAGGGCGAGAAGGGCCCGCTGAAGGGCAGCGGCGCCTCGGGCCCGCCGTCCGCCGGAGCGGCCGCGCCGAAGACGACCCGGGCCGACATCATCAACCGGGCCAAGAGGTGGGTGTCGGCGAAGGTCCCGTACAGCATGGAGAAGTACTGGTCGGACGGCTATCGCCAGGACTGCTCCGGCTATGTGTCGATGGCCTGGAACCTCGGCACCAACGAGTGGACCGGCAGCCTCGCCGCTTACGGGACCAGGATCGACCGCGCCGACCTCCAGCCCGGCGACATCCTCCTCTTCCACAACCCGGCCGACCCTTCCAAGGGCTCGCACGTCACGATCTTCGGCGGCTGGACCGACTACACGCGCACCCATTACGTGGCCTACGAGCAGGCGCGCCCGCAGACGCGGAAGCAGTCGACGCCCATGGCGTACTGGAACAACTCATCCCGATACGTCGCCTACCGGTACAAAGGAGTCACCGGCGGCTCGCCCGGCTCCGGCTCCTCCACCGCGTTCCCCGGAGCCAAGCAGTTCGGCCCCGGCGCCAACAACAAGTACGTCACCCAGCTCGGCCAGATGCTGGTCCAGCGGGGCGGCAAGCGGTTCTACGCGGTCGGCCCCGGGCCCGTGTGGGGAACGGCGGACCAGCGGGCGACCCAGGCGTTCCAGCTGGCGCAGGGCTGGAAGGGCAAGGAGGCGGACGGCATCCCCGGCCCGGACACCTGGCGCCTGCTGACCACCGGCGCCGGACGCAACATTCCGGCCGCCGGCGCGGGCGGCAGCCCGAATACGGCCGTCGCGTTCCCCGGACGCGGCTATTTCAAGCCGGGTCAGTCCAACAGCCATGTCGACCGGCTCGGCAAACAGTTGGTGAAGAAGGGATACGGCAAGCACTACGTGTCGGGCCCCGGCCCGCTCTGGACCGAGGCCGACCGCCGCAACGTCGAGGCGTTCCAGCGGGCCCAGGGCTGGCGCGGCGGTGCGGCCGATGGTTACCCGGGGCCGGAGACCTGGCGCCGGCTCTTCGCGTGACGGACGTGACGGAAAGGAATCGGGAACCGGTGACCCCCAACAACGACCAGCCCCCCCGGAC
>MUNB01000159.1 GCA_002154345.1 Streptomyces griseus
CGACGCCCTGCCCGGCCGGGCGGCGACCGCCGCGCTGCTGCACCGGCTGGCCCGGGGCGCCTTCGCCGCGGCGGAACCTTCCTGAGCAGCGGTTTCCTCGCGCGTACGGCCCCGGGTTCCGAGCAACCACGGACGGGGTACGTACGTCTCTCCGGTCAACACGCTACGACCGGTCAACACGCTACGAATCGGGGAGCCGCACCGTGACCGTCTCACTGGGCGAAGAGATCATGCTGCTGTCGCTGGACGACGAGACCGGCGCGGCGAAGGGGGAGACCGCCGCCCGCTGGGGCGTGGCGGCCGGCATGCTCCTGGAGCTGGTCATGGCGGGCCGCGCCACGGTGAGGGGCGGCCGCGTCGAGGTCTTCGACCCCACCCCGACCGGCGACGCCCTCCTGGACGGCCGGCTCGACCGGCTGGCGCGCTGGGTCCACGGGGCCTCCACCAGCCGCAAGGTGACCGACTGGCTGACCCGGGACCACGCCAAGGGCTCGCAGGACGTCGTGGCGAGCCTCTGCGCCCGTGGCCTGGTGACCGAGGAGCGGCACCGGGCCCTCGGCGTCTTCCCGGTGCGGCGCTACCCGGAGGCGGACGGAACCGTCGAGCGCGAGCTGCGCGCCCGGCTGGCCGCCGTGGTGCTGCACGGCGCCGAGCCGGACGCCCGCACCAGCGCGCTCGTCGCCCTGGTGCACGCCACGGGCATGCACCCGCAGGCGTTCCCCGGTCTGCCGAAGAAGCGGATCGCCCCGCGCATGGCCGAGATCGCCGAGGGGCACTGGGCGGGCGTCAGTGTGCGCGAGGCGATCCGCAACCTTCAGGCGGCGATCTCCGCGGTGACCGTGGTGACGGTCCTCACCGTGGTGTCGTAGAACAGAGCCTTCGGGGTGCGCTCAGGCCGCCGGGCAGGGCCGGGCCGGCAGGGCCGCCGGGCAGGGCAGGGGTCTTCCGAGCGCTCTCAGGCCGTCGCCGCCGTCAGGTTCCGCTGTGCCCAGGCGGCGAACGAGGTCACCGGAACGCCGAGCTCCACGGCGTGTTCGGGGTAGGCCGGCTGTGTGATGGCGTTGCTCCACAGGTGACCGGCGCCCCAGGCCGGCATGCCCGCCGCGAGCGCCTCGTCGAGGTCCATCGACGGAGCCTCCACCGGTACGCCCCACGCGGCGGACAGCACCCCGGCCACCTGCTCCATCGTGAGCCGGTCGCCCGCGAGTTCCAGCTCCACCCCGTGGAAGCGGTCGGGCTCCTGTACGGCGTGGGCGACGGCCGCGCCGATGTCCTCGGCCGCCACCAGCGCCAGCGTGGTGTCCGGCCGGACCACCGTCGCCAGACCGCCTTCGGGCCCGTCGGGCGCCAGCTGGGGCAGGTTCTCCATGAAGAACGCGGGCTTGACCACGAACCAGCGGGCGAAGCCGGCCCCGCGCACCGTCTCCAGGATCGCCTGCTTGGTGTCGAAGTACGGCTCCATCGCCGCCCAGCGGCCCTCCGCCCAGCCCGGGGTCTCCGTGTGCCGGCCCACCCCGCTGGTCGAGGACTGGACGAACTGCGGCACGTCGGCGGTGCGGGCCGCCTCGATGAGGTTCGTCGCCTGCGCCAGCTCCCCGGCGAAGTCGACGCCGCTCTCGCTCATCGGCGGCATCTGCACCGAGAACACGGCCCGGACGCCCGCGCAGGCGGCGTCCAGCGAGGACCGGACGGTCAGGTCGCCGGTCACCAGCTCGGCGCCCAGCGCCTCGACGTCCTTGGCGCGTCGCGCCAGCGGGTCGCGCACCAGGGCGCGGACCGGCGCGCCGGCGGCGAGCAGGGCCCGGGCGGTGGCCCCGCCCTGGCGTCCGGTGGCGCCGGTGACCAGTACGGGGGCGGATCGTGGTGCCATGGCGAGGTCTCCTGGGGGATCGGTGGCAGGACCGTGAACCGCAAAACGGCGGGGCCCGCCGTTTTGCCTTGGTTACGATATGGCGGGGCCCACCACTTAGCAACTGGAGAGAGAACGTGACCGGTCAGCGCTCGGACGCCCGCCGTAACTACAGCCGCATCCTGGCCGTGGCCGAGGCGGAGGTCGCCCAGCACGGTGCGGCGGCCTCGCTCGAACAGGTCGCCCGCACCGCAGGCGTCGGCTCCGCCACCGTGCGCCGCCACTTCCCCACCCGGCAGGCCCTGCTCGAAGCCGTCTTCCAGGAACGCATCCAGGCCCTCTGCGCCCGCGCGGACGAGCTGGGCGGGGCCGAGGACGGCCGGGCCGCCCTGCTGGAGTGGCTGCGCGACTTCGTCGCGTACGCCGTCTCCGCCCGGGGCCTCGCGGACGCCCTGACCTACGAACCGCCCACCGACGTACCGGCCGACGCCGACGCGCCGCACTCCTGCGGCGCGGTGCTGGAGCACGCGGCCACCCCGCTGCTCCACCGGGCCCTGCGCGACGGGGTGGTCAGGCCGGGCGTCACCTTCCACGACCTGATCACCCTCGTCGTCGGCATCGCCCTGGCCACCGAGCACCACGCCGAACCGTCGGTCCAGGCCGACCGCCTCTTCACCCTCGCCGTCGAAGGCCTCAGCCCGAGCCCTGGCCCGGGGCCGAACTCACCCGCCTGACCGAGACGGTGACGCGGTCGACCCGCATCGGGTGGCCGGGCTCCGTCGCGGGGCCCGCCGTCGCGCCGTCCGCCTCCGGCGGCCTGCCGCCGATCGCCATGTTCAGGATCACGAACACCCCGTGGTCCACCACCGCCCGCCGGGCCCCGGGCCGTCCGACGGTCAAGACACCGGGCACGCCCCGCACACCGGACGGCACAATGGGTCCATGCCGATACCCAGCCGCGCCGCCCTCGTCGACCACCTCGTCCGTACGCGTATCGCGGGGGACGTCGCCACGCCACGCGACAACAACCTCTCCCACTACCGCAAGCTCGCCAACGGTGACCGCCACTACTGGCTGGGCCTGGAGCTCGGCGACCGCTGGACCGACGAGCAGGACGTGCTCGCCGTGATGGCCGAGCGCTGCGGCGTCAACGACGACCCGGCGCACCGGCAGGGCCAGGACACCATCGACCCCGAGCTGACGGTCGACGGCCTGGAGCGGATGGCGGCCCGGCTGCGCAAGGCCGCCGACGGCCGCGAGCGGGTCCTGTTCGCCACTGGGCACCCGGGCGGCCTGCTGGACGTGCACCGGCAGACGGCGGACGCGCTGCGCCGCGCGGGCTGCGAGATCGTCCGCATCCCGTCCGGGCTGATCGCGGACGAGGGGCTCGTCGTCCAGTTCGCCGATGTCGCGATGCTGGAACGCGGCGCGACCCTCTGGCACACCCACTCCCCGGCCCCGATGGCCGCCATCCTGGACGCGATGGCCCACCTGGGCCGCCCGCTGCCCGACCTGGTCGTCGCCGACCACGGCTGGGCGGGCTGCGCAGGGCAGCGCGGCCTGGACGCGATCGGTTACGCGGACTGCAACGACCCGGCCCTCTTCCTCGGCGAGTCGGAGGGCACCCTCCAGGTCACGGTCCCGCTGGACGACCACGTCACCGACCCGCGCTTCTACGACCCGATGACGGACTACCTGCTGAACGCGGCGGGGCTGCTGGAGGAGGAGGCGGCGGAACCGGTCGCCGAGGAGCCGGCCGCGTAGGGACCCGGCCGGCGATGAGTTTCCGGCGCGGCGGGTGTCTGTACGGACAACAGCCGACGGAGACGAGGGGTGCGGGGCGCAAGGAGACCGGCATCGGCGGCGGTGACGCCATCGAGGTGGAGCTGACTCTCGACACCGCGCCGCGCACGGTCGAGCCGCCCGGGGACCTCGCGGCGGCACTGGCGGCGGCCCCCGGGGCGGCGGAGGCGTTCGCCGCGCTCCCGCCCAGCCGCCAGAAGGCGCACGTCACCTCGATCGAGGGCGCGAAGGCCCAGGAGACGCGGGAGCGCAGGATCGCGAAGACGGTGGCGGAGCTGACGCCGTAGGCCTCAGGATCTGACGCCGTGAGCCTCAGGGGCCGCCGCGCCGCAGCCGCTGCGCCCGGCCCGGCGTCGGATCCAGATACACCCGCCGGACCGACGGGAACCGCTCGCGCAGCTGGGCCTCCGCCTCCTCGCAGGCCCACTCGACCTCCGCGGCGGTGGCCATGTCCCGGAAGTCGACCTTCGCGGCGATCAGGATCTCGGACGGCCCCTGGATCAGCGTGGTCAGTTCCAGTACGTCCACGATGTGCGGCACCGACAGCAGCTCCTCGCGCACCCCCGCCCGCATCGCCCGGGGCAGCGGCCGCCCGATGAGCAGCTGCGCGTTGGCGCGGCCCAGCACCCATGCCACGTACACCAGCAACACCCCGATCAGGCAGGACGCGATGCCGTCCCAGACGCCGGAGCCGGAGAGCTGCCCGCCGAGCAGACCGCCCGCCGCCAGCAGCAGGCCGATCAGGGCCGCCGAGTCCTCCATCACCACGGCCTTCACCGCGGTGTCCGGGGTGTGCCGCAGGTAGTACGCGTCCGGCACCTGCAGCCGTGACGCCTCGCGTCGCACCTGCTTGACCCCGGTGCGCAGCGAGTAGCCCTCCAGCAGGAAGGCGACGCCGAGGACGATGTAGGAGACGAGCGGATCGCCCAGGTCCTCGCCCGCGACCAGGGTGTGCACCCCGTCGTAGATCGAGAAGACGGCCCCGCCGACGAAGGTGGCGATGGAGGCGAGCATCGCCCAGATGTAGCGCTCGGGGCCGTAACCGAGGGGGTGGTCCTCGTCGGCCGGCTTCTCGCTCCGCCTGAGCGCGGTGAGGAGCATGACCTCGGTGACGGTGTCGGCGACCGAGTGCGCCGCCTCGGAGAGCATCGCGCTGGAGCCGCTGATCAGCCCGGCGACGGCCTTCGCCACGGCGATGCCGAGGTTGGCGGCGGCCGCCACGATCACGGTGAAGGTGGACTCCCCGCCGTCGGCCGTTTCGTCGGCTTTCGCGTCACTCATGGTGGGGAGTATGTCGGAATCGCGGCTTAAGGGGTCGTTCATCCTCGCGGGATACGGACCACGCCTTCCTGGATGACCGTGATCGCGAGGCGGCCGTCGGCGGTGTAGATACGGGCCTGGCCCAGGCCGCGTCCGCCGGAGGCCGACGGCGACTCCTGGTCGTACAGCAGCCACTCGTCCGCGCGGAACGGCCGGTGGAACCACATCGCGTGGTCCAGGCTCGCCCCGACCACGTCCCCGACCGCCCAGCCGCCCCGCCCGTGGGCGAGGAGCACCGAGTCGAGCAGGGTCATGTCGGAGACGTACGTGGCGAGGCAGACGTGCAGCAGCGGGTCGTCGGCGAGCTTGCCGTTCGTCCGGAACCACACCTGGGAACGCGGTTCGCGCGCCTCGCCCACCGTGGCGAACGGCGGCTCGTCCACGTACCGCAGGTCCACCGCCTGCCGCGCCTCGATCAGCCGGTCCACGACGCCCGGATCGCTGAAGCGGTCCGCGTACCGGGGCAGCATCTCGGCGGCCGTCGGCAGGGTCTCCGGGTCCGGGGCGGCGGGCATCGGGGCCTGGTGCTCCATGCCCTCCTCGTACGTCTGGAAGGACGCGGAGAGGTGGAAGATCGGCTGCCCGTGCTGGACGGCGACGACCCGGCGGGTGGTGAAGGACCGCCCGTCGCGGATCCGGTCGACGGTGTAGACGATCGGCGCGCCCGGGTCGCCGGCCCGCAGGAAGTACGAGTGCAGGGAGTGGGCCCCCCTGTCGGCGGGGACGGTGCGGCCCGCGGCGACGAGCGCCTGGGCCGCGACCTGTCCGCCGAACACCCGGGGCACGAGCGCGCTGCGGCTCTCGCCCCGGAAGATGTCCCGCTCGATCTGCTCCAGGTCGAGCAGGTGGAGCAGATCGAGCAGGGGGTCGGGACTCTCGTTCATGGGGGAAAGGTAATCCCTTACAGACCCATGGACTTGGCGATGATCGACTTCATGACCTCGCTGGTGCCGCCGTAGATGCGGTTGACGCGGTTGTCCGCGTACAGGCGGGCGATCGGGTACTCGTTCATGAAGCCGTAGCCGCCGTGCAGCTGGAGGCAGCGGTCGATGACGCGGTGCGCCACCTCGGTGCAGAACAGCTTCGCGGAGGCGGCCTCGGCTGCCGTCAGCTCACCGGCGTCCAGGGCCTCCAGCGCGCGGTCGGCGACGGCCTGGGCCGCGTCGACCTCGGCCTGGCAGGCGGCCAGCTCGAACTTGGTGTTCTGGAAGGAGGCGACGGTCTTGCCGAAGACCGTGCGGTCCTGGACGTACTCCTTGGCGAACCGGACGGCGGCCGCGGCCTGGGCGTACGCGCCGAAGGCGATGCCCCAGCGCTCGGAGGCCAGGTTGGTGCCGAGGTAGCCGAAGCCCTTGTTCTCCTCGCCCATCAGGTCCTCGACCGGGACCTTGACGTCGACGAACGCCAGCTCGGCGGTGTCGGAGACCCGCAGGCCCAGCTTGTCGAGCTTGCGGCCGACGGAGTAGCCCTCGGACTTGGTGTCGACGGCGAAGAGGGAGATGCCGAAGCGGCGGTCGTCCTCGCGCGGGGCGGCGGTGCGGGCGCAGACGATCACGCGGTCGGCGTGGACGCCACCGGTGATGAAGGTCTTGGAGCCGTTGAGGACGTAGTGCGTGCCGTCCTCGGAGAGCTTGGCGGTGGTCTTCATGCCCGCGACGTCGGAACCGGTGCCCGGCTCGGTCATCGCGAGGGCCCACATCTCCTCGCCGCTCGCGAACTTCGGCAGCCAGCGCTTCTTCTGCTCGCCGGTGGCCAGCATCTTGATGTACGGGAGGCCGAGCAGCGTGTGCACGCCGGAGCCGCCGAAGGAGACGCCCGCACGGGCGGTCTCCTCGTAGATCACGGCCTCGTACTTGTGCGAGTCGATGCCCGCGCCGCCGTACTCCTCGTCGACCTCGATGCCGAAGATGCCCAGCTCGCCCAGCTTGAGGTAGAAGTCGCGCGGAGCCTGGCCCGCGGCGAACCACTCGTCGTAGACCGGCACGACCTCGGCCGCGATGAAGGCGCGGATGGTCTCCCGGAACGCCTCGTGGTCCTCGTTGAATACCGTACGGCGCACGGGATGCCTCCTGGGTCGGCGGTCGATTCGCGGAAATGCGCGGAAACTCGCGGAACATGGCTAAGCGCTTGCTCAGACTTCCTTCGAAGTTACCCGCCGGTTGTGGTCGCTGTCCAGGGTGATGCTCGGCACGCGACGGACCGGCGGAGGCCGAGGGCGGCCCGATTGTCAGTGGCGTGGGGGACCATCGGATGCAGACGGCGACGGACCGCACCGGGGGAGAGCACCATGACGATCACGAACGAGCAGCTGACGGGCTACACCTTCCTGGCCCTGCTGTACGAGGACGACTATTTCCCGGACCACGTCCTGGACAAGGGCACGGCGATCCTGCGCGCCCTGTGCGAGCGGATCGAGGCCGAGCGGCCCGCCGACCTCACCGCGCTGTACGCGCTGACCGCGGTGGCGACCGAGGCCTTCAACGACCTGGAGGCGGAGTTCGATGCGGCGGGCAGCGAGATCGAGACGGTCGCCCGCGAGGAGATAGGCGAGGCCTTCTGGGTCATCGCGACGGCGTACGGCTTCGCGGACGCGGACCCGGAGGAGCTGATCGCCGAGCGCGAGTGGTGAGTGGTCTGCGGAGGCCGGACCGGGCTTCGGCGGCCGTGGGAGGGTGCGGGACGACGGTGCGGGGAGGAAGGTGAGGGAGTGAGGCTGGAGGACCTGGTCCGGCTGCGCCGGGCCCGCGACCGCATGGACCGCGAGTACGCCGAGCCGCTCGACGTCCCCGCGCTGGCCCGCGACGCCCTGATGTCCCCCGGCCACTTCTCCCGCAGCTTCCGCGCCGCCTTCGGCGAGACCCCGTACAGCTATCTCATGACCCGCCGCATCGAGCGGGCCAAGGCCCTGCTGCGCCGGGGCGACCTGTCGGTCACGGACGTCTGCTTCGCCGTCGGCTGTACGTCGCTGGGCTCGTTCAGCTCCCGCTTCACGGAGCTGGTCGGCGAGACGCCGAGCGCCTACCGGGCCCGCCCCCACGACGCCGGCGAGACCATCCCCGCCTGCGTCGCCAAGATGCTCACGCGACCGGTCAGGAATGGAGAAGCGGATCGGAGGCCCCGCCCGTAGCGTGAAATCCATGGACATCAAGCTCTCGCAGTGCTTCATCGCCGTCGACGACCACGACAAGGCGCTCGCCTTCTACCGCGACGCCCTGGGAATGGAGGTGCGCAACGATGTCGGATTCGAAGGCATGCGCTGGGTGACCGTCGGGTCTCCCGCCCAGCCGGACGTGGAGATCGTCCTGGAGCCCCCGCTCGCCGACCCGAACGCCCCGGCAGCCGACCGGCAGACCATGGCCGAGCTGCTCGCCAAGGGCATGCTGCGCGGCGTCATCCTCTCCTCGGACGACGTGGACGCGGCATTCGAGAAGGTCCGCGCGGCGGGCGGCGAAGTCCTCCAGGAGCCGATCGACCAGCCGTACGGCGTCCGCGACTGTGCCTTCCGCGACCCCTCCGGCAACATGCTGCGCATCACCCAGGCCAAGAAGTAGCACCCGCCCCCGCCCTCAGGGGCCGGAGCCCGGCAACGCCGGGCCCCGGCCCCCACGCACGGACCGCAGGCTCCGCGCACCAGCAACGGCCAGTTATGGAGAGACGACGAGCATGGCCCCGCGAACGAAGACCCAGCAGCCGCCCGCGCCGCACGCTGCCGACAGCCACGACCTGATCCGCGTGCACGGTGCGCGGGAGAACAACCTGAAGGACGTCAGCATCGAGCTGCCGAAGCGTCGGCTGACGGTGTTCACCGGAGTCTCCGGCTCGGGCAAGAGCTCACTGGTCTTCGCCACCATCGCCGCCGAGTCCCAGCGGCTGATCAACGAGACCTACCCCGCCTTCGTCCAGGGCTTCATGCCCACCCAGGCC
>MUNB01000016.1 GCA_002154345.1 Streptomyces griseus
CTGGTGGGCCCGGACGACCGTGGAATCGGCCGACACCAGCCACTCGATGTCACCCGCCGCGTCGACCATCGCCTGCGCGGCACGCAGAAACCGTTCGGACGTCCCGTCCGCCGCCCACCTGCGAAAACGCGTATGCAGCGTGGCCCACGGCCCGTAGCGCTCGGGCACATCCCGCCAGGCCGTCCCGGTCCGGAACTTCCACACGATCCCGTTCAGGACCCTGCGGTCATCCAGCCGCTTCCGCCCCCGCAACGACACGGGCAGCAACGGCCGGACGAACTCCCACTCAGCATCAGACAGTTCATGACGACGTATCACGACACCATGATCCACCAACGATGATCATTTGAAGACACCGCCTAGCCACCCCGTGGTGGAGGGGATTTCAAAAGGTTCTGGGGTGGGGTCAGTTACACGACGGGCCGTACCAGCACTACCTGGCGCACCATCAGGAAGGCACTCGGACGCATCTATCAGGCCACCCTCGCCGGACCGGTCGGCCGCCTGCAGCAGACCCACCGCACCCCGCTGCCGCTCGCAGAGTCCAGAGGGTGGCGCTGCGCCGGATCGCTGTTGGGCTGGTTGAGCCATCGTTCGTACGCTACGGGCCGGACAGG
This sequence comes from Streptomyces griseus, assembly GCA_002154345.1. Classification (GTDB taxonomy): domain Bacteria; phylum Actinomycetota; class Actinomycetes; order Streptomycetales; family Streptomycetaceae; genus Streptomyces; species Streptomyces caviscabies. Next base: position 618 of record MUNB01000016.1, read on the forward strand.
CAAGGGAAGGCGGTGTTCGTGCAGGTGAATGGGGGATTCTTTAGTGGAGAGCAGGTCGGTGCTGCGGGCACATCAGGTGGAAGCAGTGGACGCGGCAGTATGCGCCTTGGGGAACGTTCTGCCAGACGGCGTGGGGCTGCGGGCGACGATCGTTTCGGCGTGCGGGACGGGCAAGACCTTCATGGGGGCGCACACTGCGTTAGAGGCAAGAGCGGTACGTTTCCGCAGGTCAAAGAGCCGGGCTCGGGAAGATATGTCAGTCCAGGACTGACATATCTCCGTCGCGACGTCAGTCGCTTCTGACCCGTCAACGTCGTTTCGTGGCACTACTGCCACGAAACGACGCGCGGTGCGTCGGTGGGTGGTTCGGACCCGATCCGGAAGCGGAGGTCAGTCCTGGGCTGACGTACGGGTGACTTCCGTGTCGGCGTTGCCGCGTTTTGGTGGCACTACTGCCACGGTTCTCGGCTAGGGTTCTGACACCACAACGATCAAGGAGGCAGCGACCCTATGAGCTCAGGGCCCCTGGACGGCAGCGCAGCGCCGAAGCTGCCCGGAGCCCCGTCCCGTCGCCGGCGGCGACCGAAGCCGCCGCCGACCGCCTACAACCGGTCCTCCGGCTCCACCATCGAGCTGCCCGTCGGCCACGCCGCCCAGGTTTTCCCGGTCGGCTCCAGCACCGGCTTCATCGGCGAGGCGTTCTCCATGGACAGCCTGGAGTTCATGCGCTGGGCTGCGGTCCGCTACGACAGCGACCGGTTTGTGCTGGTGGTGCTGTTCCACCTGATGGGCTCCCAGAAGCCCGGTGGGCTGATCGAGGTCAAGCACGAGGGCGTCGCCAAAGACCTCGGATACAGCCGGCCTCACATCAGCCGCGTCTTCAACGTTCTGGAGGCCGATGGCGCGCTGCGTAGAGTCCAGAGGGGCCTGTACCAGCTCAACCCGGCTGCGTCGCTCAGAGGCGGGCTCAGGGAGCCGGAGAAGGGCACGAAGAAGCGCTCCAAGGCGGGTATGAGCGACAGGGTGGAGCAGCTGGACCTGCTGCGCGAGATCATGGATGACCCGGACGCACCCGAAGCGTTCCGGGCGATGGCCGCTCCCGGCGCGAAACTGGAAGTGCGCAGGGAGTCGGATGGAGAAGGGAAGGCCACGTCATGACGTCCGCTGCCGAGGAATGGGTTCCGCGCCGCAACGTGCTGTGGGGCAGCTTCAACGGTCTCGCGTACGTGCCCCGGCTGCCTCCCACCGCCTACACCCTGCTGCTGCACATGATGACCGAGCAGGAGCCCGGCGGACTGGTCGTCGCCACGCACGACGAACTCGCGGCCGGCCTCGCGATGGAGCGCGGCATGATCAGCCGCGCCATGCAGCACCTGGTCGCCGCCCGGCTCGTCACCGTGGTCCGCCGCGGCCGCTTCCAGCTCCACCCGATGATCGCCGCCTTCAACGACCCCCGCGAACAGCAGCGAGCCGTGAAGGCCCTGCCCCGGGACATGCGGCTGGACGCCGGCGACTTCGAAGACGAGTACGAGCGCCGCTTCCAGTTCCACCTGGACGAGAAGGCCCGCAAGGCCGAAGCCAAGGCCAAGGGCAACGTCACCCCCATCACCAAGACGACCCGCCTCAAGCGCGTCCACTGACCCGGCCGCCCGGCCGAGTAACACGGCGCTGCACCCTGGTGCGGCGCCGTTCGCGTGCCCGGAGCAGCAGTCGACGCGGTCTTCATCTCTCCGGTGCAAGGCGGGAGATATACGCAACGGGCAACTCCTTTCGTAGCGGCTGGCGTCGCGGAAGGGTGGAGGCATGTGCCAGACACTCGCAGGGCTGTGGCCCTCCCCTGACCTGGTCCAGACCGTGATCGTCAGCTACGGCGACGGTCACCACGACGCTCCCCGCGGTGACGCGCTGCGTATCGACACCCGGCCGCTGCGCAACCCGCCCAGCGATCCCGCCGTACGCGCACGGATGCTGCACTCCACCGGCCTCGATCCCCACGTGCAGGCGTACGTCCGCGCGACCCCCGGCTTCGAACGGATCGTCCAGCGCGGCCTGGACCACGCCCTGGCCCTCCTGGCGCTGCCCGGCCGCCGGTTCCGCGTCGACATCCACGTCACGTGCGGTGGCGGCCGCCACCGCTCCGTCGTCGTCGCGGAAGAACTCGCCACCCGGCTCCAGGCCGCCGGCATCGGAGTGGAGACCGAGCACCGGCACATCGACCGGCCGATCCTCACGTGAAGGACCTGTTCACCGAACACGAGCTGGCCGCGCTCCGGCTCCTGGCCCAGGGCCGTACGCAGGTCGAGATCGCCCAGCTTCTGCGGATCCGGCCGGAGACCGTGGGCCTGCTGCTGAACCGTGCCCGAATCCTTCTCCGGGCCCGGACGCTCCCCCATGCCGTCGCCCGCGGCTACGAGACCGGTCTCCTGAGAGCGCATCAACGAGCTCGCCGAGGAGAACCTGCGGCTGTCCACGGCGGAACGACAGGCGACCACGGAGAACACACAGCTCCGACAGCGGCTCACCGAGCTTGAGGACGAGCTCACCGCAGCCCGCACCAGCCTCCGCCGCATGATCCGCAACGAGAACCTTGCCTAAGGTGTCGGTTTCACTGCGTGCTGGCCATCGACGAATTCGCCAAAAGCTGGGCCGCTGGGGACCGCGGAACTGCCCCTAAGGCGGCCTTCCCAGATGACGATGACCTGCGACTTCCCCCTACCGATGCCTGAATACTCCCGAAATCCATGACTCCGTTGTGGGACGTTCCGCTGCCATACCCGATGACAGACGGAAGAAGGAAGGAGGCGGAGGGAATGCCCAGCTCGAACTCTGACGATCGGCACCAGGCCGACCAAGAGCCCTGCCGCGTGCTTGGTCCTGTCGGACAGTTCATTGCGCTGGTGACAGCGTTGGTGATCGATCTGACAATCAAGCACCTGATCGGCGCCTGACGAGGAGGTTGGCCCTGCCGGGCGCAACGGCGTCGGCAGGGTCGCTCCCGGTCGTGAACTCGGCTGGCGGCACAACTTGCCGCTGGCCAGACGACAGAACCGTGCCTAACGTCCCTCACACAGCCACATGAGCTTGACCTGCAACAACACCCCGCGAACCCCAGATAATGCCGGTCTTGAGCGCGGTGACCCAGTACACGAGCCGGACGCGTTCGACGTCGTCGACGTACTGGCGCAGCCGTGGTCCGGTGCTGTCGCCGGGGAGGAGTTCGCCGGCGTCGGGGTCGACGGAGATGACGACCAGGGCGCGGTCCAGAGCGTGGAGCTCGGCCTCGCTGGTGATGGTGTCCAGCTGCTTGGCGGCGGAGTCGGAGAACGCGATCCGGGCGCGGCGGCGCGGGCTGTGCGGTGCGGGCATCAGGCGACGGCCGGGCGCTGAGCAGCGAGCCGGGCGAGGTGTGCTTCGCGCAGCTCCTCCCACGGGGTGCACTGCTCGGGGTCGGGCAGGCCGTTCGTGGCGATGTCCTCCAGGACCGCGGCGAGCTGGTCGGCGCTCTCGCGGGTCCGGGCCGCGTACGCGCGCAGCCCGTCAGCTGTGTCGGGCTCCAGCTGCTGCCGGACGGTGGTGTCGGCGCGGGCCGGCTGTTCGCTCATCGAGGGCCTCCAGGGCGCGAACGGGCGTGTGCCATCACGGTATCGGCCGTACGGCGGCCACGGGGCCGCTTCTCCCGGCCGCAGAGGTGGCGGCAGCGGGTCACATGCCGAGCGAGGACTCGACGTCGCCGATGATCTCGCGGGCCAGCTCGGTGACGCCGTCCTGGTAGAGATCGAAGTCCTCGGGGTCGAGGAATCCTGACTGGTCGAGGTACTCGCGGATCCTGTCCACGATGGTGGTCAGCGGGTACGCGTCGTCGTTCACAGCGGCCTCCGTCTGCGTCTCGGTGCTCAGGCGGGGAGGCCGGGCAGAACCTGGCCGTCGGTGATTTGGGTGCGGGCGGTCAGGGCGTGGCCGTCGCAGACGGCGTAGCGGTCGCCGTTGTCGGCCTGGATGGTGTGGGTGGCCGGCTCGGTGCAGGCCGCGTCCAGCCGGTCGTAGGTCCAGGCGTTCAGGCAGGCCAGGTCCATGCACCAGGCGCGGCCGCCGGAGGACTTGAGGGTGGCGCCGTGCTCGGGGCACACGGCACGGTGCACCGGATCGGGTCGGCGGCCGTGCTGTGCAGGGCCTGGGCGTAGAGCGCGGCGGTGGCGCTGTCGGTACTCACCCCGGCGATTCTTCCGTACGGACGGACGGCTGGTCAGCCCGCATCCTGGGGTCGTTATCCAGGTATGGACGCTTCCCTCGCCGACCTGGTCAGTTCCCTCGGGGACACCGCCGTCGACCTCCTGGAGGCGGGTGAGGCGGAGGGGTGGTCGCCGTCGACCGCTGATGACGCGCTGGGCGTCGTGGACGTCCTGTGTGCCGTGTTGGCCGCGCACGGAGGGCCCCTGGAAGCCTCCCTCGCTCAGGTCCGGGCCCACGTCGCGGCGGCGCAACGGGCCGTACAGCGGGATCTGCCTCCCGCGCCCAGGCGAGGCAGTACGGCGGCGCGGCAGGAGGAGCAGGATGGGACCGCGCGGTTCCGGGCCTGGCGGGATGCCCGGGTGCACCAGTGGCCGACTCCACCCCGCACACGACGGAGCCCCTGGGAATCCTGAGGTCGGAGTTCCGACTGGGCGCCTACTGTCCTGTGCCACCGAAGGCGCGCAGCAACGCGGCAGTCTGGGTATCGGTGAGCCCGACCCCGGTGGCTCGGCGGCGTGCGTCCTCGGCAAGGCCGAGTTCCGCTTCGAGCGCGGCCATTGCTGCGGGTGCGTCAGTGATGGGTGTGCCGTCGGGGTTATGGCCGAGGCAGAGAAGCGGTTCCGGCAGAACTCCACAGCGAGAGCAGCGCAGATCGTTGGGGACGGGTTCGGGCATCGTGCCTCCTACCTGCGGACTCAACGTTCGCTGACACTAACTCGCGTCCGTCAAGACCCGATGGCAAACGGTCAAGGCTCAGTCGCACGGGACACCTACAGCCTGTGCTGCCGAGACGTGAGCGTGAGGCCGGATCCGAGGTGGCACGCTACCCGGGAAGCGTGCCGAGAGAGCCTCAACGACCCCACGAAACGGACATAGGACACGTATGTGAGGCTGCGTGACACTCCTGCGAGGCGGGCGTGACGGCCGGCGTCACACTCACGCTCCGTCACCGTGACACTGTTCAGTGCTGATACCCCCAGCCCCCCCAAGCCGTTCCCGGGAAACGTGCCTGCCTGGGAAAACGGCCTTCCACCCCCCAGGGGGATCGGTCAAAACGCGCATCTCTGGCCCCCAACCCCCCAGGGCTCTCTGACGGTTCCGGGGCTCTGGGGGTGTGCGGACGGTGACGTCGTCATCTTCCGGGGCGGGCGCGGGTGAGGACGGCAGCGAGGTCTCCGGCGGCTTCCGGCTCGGTGGTGGCGAGCCGGGCGGCGAACGCCAGCTGGCCGACGTCGACTCCGGGGACCAGGCGGAGGAGTTCGGCGAGCAGCGCGGCGTGCGCGAGGACCGGCGTGGTGAGAAGGCCGGCCGCAACTTCGCGGGCGGCCGGGTCGCGGTAGTGCCCGAGGTGGGTAGCCAGCGCGCGGGCGAGCCAGGCGTCGACGTCGGCCTGGACGTAGCCGCCGGCGCGGCGGGTGAGCTCGTCGCGTACGGCTTCGCCCCCGGTGCGGGGCTCGGCCTGCTCCAGGGTGCCGAGCTCGCGCAGCGCCTGGAGCTCGTCGGCGCGGGCGGCGATCCGCATCGCTTCGCGCAGCTCGGCCTCGCGGACGGCGGCGGCCGCGGCGTCGGCGGCGAGCTCGGCCCGCACAATGTTGTCGGTGTCCGGGTCGTAGACGGTGCCCGGGGGCGCGTCGGCGAGCAGCCGGACGATGCGCTCCCACTCGCCGAGCTCCGCCGGGCCGCGCTCATCGAGGGCCAGGCCTCGAACCTCGAGTTCTGCCGGGCGTCGAACCGGGCGACGTCCAGGGCAGCTGTGGCGGCGTCGGCGGTCATGCCCCGGGCGCGGCGCCGTACCCAGCGCCGTCCGGTACGGGCCGGGTCGGCCGGCTCGCGCGGTACCGCGACGTACGGGGAGGTCGTACGGCGGTCGGTGCGCCGGGGCGGCCAGGACGGCAGGGGCGTGGTCATCGTCGGCCTCGCATTTCACAGGGAATGGGAGCGGGCCGCCGTCAGAGCGCTGTACGGCGGCCCGCTGGAAACGGTTATAGCAGTCCTGGAATTGTGTGGTGTCAGAACTCGAAATCTATCGACTGGACGTGGGTGAAATCCGCGCACAGTCCCTGGGTCCGGGTTTCCCATTCCGTGAAATAGGACTCGGTGACGGCCTGGGCGACGACCGGATGCAGCTCCTCCTCCGTCGCACTGGCCCCCTGGAACTGGAGGATCTGCTGTACGTAGGTGGGTGGGATCGCGGTGGTGATGTGCCGTATGCGGCCGTTGTCGGAGAACCCGGTGGCGGTGAACCCGACGTAGGCGACGACGTGCACCATCATCCCGCCGGAGGTGGCCGCCTGCTCCCTCGCTTGTGCTCTGACCTGCGGCTGCCACTCCGATTCGGTCTCCTCCACCAGGGTGGCCCGAAGGCGCTTCTGCGGAGTCGTCAGCTTCCCAGCGCGGTTAGCGCTCCACCGTACGGCGCGAGACGCCCAGGCGCTCCGCCAGGGCCTTCGTGGACCCCTTCGCCCGCGTGAGGAAGAATTTCACCTGGGCTTTCGCAGACTTCGGCGCGGGCCCTCAAGCCGACAATCACTCACCTGGGCTGCCTGCCTTCGGTCAGATCGCCGGACGCTCAAACGCTCCTTGATCACCTCTTCCGTCCTGCTTCAGTAAAGACCGTGGGAACAGCGGGACTTAACCGATCGCGACTGGATCCCGCTGTTCCCTCTGCCTTACGTCACGAGCGAGGGTCAGGATCCGGGGCCTGTTCGTCTTGTCGGCCACCGGCGAACCACAAGATCCGAACCATGTCGGCCGCCGCTCGGCGCCGGGCAAGCTTCTTCCCATAGACCGCCGTGAGCGACAGCAAGGCGATCAAGAGTAGGTAGAGCAGCGCGATCGCGAGCAGGGCCCACACCAGCAGTGGGATCCGGGCGAGAAACGGCAGAACTGCCGTCACGGCAACCCCCATCAAAGTGCGAAACTTCCGCACTGACGGGGCGGCTTACCGCAGCAGACAGCGCCCGATCCGACGATCTTGAATCGTCAGCCGGTTCCACCCACCCTTGTCGGCTAGGGGGATTGCCATCCGTTGCGTGCTCTCCGGCGGTCGTGAACCACCTGCCGAGCGGTCTCGGTCGAGAGCTACGTGCAAGGATGCCACACCTCGGGCGCCACCCTCAACTGCGCTGACTCGGAATGGAGGTGGGGTCGGCCTCTCGGCCTGAGGGAGGCTACGAACCCTTAGTTCGGAGAAGGCCTGCTCTGCGGCGGCTGCAACAACCGCGAGTGCAAGAGCCTCCCCTACCGCTTCCTCCAAGGCGGCGGCACCCGCCACCTCCTGGAATGCCAAGGCTGCCTGGAACAGCGGACCCTGCCGACCCGGTTCGCCTGGACGTCGTCCGCGCCCACCTGGAGGAGACCGAGCGGAACGAGCGCTGCCGTGCGCATCCGTTCGCCGAACTCAAGCAGCCGTCCGCGAACGGTGGCGGCCAGTTCCAGATGACGTGCCACTCGCACTCGTCCAGCCGATGGACCAAGGACGTCACGGCAGCCGAGACGGCCGGACTCGTGCGGGCGTACGTCGATATGCAGCTCTGGCCGCGGGGGAAGGCCGACTTTCCGGCGTGGCCTCCGACACGAGGTGCGTGTCGGGCTCTGAGGTTCTTCGGCAGGGCGGAACCGAGGGGAATGGACAGGTCAGCACCGCGACGCGATGAGCCGGTTGGCGAGCTCGACCGTTCCGAGGTACCACCAGAAGATCCAGTCCAGGAACGCTTCGTCGTAGTCGCCGCGCTGGTCTGCTTTCCGGTGGCGCAGGTCGTAGCGGTTGGCGATCTCGAAGAGGGCCCCTTCGTCCTTGCCGAGCTGGTCCTTGAGGAGGGCCCGGCGTTCCTCAAGGATGCCCGCAAGGGTCACGATCGCCGATCGCTTGCTTTCCGCCGCCGCGTCCCTGCCGCGGAAGAGGGCGATGGCATGACGGACCCGGACTGTGATGTCCGGGCCGCTGCTGACCAGCGCTTGGTGCACCAGCGCGCTGCGGGCGTCGTCGGTGATGGCGACCAGGCGACCGAGGTCCTCGCCTTCGGAGGCCAGCTCGTACTCGATGCCGGCCTCGCGGAACAGCTCGTTGACCTTGCCCCGGTAGAGGATGCGGGCGGGCCCGTTGTGGAACTCCGAGTAGTGCCAGCCGCACCCGTTATAAGAGTGGAGCTGCCGGGTGCGGGGGCGGCTGACGAGGTCGTGGAAGACCTCGATCAGTCCGAAGAAGATGTCCTCGTCCCACGTAGCCGGGGTCAAGGGCCACAGGCCGGGGATGCCCAGGCGGTGCTCGATCACCCGCGAGGCGTCCGGCAGCACGGTGGAGTCATCCACACATTCCTTGCCGAAGACCTCCACCAGGTAGCCGCTGTCGGCGAAGTCGCTGATGATCCGTTCGAAGCCACGCCGGGAATCCCGTGGGGCACTGCCGTCGTGCGAGAGGCCGCGCCCTTGCCGCTGCGGCCAGTACGGCCGGGGCTCGACGGCACGGCGCAGCTCGGAGGCACGGCCGACCAGCTCGGTAAGCCAGTCCCGCTTGCCCATCCCCTGCTGCTCCCCCCAACCAGGGGTTGTACTTGCCCACGGATCATCCGAAGGCGCGGGGCGGGTGGGCAACTCCTCGAAGTCGGCCACCACCGTAGTACCGGCGAAGGCCTCCGTCAGAAGCCAGACCGCCTGGTCTCCCCACCATCTGTTCGGGACCCGCAAGACCCGCTCGCCCTCGGACGCGAACAGTGGCGCAGGCCAGAGAAGCTCGTAATTGCTCAGATCTAAACTCACCGGCCCATCATCGCCCACCCGGGCAAGCATCAACTGGCCAACGGGGCATGCCGATATGCACTCCGGATACGTGACCGAGCCCTCGGACCAGTAGTGGTCCGAGGGCTCGCGGGCTGCCCAGATGGCATGGCTGCTACAGGTCGAACTCGAGGTGTTCGATGTCGGTGAAGCGGACTTCGTCCAGGGAGCCGGCGCGGCGGCCGCCGTCCTGGAAGTAGACCTCCTTGAGGGCTTCGGCGGCGATCTCCTGGAGACGGTCGTCGGACGCGCCCTGCTCCTGGGCCTCGAAGAGCCGGGCGGCGTGGACCGGCGGGAGAGCGACGGTGAGGTGGCGGATGCGGTCCTGGTCGGTGGAGCCGATCGGGGCGGTGTAGCCGAGGCGGGCGCGGGTGTCGATGATGATGCCGCCCGTGGACGCCGCCTTCGCCTTGGCCTTGGCCCGGACCTGAGGCTGCCACCGCTGCTTCACTTCCCGGTCCAAGCGTCCGGCGAGGTCAGTACGGGGCTTCTTGATCTGGTCCTTCACGTACCGCTCGACGGTGCGCTGGGAGACCCGCAGCATCTGCGCGCCGGCGCTCTTCGGTGCCGGGCGGGTGAACGCCTTCTGCACCGCCTTGTTCAGTCCGTCCCCGATCAGGCTCATCGTCTTCTACTCTCCGTTGTCGGCGTCGGTGACGGTGCCGTCCTTGATGAACCGGGCGAAGTTCAGCTGCGGGGCGTCGAACTGCTCGCGGACCCCTTCGCCCCACAGCACGGTCTGGGTGCCCTCGTGCTTGACCAGGCCGGGGTTGATGCCCAGCTTGAACCCGCCGGGGAGCGGCTTGCCGTCCCGGTAGGGCACGACGTCCAGCGGCGAGGGCCCGTTCGCGGCGTAGACGACGCAGTCGGACAGGACCGCGATCGGGTACTGCCCGGTGAACGCCGCGTGCTTGACGATCTTGCGGTGCAGGTTGATCCGGGTGCGGGAGATGACCGCCGCCCGGATGTCCGGCCGCCACGTCGGGCGCTCCAGGGCCCGCCACCGCTCGCCCGGCCGCCAGCCCTCCCCGCGCGGGCGCTCGCGGAGCTTGCCGACGCCGCCCTTAACCGTCGCCTTGATCGCCGTGATGACGATGCCCAGCTCCGGGTCACGGTCCTTGTAGCCGTCCATCGCCGTCAGGAAGTCCTCGGGTGAGAGGTCGGTGGTGACGCCGAGGTCGGCCATGGTGGCGAGGTAGGCGTCGCGCAGCCGCTGGTACCAGCCGTCCAGGTAGCGGCCGTTGTCGTACCGGACGTACGCCTCGGTCGGCCGGACGTCGTACCCGAGTTCCTGGGCGTACGCGACGGTCGGCGTCGCATACCAGGCTGGGCCGGTCGGCCGGTCGCCCTTCGGCGTGAACGGGGAAGGCAGCAGGCTGCCGTCCAGGTCCACCCACTCCTTGCCGGCCTTCACATGGGACAGGTCGACGTGGGAGAGGTCGACCAGCCACGAGCCGGGCAGCTTCGGGTCGAACGCCGGGTTCTTGATGTGGGTGGGCTCGCCGAGGCCGACGGTCAGGCCGTTGGCGCCGGCGGCGAACGCCATGTTGACGTCGATGCCGACGAGGTAGTGCAGGGTGCACTCCGCGTCGGTCATCGGCCGCGCCCAGTCGTACGCCTCCTCGAACAGCTTCTCGGAGGGGCCGCGGACGTGGAAGCGCGGCAGGTCCAGGGCGTTGAGGACCGGGTGCCCGTCGGGGGCCTCGGGCGGTGCGCAGTCCACCGGGTCCGAACCGAGCGAGCCGGGTGTCTTGGTGTCGGCCTGCCGCAGGGCGCCGGTCTCCTCGTCCCGTACGGCGTGGGTCGGCGGGTGCAGCGCGGTCATCAGTTCCAGGCCTGTCACGGCGGTGGAACCGCGCGGCGTCATCACCCGCATCGCGAAGGTGCCCAGAACCCGGGCGAGCTCCGCCGGCGGCAGCTGCGCGGCGGCGCCCCAGAAGCGGGGGTCCAGCGCGTTCCACGACGGGATACACAGCTGGACGCACTGGCGCTCCGAGCCCTTGGCCGGGCGGTAGATCCTCGCCCACGGCCCGAGGCCCCTCTTCGTCAGCTTCCAGTCGGCCCGGGTCAGCTGCTTAATGACCTTGTGGCCCTCCGGGATCCGCCCGGCATCCTTCTCCTGCGCCGTGAACGTGACGGGCAGCCCGTACCGCTCCAGCGCGGCCTCGGTGAGGACGAGCAGCGGGTCGGCCGGCCTTCCCGGACCGGACAGCTTCGGCTGCCCGAGCTTCGCCTCCTTGAGCGTCCAGTCCACCAGGGAGGGCAGGGACTTGGCGGGCACGTCCAGGACCAGGCCGCCGACGCCGTACGCCACCACCTTCCCGTCCTCGACGTCGACGACCGCCAACGGCCCGTTCTCGAACCGCGGATCCGTACCGCCCGCGGGGGTGTTGGCCGCGGCTGCCTTCCGTGCGCCGGGGCGGCGCGACGTCGACGGCCTGGTGGTGCTCGCCGGACGCGGCGCGGCCGCCGGAGCGTCCACGAGATCCGAAGCGGGAACCTGCGGCTTCACCGGCTCACTCACGACTCCGGCGCTGGAGATCGGCTCGGTGGGCTGCGGCCCAGCCGGAGCGGGCACGCCGGTGAACGTGGCGGGCACCGGGATGTCCGACGCGGTCGCCTCCTCTGCGGCCGGAGCCGGGGTGGCGGGGTAGAGCTCCGCGAGCTTGTCGAGCAGCCGGGCGTACGCGTCCCGCTCCGGGGGGCGGGGCTCGGTCTTCCCGGACTCCCACCCGGACACCGTGGCCCGGCGGACCTTCAGCGCCCCGGCGACCTCGTCGATCGTCAGGCCGTGCGCGGCGCGCAGCCGCTTGCGTTCCGCCGGGGGCGGCAGGGTGGCGCGGGACGCGAGCAGGGCGTCGACCGCGTCGAACAACTCGGACATGGAACACCTCCTGACCAACACCCTACACCATGAACCGTACGATGCGCGTACGTTTCGCGTACGTATCCCGTACGAACACCGTGCAGGTGTGCTCAGGTGTCAGTGAAAGGGGAACGGTGCCATCTGTTGTCAGGACGCCAGCGAGGCCAGCAGGCCGTCTCCGCCCAGCGAGCGCTCAAACGGTGCGGTGAGGGCTTGCTGGGCCTCCTGGACTGAGCCGGAGACCGCTGCGAGGTCCGGGAACTGCGCGGCCAGCTCAGCACGGAGACGGGCGGTCGCCTCGTCGACGGCCTGCTTGCGGGCAGCGCGGTCCAACTCCTCCTCGTCGGGTTCGAGCGCAAGCGCGGCAGCCCGGACCCGGTCGGCCTGCCGTTCTGCGGCCTCATGCTCCAGCCGCTCGGCAAGGCGCCGGCCCGCGACTTCGGCTTCTCTGCGGCATTCGGCGCACTCGCCGTTCACAGGGGGTGCGCCGACGCCCGGGGCGTCACAGGCCGTGCAGGTCCACCAGCCCGGCCGGTGAGCTGCCGGACGGGCGGCGGGGACACCTCGTCCAGTTCCAGCCCCAGCCTTCCGTGCGGTGCGCCGCGCCTCGCACGCCCGGCACTCCTGCCCGGTGTCGATGTCCGTCCCGTCCTCGCATCGGGCGTACTCGCACTGGCCCGGCTCGATCAGCGCGAGGGCCACACCCACCGGACTGCCGATGCCCCTGCCGCCGGCCGAGTGATGTGCGTCGGCGTACCCGTGCCGCACCCATCGGCGGGCCGCACGCTCGATCACCTGCTCCGCCGTACGCCCGGCCATGGCCTCCAGCACCTTCGCCCGGTGCTGTTTCGGCAGGCCCCCGTAAGGCAGCAACGATGTCGATCAGCGCCTGGAGCCACACCGCCGGGGCCGGCCCCGCCGCCGCCTGCTCGGAGACCCGGGCAAAAAACTGGCGCTGGCGGGCGAGAACCGCGTCGCCCACCTCCTGCTTCGAGGCGAAGTGGTGGTAGAAACCCCCGCGGGAGACGCCGGCGACGTCCTGGATCTCCGGGATGCTCGCCGCCGCGTACCCCTTGCGGATGAGATCGGCAAGGGCTACGAGATCGCGAAGGACCAGACGGTCCCGGTGACGGACGAGGAACTGGAGCAGATGCCGTTGCCGACGGCGAAGGCGATCGAGATCGCCGCGTTCGTCGACGCGGACACGATCGACCCGGTCCGCATCAGCGACTCCTACTACCTGGCCGCCGACGGGCAGGTCGCCGCCAAGCCCTACACCCTCCTATGGATCCTCCCTCTCGGTCGGCGACCGACAAGTCTGTCGGCCAGATCCAGAGTCCGCCCGCCCTGTTGCGAGCGGAAGGGCCAGGCCAGGCCCCGGGACGGTCAAGGGGCCCGTCGACCATGTGGTGGTCAACAGCAGACGCTTCCTGCAGTGATCGGAGAGAGAGCCGCGAGAGCTCCGATCACTGCAGCTTCAGGAGCCCTTGTCCTTCTTCCGCAGAGACTGCGGCTAATCATCGTCGGTCGCGTCCGCACCCCGCGCCTCGTCATACTCGGCGAAGACCTCGCGCGCCACGGAGTAGCTGTCGAACGCGCGGGCGACGCCCGCGTAGACGGCCATCTGGATGAAGGCTTCGACGATCTCCTCCTTGGTCACGCCGTTGTACAGGGCGATCCGCAGCTGGCCGCGGAGCGGCTCCAAGATGCCCAGGCTCGCCGTGATGGTGACGGAGACCAGCGCGCGGGTACGCAGGTCGAGGTGATCGGTGCGGGGCCAGACGTCGTTGAAGGCGTGCTCGGTCGCGATCCGGGTGAAGTCGTAGGCGTTGGCCGGCTCAGACGGCTGGGGGTCGACGAACGGCGCCAGGCTGAAGCCGAGGATCCGCTCGGCGTTGTTTAGTGAGCGGATGTAGTCAGGGCTGCGCTCGGTCATTCCGTGATTCTCTATCAGCACGGCGTTTGACGGTGCATCGCAACCCCGGAAGCGCAGCCACCCCGCCGTCGCACGATCGAAAGGGGCTGTGCCGAGAGGGAACACAGCCCCGATCCGGTGGGCAGAGTCCCCATCGGGTGTATGCGGAGCGGGCACCTGTCACGTGGGCCATACGGGCGTGGTGGCCGCCGTCCTGTCGTGTCCGGGGTGTTTCTCCTCCGGGAGTGGGCAGCTGGCGTGATCGTCTCTGATCAGTGCCTGTTTCCGCGCGGTGCGAACTCCTGATCGGCAGTCTGCACGAACGCATGCGAACGGGGTACGCGCAGCGGGGTATCGAGTCGTTCGTCATCACCACTGATCTCGGAAAGGCGTGAGATGGGCCGTCCCCAGCCTACGGAGCACTCGCTCGGCGAGCCTTCGCAACCGGCCGGCAAGTCGAAGGAGCACCGCCAGCCGGGCCCGTCGTCCGAGGACGCGCGGGTCGTCGACTCGGATGTGGTCCATGCTGTCCTGCGTACCGCACAGACAGTGCTGAGTGAACGGGTCGCCGAGGCAGGTGAGCACGACGTCTTGTTCTCCGAGGAGTTGGCGCGGCGGGTCGCCGACTTCACGCTCGACGGCGGCAAGCGCATGCGGCCTCGCCTTCTGTGGTGGGGAATGCGCGCGTGCGGTGCGGCGGAGACCGCGGCCGCTCTGAGGCTCGGGGTGGCGCTGGAGCTGATCCAGACCTGCGCACTGATCCACGACGATGTGATGGACCGCTCGCGACTGCGCCGGGGGCAGCCTGCCGTACACGTCGGTTTGGCAGAGCATGTGGGGCTCTCGCCGCATTCCGAGCGGGGTTCCGCGTTCGGCTCCTCTGCGGCCGTGCTGGCAGGGGATCTTGCACTGGTCTGGGCCGATGACACGGTGGCGGAAACCGTGCTGTCCGCCACCCAGCGTCGAAGAATCGGCACCCTCTGGCGGGCCATGCGAACCGAGATGGTCGCCGGGCAGTACCTAGATCTGCACGGCCAGGTCAGCGGTGGGTCCTCAGTGGTGCAAGCCTTGCGGACTGCCTCGCTCAAGAGCGCCTCGTACTCCGTCGAGCGGCCACTAGCGCTCGGCGCCGCCCTCGCGGGAGCCGATGAGCGGACCACCGAAGCCCTGAGTGCCGCCGGTCGGTGCGCCGGTCTCGCCTTCCAGCTGCGGGACGATCTTCTCGGGGTCTTCGGTGATCCGGGGGTGACCGGGAAGCCGTCCGGCGACGACATCCGGGAGGGGAAGCCGACCTACCTGCTGGCTGTCGCTCGGACGTGGGCTGAAGCTGCGGGCGACGAAGAAGCGCTGGCCGTCCTCAGCCGCGTCACGGGCAACGCCGACCTGACGGAGGACGATCTCGCTGACGTGCTGGGCGTCTTTGAGGTGACGGGGGCGCGCGCCCATGTGGAGCAGGAGGCGGAGCGGCTTCACGACCACGCCGTTCATCGTCTGGGACAGGCCGTTGACGTGGCGGCGCACGGCGGCCATCAGCTGCTCGGTCTGCTGCGCACGGTCTCCGGAGACCGGTCCGGCCACTCCGCGCTCCACACCGGCGAAACGGACGGGGCGGCAGCCGCCGCCCGGCTCCTGACTGCGGCCGAAGGGGGGAGCCCCAGGTGATTACGGTCAAGGGGCCCGTCGACCATGTGGTGGTGGTCGGTGCCGGTTTGGCAGGTCTGGCCGCTGCGCTCCACCTGCTCGGCGCGGGCCGCAGCGTCACGGTCGTTGAGCAGGAAGGAGTCCCAGGCGGCCGGGCTGGGCTGCTGGAGACGGACGGCTTCCGGGTCGACACCGGGCCGACCGTACTGACGATGCCCGATCTGGTGGAGGAGGCCTTCGCCGCGGTCGGGGAGCCGATGGCCGACCGGCTGGAGCTGATCCGGCTGGATCCCGCCTACCGGGCCCGGTTCGCCGATGGATCGCAGCTCGACGTGCACACCGACGGTGCGGCGATGGAGGCCGCTGTCGAGCAGTTCGCGGGTGCCCGGCAGGCAGTCGGATACCGGCGCCTGCGGATCTGGCTGGAGCGCCTGTACCGGGTGCAGATGCGTCGTTTCATCGATGCCAACTTCGACTCGCCGTTCCAGCTTGTCCACCCGGACCTCGCCCGGCTCGCCGCTCTCGGCGGTTTCGGCCGGCTTGATGCGCGGATCGGGCACTTCGTCTCGGACGAACGGCTGCGCAGGGTGTTCTCCTTCCAGGCGCTGTACGCGGGTGTGCCTCCGGCACGGGCGCTGGCCGCGTACGCGGTCATCGCTTACATGGACACGGTGGCCGGGGTGTACTTCCCTCGGGGTGGCATGCACGCGCTGCCCCGTGCGATGGCGGACGCGGCAGCCGACGCAGGAGCGTCCTTCCGCTACGGGCAGAGCGTGACCCGCCTGGAGCGCTCGGGCGACCGTGTCACCGCGGTCGTCACCGACCAGGAGCGCATTGCCTGCGACGCGGTGGTCCTGACCCCTGACCTGCCCGTCAGCTACAGGCTGCTCGGGCGCAGCCCGCACCGGCCGCTCCCCCTGCGGCACTCGCCGTCCGCGGTGATCCTGCACGCGGGCACGGACCGCACCTGGCCGAACCTGGCACACCACACCATCTCGTTCGGCGCGGCCTGGAAGAGCACCTTCCACGAACTCACCCGCACCGGCGAGCTGATGTCGGACCCCTCGCTCCTCATCACCCGTCCCACCGCGAGTGACCCCTCGCTCGCACCTCCAAGCAAGCACCTCCACTACGTGCTGGCTCCCTGCCCGAACACCGAGGTCGGGCCCGGCGTACGGGAATGGCGCGAGCTGGGCCCCCGCTACCGGGACGAGCTGCTGGCCGAGCTGGAGCGCCGCGAGATGCCCGGACTCGGGTCGGCGATCGAGGTGGAGGGGCTGGTCACTCCGGTCGACTGGACCGCCCAGGGCCATGCGGCTGGCACCCCTTTCTCCGTGGCCCATACCTTCCCGCAGACCGGCCCCTTCCGGCCGGGCAACCTGGTGCGGGGCACGGTCAACGCCGTCCTTGCCGGCTGCGGCACCACGCCCGGCGTCGGCGTGCCGACCGTCCTGATCTCCGGGAAACTGGCGGCGCAGAGGATCACCGGCCCGCCCCCCGTTCCGCGACCCCGCCCGAGAGGTACTGTCGCATGACCGCCCGTGAACTGGATGCCGCGGGCATCCGCGACCCCGCCCTCCGAGCCGCGTACACCCGCTGCCGCGGCCTCAACGCCCGTCACGGCAAGACGTACTTCCTCGCCACACGGCTCCTTCCCGTCGACCGTCGGCCCGCTGTCCACGCCCTGTACGGCTTCGCCCGCTGGGCCGACGACATCGTCGACGATCTCGATAGCAAGGCCACCCCCGGGGAGCGCGCCCGGGCCCTGGTCGCGCTGGAGGCCCAGCTGGCCGCGGGGCTGCGGCACGGGCGGGCAACCGAGCCGGTGATCCGCGCGCTCGCCGACACGGCGGGGCGGTACGGCATCGATCACCAGCACTTCACCGACTTCCTGTCCTCCATGCGCAGCGATCTGACGGTCGGCGAATATGCCTCGTACGAGGAGCTCGGCCGGTACATGCACGGCTCGGCGGCGGTGATCGGTCTTCAGATGCTGCCGGTGCTCGGGACGGTGGGGCCGAGCGAGGAGGCGGCGGTGCACGCGGCCGCGCTCGGTGTCGCCTTCCAGCTGACCAACTTCCTGCGCGACGTAGGCGAGGATCTGGACCGGGGACGGCTCTACCTGCCGGCCGAGCTGCTGGCGGCGTACGGGGTGGACCGGGAACGCTTCGAGTGGAGCCGGAGTACGGGGACGCGGGACGGCCGGATCACCGATGTTCTGCGGGCCGCCGCAGCCCACAACCGGGCCGTCTACCGGGCTGCCCTGCCCGGCATCGCGATGCTCGCCCCGGTCTCGCGGCCCTGCATCCGTACGGCGTTCGTGCTCTACAGCGGCATCCTCGACGCGATCGAGGCGGACGGGTACGCGGTCCTGCACCGCCGGGCGGTCGTCCCACGGCGGAGACGGGCCGCCGTGGCGCTGGACGGACTGGCCCGGGCGGTCGCCGTGCGAACCCTGGGGCGGCACCGGGAGAGGCCGGTCGCGGGTGCGCTCTTTTTCACAGCCTCCCGTCCACGGGTGGCTGAGACCGCGAGCGCGGTGCGGAAGGAGACCGTATGAGCCCCGCGACAGGGCGTCCCAGGGGCATACCGCTACGGCTGCGGTCCGCACCCGTGCCGTGGGAGCGGCAGGCGCCGACATGGCGGGACGCAAAACCGGCGCTGATCGCACAGGCCCTGAAGCGTGCGCAGAGCCGGCCTTCCGGCAACTGGTATGTCATCGGCGCCTCGCGCGGTCTTCCTCCCGGCCGGACGCTCGGGGTCACGATCGGCTCCACCGAAGTGGTGGCCTGGCGCGACGGCGAGGGCAAGCTCCGGGCGGGCCCCGGGGCATGCCCGCATCTGGGGGCGCCCCTACGCGACAGCCCGGTCCGCTGCGGCACGCTGGTCTGCCACTGGCACGGACTGGCCTTGGATGGCGGGCCGTTCGCCGGGTGGGAGCCCTACCCGGCCTTTGACGACGGGGTGCTCCTCTGGGTGCGGCTCGACGGCCTGGGGCAGGAGCCCCCTTCGGAACGGCCGTACGTACCGGCTCGGCCCAGGGTCCGGGAGGCTGTGGAAACGGTCTACTCGGGCGTCGGCCGCTGCGAGCCGGAGGACGTGGTGGCCAACCGCCTCGACCCGTGGCACGGAGCATGGTTCCACCCGTATTCCTTCGTGGACCTGACGGTCACCGGAACGCCCGCCGACCGCCCGGCGGACGACGACGGGTTCACCGTCGACGTGTCGTTCAAGGTGGCCGGACGCCTGGTCGTGCCGGTGCGGGCCCGGTTCACGGCGCCCGAGCCCCGTACGGTCGTCATGCACATCGTCGAAGGCGAGGGCGCGGGGTCCGTGGTGGAGACGCATGCCACGCCCCTTGCTCCGGACGCGCAGGGGCGTCCCCGCACCGTCGTGACGGAAGCGCTGGTCGCGGCGTCGGACCGGCGCGGGTTCGCCGTAGCCCGGGCTGCTGCGCCGCTGCTGCGCCCCCTGATGCGTGCCTCGGCCGGCCGGTTGTGGCGGGATGACCTGGCGTACGCGGAGCGGCGCTGGCAGCTCCGCGACAGCGGACAGTTCCCGGGCTGACGAGCGGGCGGTGCCTTTCGTGAGGCCCTGCACCGCCCCTCCGTCAGGAGGGCCCCAGTGCCGCGAGCCGGCGCAGGAGGGCCGACCGTCCCGTGCGCGGTACGGTCCACAGCGTTTGCCCGCGTACGCCCCACGCTTCCAGCAGGGCGTTGGCGGCGAGGAACCCGCTCGTTGCCGCGCGTTCCATCAGAGCCACCGGCAGATCGGTGCGGACCATGTCTCCCGCCACGGTGACGGCGGGGTCGGGGCTGCGCACGCCCGGCCGATCCCGGTAGCCGCCCACGGGGAACATCGGGCAGTCCGCCCGCCACTCGTGGCGCTCATCGATGATGCGGGCGCTGCGGGTCTCCGGGTAGACCTGGTGCAGTTGCCGCAGCGCGGCTTGCTGTACGGCGGACCGGTCAGCGTCCGGTGGGACGGCGTAGGCGTGGAGTTCGAGGACCGAGCCCCTGGTGCGACTGGCCCAGCGGGCGGCCTCCCCCTCCCAGCGGTTCAGGATGCTCACGTTGTCCAGCGGCCCGTAGCCGCTGGTGCCCAGGAAGCCCGGCCGGTTCCGCGCGACGGGGCGGTCGAGCCAGAGCCGTGAGACGAGGAACGGCGGTGCGGTGCGCAGCCGGGCAATGCGTGAGCGCCAGTCGGCGTCGCCCAGGTCCGGGGAGGCGGCGACGACGCGGCGCAGGCCGCCGCTGTCCAGGGCCAGGACGAGGGCGTCGTGGCGGTCTGTGCCGTCGTCGGTGGTGATGTCGAGGCCGTTGCCGGGCAGGGGGCGCACCTCGCGGACGAGGCAGCGGGTCCGGACTCGGACGCGGTGGCTTTCGAGGTGGCGGTGCAGCGGATCCCACATGGCGGTGGGGAACGGTTCGTCGGGGACGTCGAAGAGCAGGCCCTCGCTGGAGCCGAGGAAGTAGATGTGGAACATCAGCACCAGTTCGGCGGCAGACAGTTCGCGCGGGTCGGCGAAGAAGCTGCGGGAGAACACCTCGAACGCCAGGTGGTGGGCGGCCTCGGGGAAGCGGATGCGGTTGAGGAAGTCGGTGGCGCTGATGGAGTCAATCCGGTCGTAGACCTCGGGCACCCGCACGTCCAGCAGCGGCAGAGCCGCCCTCGGGTTCATCCGGATCAGGTCCCGCAGGCCGAAGGTGGGGCTGAGGGCGACGAATCCCATCGCGCTGAGCGGGGGCGTGCGCGGGATCCGGGCGAAGCTGTCGTGCAGGCCGGAGCTGTGCCGCAGCGGGTAGTCGGGCAGCCGGGTCAGCGAGCCGAGGTCCGGGTCGACCCGGCGCAGCAGGCCGCGGAGGTTGTAGTACTGCCGGAAGAAGGCGTGGAACCCGCGGCTCATCGTCACGGTGGTGCCGTCGACGAGCTCGGTGGGCCACCCCGCCAGCCGTCCGCCCAGGCCCGGTCCGCGCTCGTACAGCGTGACGCGCGCGCCGCGTTCGGCCAGCAAGGTGGCCGCCGCGATCCCGGCGATTCCGCCGCCGACAACGGCCACCGAGGGGGCCTCTCCCGTGAACCGGGGGCGGCCGACGGGAGCCGGCACGAGCGCAGCCTGCCGGTCCCGGCCGCGCCGGCCGTCCCTGCCGCCACCCCGCAGAAGGATCACGGCCCCTCCCCCGCGCCCGCGGTGGTACGGGCGGTGAAGGTGTGGGTGATCCCGGTCTGCCAGCCGGGCAGCGGCGACACGCGTACGTCGGCGAAGCCAGCCCGGCGAAGCCGCTGGGCGAAGGCGGGCGCGGTGTCGAACCGGGTGACGCTGTCCCGGAGGTGGCGGTAGAGCTCGGCGTCCCCGGCGAGCCGTCCGGCGGGCTGGATGATGACCGTGCAGACCGCGTTCCAGACGGCACGGTGGACGGGTGATCCGCTGAGTGTGTAGTCGTGGACGGCAATGCGGCCGCCGGGGACGAGCAGGTTACGTACCAGGTCGAGGGTCTTGTCGGGGTCGCCGAGGTTGCGGAAGAGGTATCCGGCGAACACCGCGTCGAAGGAGCCGGGCCGCAGCCGGTCGGCCAACTCCTCCACCGGCGCGTGCACAAAGTCGACGCCGCCCAGCCCGCTCTTGGCCTTCGCCCGGTCCAACATGCCGCCGGAGGCGTCGACGCCGGTGATCCGGGCGTGCGGGGCAGTGGTGAGAAGGGCTGCTGTGGAGGCGCCCGTGCCGCATCCCAGGTCGAGCACGCGCAGTCCGCGTCCTTCCTCCGCCAGTCCCAGCCGTCGTGCCGATCGGCGCAGATGCGCGTGGTAGCCAGGGCTGGCCGCGACGAGGCGGTCGTAGGCGGCGGATCCGCGGTCGAAGGCCGCGGACAGTGCGTCACCGCGCAACAGGGTCATGGGGTGCTCTCTTCGGTTTCGGTAGGGGAGATAGGTGAGGGGGACGCCAAGGTGGCAGGTCGTTCACGCCGCGTTCGGAAGGGGAGTTCGACGACGGTGCGCAGCATGGGAACCACCGGTGTCCGCAGGCCGATCAGCAGGTCCTCATGCGGCCGCGAACTGCCGTCCATGAATCGCAGCAGCCGCTCGGCGGGAACGCCGCGGAAGAGTCGGCTGAAGAAGTCAGCGCCTTCCACCCGTCCTGCGTCCAGCGCCCGCAGCATTACCGCGTCCATCGCTCGCGCCCGTCGCCCGTACGGCAGAGGCATGCGCAGTGGCCGTCCGGCGCGCAGCTGGGCGGCGATGGCTCGGCTCTGCCGGTGCACGGCGGCGAAGGTGTAGCCGGTGGAGGGCCGGGTCGCGCCTCCGGCCGTGCCGATGCGGAACACTGAACGCCCCTGCCGGTACGAGAAGTGACCGTCCGTCATCGGGATGACGCCGTGCTCCTGCGCCGTGACGTGGAGTTGTCCCAGTTTCATGATTTCGCCGGTGTAGTTGTACAAGGCTCGCCGGTAGCCGTCGGCGTTCAGCGGGGCGGCGGAGAACTCGGTGTACTCGACCAGCGCCGTGTGCGGATCCAGAGGCAGGACATAGCCGAACGAGAGCCCATGGGCGGGCTGTGGCGTACGGAAGTCCATCAGGTCCGCGGTCGCCGGATCGAACAGGGGGCGCTCGGTGCGGACGAACCAGCCGGTGAAGTGCTGGAGGAGGGTGGTGCGAGCAGGGGGCAGGCGAGGGGG
>MUNB01000160.1 GCA_002154345.1 Streptomyces griseus
CGCTCACCCTCACCGGCGCCGGACCCGACCCCGAGGTGCGCCGGGCCGTCACCGCGCTCGCCGAGACCCTCGCCCGGCTCGGCCACCACGTCGAGGAGGCCCGCCCCCGGTACGGGCTGATCGGCCTCGCCTTCGTGCCCCGCGCCACCGTCGGCATCGCCGAATTCGCCGCCCGCCACCCCGAACCGGCCCTCCTCGACCCGCGCACCCGCAGCGCCCTGCGGACCGGGACCCGGCTGGGCGGGCGGGTGGTCCGGGCCGCCCGCGCCCGCGAAGTGCGCCAGCACCGCAGGATCGGCGCCCTCTTCGACTCGTACGACGTCCTCCTCACCCCGACCACCGCCGCGCCGCCGCCCCGGATCGGCACCTTCGACCGCCTCGGCGCCTGGCGCACCGACGTCACCATGGCGGCCGCCTGCCCGTACGCCTGGCCGTGGAACGTCCTCGGCTGGCCCGGCGTGAACGTTCCGGCCGGCTTCACCCGCTCCGGCCTCCCCGTCGGCGCCCAGCTGCTCGGCCCCTCCCGCAGCGAGGAGCGGCTGATCGCGCTCGCCGCCCAGCTGGAGGACGACCTGCGCTGGTACGAGCACCGGCCGCCGGTCTGACCGGCGGCCATCCACCCCGGCGGGTCGCTCAGACCTGGTAGCGCGTCGGCGCGAACAGGTGCAGGTGGTCCGCCACCCAGGCCGAGGTGCGCTCCAGGCCCTCCTCCAGGCCGACTTCGGGCTCCCAGCCCGCCCAGGTGCGGGCGCGGGTGTTGTCGGACAGCAGCCGGTGGACCTCGCTGCCGGAGGGGCGCAGCCGCGCCGGGTCCACGACGATCCCGGCGTCCCGGCCGGAGGCGGCGATGAGGGCCTTCGCGAGGTCTCCCACCGAAATCTCCCGGCCGGTACCGAGGTTGACGCTCTCGCCCAGCGCCCGGTCGCAGCCGGCCAGGGCCAGGAACCCGGCGGCGGTGTCGGTGACATAGGTGAAGTCGCGGGTCGGGGTCAGCGAGCCCAGGCGGATCTCCCGCGCTCCGGAGTGCAGTTGGGCGAGGATCGCGGGGATCACCGCCCGGGCCGACTGGCGGGGCCCGTAGGTGTTGAACGGCCGCACGACCGTCACCGGCAGCTCGAAGGCGTGCCAGTGGGACAGGGCCATCATGTCCGCGCCGATCTTCGACGCGGAGTACGGCGACTGCGGCTGGAGGGGGTGGTCCTCGCCGATCGGCGCCGTCAGCGCGGTCCCGTACACCTCGCTGGTGGAGGTGTGCAGGAGGCGGCGCACGGAGTGGCGGCGGCAGGCCTCGGCGATGTTCTCCGTACCGACGACGTTCGTGCGGACGTACGCGCCGGGGGAGTCGTAGCTGTAGGGGATGCCGATGAGCGCGGCGAGGTGGAAGACCGTGTCGCAGCCCGCGACCGCGTCCATCACGCGTCCCGCGTCGCCGACGTCCCCGGCGATGAACTCGACCGGGCCGTGCGGGTCGTCGAGGTGGCGGGCGAGGTGGCCCTTGTCGGCGTACGGCTTGTAGTGGACGAACGCCCGGACGCGCGCGCCGCGTTCGACGAGCAGGTCCACGAGGGTGGAGCCGATGAAGCCTTCGGCCCCGGTGACGAGGACGGTACGGCCGGTCCAGTCGACGGCGGTGCTGTTCATGTCGGCGATGGTGCTGTTCATGAGGTGAACTCCTGTGCGGTGGTGGGGTGTCCGGCGAGGCGGATGACGGTTTCGGCGAGCAGGTCGGCGGCGCGGGCATGGTGGCCCGGGTCCGCGGCGCGTCCCATCACGGCGAGCCGCGCGGGGTCGGCGAGCAGGGGGTCGACGATTTCGGCGAGGCGGTCGGCGGTGGTCTCGGCATCGGGGACGAGGCAGGCCGCGCCCGCGTCGGAGAGGACCCGCGCGTTGTGGGTCTGGTGGTCGCCGGGGGCGTGCGGGTACGGCACGAGGACGGCGGGCACCCCGGTCGTGGCGAGCTCGGCGATCGTGGCCGAGCCCGCCCGGCAGACCACCAGGTCGGCGACCGCGTAGGCGAGGTCCATCCGGTCGAGGTAGGGCACCGCCTGCGCGACGGGCCCGCGCCGGTGCCCGTCGGCCCCCGCCCCCGCGTCGACGAGCTTCCGACGGGTCTCTTCGAGCGCGGCCGGACCCGTCTTGATCAGGAGGTGGACGTCCCCGCGCTCCCGCCACCGGGCCGCGAGCCCCACCGCGGCGGCGGTGAGCCGGGCCGCGCCGAGGCTGCCCCCGTTGAAGAGGACGACCCGCGCCCCCTCGGGTATCCCGAAGGCGCGCCGCGCCTCCTCACGCAGGGCCGGCCGGTTCAGGGCGGCCAGCGACGCGGCGATCGGCATGCCGACGGTCCGCGCCCGCTCACCGCCCGACAGATGGGCGCGGCTGCCGTCGAAGGCGACGGTGAGGTGTTCGGTGAGCCGGGCGGCGAACTGGTTGGCCCGGCCCGGCACCGCGTTGGACTCGTGGATCACGCTGGGCAGCCCGGCCAGCTTCGCCCCGACGATCGCCGGGGCGCTCGGATAGCCGCCCATGCCGACGACGACCTGCGCCTGCTGGGTGCGCAGGACCGAGCGGGCCTGGGCCCCGGAGCGCAGGAGCGCGGCCGGGAGGAGGAAGCGTTTCGCGCCGAGCGCGGGGTCGAAGGGGATCATGTCGACGGTGTGCAGCCGGTATCCGGCCGCCGGGATCAGGGTCGTCTCCAGCCCGCGCTCGGTGCCGATGAAGGAGATGACCGCGTCCGGGTCGGCGCGGCGCAGGGCCTCGGCGAGGGCGAGACCGGGGTAGATGTGGCCGCCGGTGCCGCCCGCACCGATCACGACGGAGAGGGGTGTGCGCATGGCCGCCACTCTGGGCGGGAGGCTTAAGAAGGTTCTAAGAGTCCGGTTTGGCAGGCTTCGGGGCATGAGCGGTGTGAGTGACGTGAGCGGCCTGCGGAGTAGGGGCAGGATTCTGGTGGCCGAGGACGAGCCGGACGTACGGTCCGCCGTCGAGGACGGGCTGAGCGTCGAGGGGTACGAGGTCCGCGGAGTCGGCGACGGCCTGGCGGCGCTGTCGGCGGTGGCCGCCTGGGAGCCGGACGCACTGGTCCTGGACGTGATGATGCCGGTCCTCGACGGGCTCGCGGTATGCCGGAGGCTGCGGGCGATCAAGGACCGGACGCCGGTGCTGGTGCTGACCGCGCTCTCCTCGGTGAGCGAGCGGGTGGACGGGCTGGAGGCGGGGGCCGACGACTATCTGGTGAAACCGTTCGCCCTGGACGAACTGGTCGCACGCGTACGGGCGTTGCTGCGGCGGGCCGCGCCGCCCGCCCCGGACGGGGACCTCGCCTTCGCGGATCTGACGCTGGACCCGGTGACGCGGACCGGACGGCGCGGCGGCCGCCCGGTGGAGTTCTCCCGTACCGAGGCCGCGCTGCTGGAACTGCTGCTGCGCCACCCGGGGCAGGCGCTGCCGCGCGAGGTGATCCTGGAGCGGGTCTGGGGCCAGGACTTCGGGCCCGACTCCAATTCGCTCGCGGTGTACGTGGGATATCTGCGGCGGAAACTGGAGGCGGGCGGCGAGCCGCGCCTCGTCCACACCGTGCACGGGCTCGGCTACCGGCTGGACGTGGCGTGAGCGGGGTGCGCCGCCTGGGCGCCCGCTGGCGGCGCAGGCGGCCCCTGCGGACCCGGCTCGCGGTGGCGGCCTCGGCGGCGGTGGCGCTGGTCGCGGTCGGCGTGTGCGCGGCGGCCTTCTTCGTCATCCGCTACGAGCTGCTGCACCAGCTCGACCTGTCCCTCACCCAGTCCGCGACCCGGGTGATCCAGGAGAACCGGGGCGAGGGCCCGCAGACCGTGGCGGGCGAGTGCCGCTACCTCTCCGCGCCCGCCTGCGCCCAGATCGTCCCGGCCGACCCGGCGGCGGACCCCGACATGGCGTATCTGCTGCCCGTCTCCACCCCCGTACGCGAGGTCGCGGCCGGGAAGCGGGCCCCGTACTACAGCAACGTCAGCCGCTTCGGGCAGCCGCTGCGGATGCTGACGACCCCGTTCGGGGACGGGCGGGCGCTCCAGGTGGCGCTGCGGGCGGACCCGGTCGAGAAGGGCGTGCGGCAGGCGGCCGTGCTGCTGGCGGCGGTCGGCGGGGCGGGGGTGCTCCTGGCGGGCCTGCTCGGGTACGCCGTCTCGCGCACGGGCCTGGCCCCGGTGGCCCGGCTGACCTCGACCGCCGAGCGGATCGCGGCGACCCGGGACCCGCGCCACCGCATCGAGCTGCCGCCGGGCCCGCCGGGCCGGCAGGACGAGGTGACCCGGCTGGCGGCCAGCTTCAACACGATGCTCGGGGAGCTGGAGCAGTCGGTGAGCTCCCAGCGCCGGCTGGTCGCGGACGCCTCCCACGAGCTGCGGACCCCGCTGACCGCGCTGCGCACCAACGCGGAGCTGCTGGCCCGCGGCGACCGGCTGACGCCCGAGCAGCGCGACCGGGCGTCGGGGGCGCTGGGGCGGGGGATCCGGGAGGTGACCGGGCTGGTGAACGACCTGATCGAGCTGGCCCGGGACGAGGAGCCGCTGCCGCTCCTGGAAGAGGTGCGGATCGCGGAGGTGGCGGAGCACACGGTGGCCACGGCCCGCACGCACTGGCCGCGGACCCCTTTCCTGCTGGAGGTGGGGCCGGGCGCGGCGCAGACGGTCCGGCCCGGGGTTCCGGCACGGCTGGCGCGCCTGCTGACGAACCTGCTGGACAACGCGGCCAAGTTCAGCCCGCCGGGCACCCCGGTGGAGGTGGCGCTCAGCGCGTACGGGAGCGGGGGCGAGGACGGCGGCGGGCCCGGGAGCGGCGGCGGGCTGGTGCTGACGGTCCGGGACCACGGTCCGGGGATTCCGGCCGCGGACCTCCCGTACGTCTTCGACCGCTTCTACCGGGCCGAGGCGGCGCGCGCCCTGCCCGGCTCGGGCCTCGGCCTGGCGATGGCCCGGCAGATCGCCCGCGCGCACGGGGCGGAGCTGACGGCGGGGGCCGCGCCGGGTGGCGGGGCGCTGTTCACGCTGACGTTCGGCCCCGGGGGTCCACCGGGCGGTGGCGGGCCGTGACGAGCGGCGCGAGGTCCGGCGGGGCCCGGAGTCTCACCCGCCGTGAGCGCGCGGTCACGGCCCCGGCCCGTCCGGGGCGCCGGCGGTGAAACCGTGCGGGGGCCTTGTGGAGCCCGGCACGGTGACGAGATATCTTGATGTCAAGCAATGTTGCAGACGTGGAGCGGAGCACCCGGTGACTGACTCGACCATCATCTATACGCACACCGACGAGGCCCCTGCCCTGGCGACCTACTCGTTCCTGCCCGTCGTCGAGGCCTACGCCTCGACCGCAGGCGTCACGGTCGAGCGCCGTGACATCTCCCTCGCGGGCCGGATCATCGCCAGTTTCCCGGAGCACCTCAAGGCCGAGCAGCGTATCGATGACGCGCTCGCCGAGCTCGGCGAGCTGGCCAGGACGCCCGGCGCGAACATCATCAAGCTGCCGAACATCTCGGCGTCGATCCCGCAGCTCAAGGCCGCCATCGCCGAGCTCCAGGAGCAGGGCTACGCGCTTCCGGACTACCCGGACGACCCGCAGACCGACGCCGACAAGGACGTCCGCGCCCGGTACGACAAGGTCAAGGGCAGCGCCGTCAACCCGGTCCTGCGCGAGGGCAACTCCGACCGCCGCGCCCCCGCCTCCGTCAAGAACTACGCCAAGGCCCACCCGCACCGCATGGGCGCCTGGTCGGCCGACTCGAAGACGAACGTCGCCACCATGGGCGTCGACGACTTCCGCTCCACCGAGAAGTCCGCGGTCATCGCCGAGGACGGCTCGCTCCGCATCGAGCTGCACGGCGACGACGGCACCACCACCGTGCTCCGCGAGTCCGTACCCGTCCTCAAGGGCGAGGTCGTCGACGCGGCCGTCCTGCGCGTCGCCGCGCTGCGCGAGTTCTTCACCGCGCAGGTCGCCCGCGCCAAGGCCGAGGGCGTGCTGTTCTCCGTGCACCTCAAGGCCACCATGATGAAGGTCTCCGACCCGATCATCTTCGGCCACGCGGTCCGCGCCTTCTTCCCGAACACCTTCGCCAAGTACGGCGAGCAGCTCGCCGCCGCCGGTCTCACCCCCAACGACGGCCTGGGCGGCATCCTCAAGGGCCTGAACTCGCTGCCGGACGTCGGCGCCGAGATCCAGGCGTCCTTCGAGGCCGAGCTCGCCGAGGGCCCCGCCCTCGCGATGGTCGACTCCGACAAGGGCATCACCAACCTGCACGTCCCCAGCGACGTCATCGTCGACGCCTCGATGCCCGCCATGATCCGCACCTCGGGTCACATGTGGGGCCCCGACGGCAACGAGGCCGACACCATCGCCGTCCTGCCGGACAGCAGCTACGCCGGTGTCTACCAGGTCGTCATCGACGACTGCCGCGCCAACGGCGCCTTCGACCCGGCCACCATGGGCTCGGTGCCCAACGTCGGTCTGATGGCGCAGAAGGCCGAGGAGTACGGCAGCCACGACAAGACCTTCGAGATCCCCGCCACCGGCACCGTGCGCGTCGTCGACACGAACGGCACCGTCGTGCTGGAGCAGACCGTGGGCGCCGGGGACATCTTCCGGATGTGCCAGACCAAGGACGCCCCGATCCAGGACTGGGTCAAGCTCGCCGTCACCCGCGCCCGCGCCACCGGCAACCCGGCCGTGTTCTGGCTGGACGAGGGCCGCGCGCACGACGCCAACCTGATCGCCAAGGTCACCACGTACCTCGCCGACCACGACACCGACGGCCTGGACATCTCCGTCAAGACCCCGGAGGAGGCCACCGCCTTCTCCCTGGAGCGCATCCGCCGCGGCGAGGACACCATCTCCGTCACCGGCAACGTCCTCCGTGACTACCTCACCGACCTCTTCCCGATCCTGGAGCTCGGCACCAGCGCGAAGATGCTCTCCGTCGTCCCGCTGATGAACGGCGGCGGTCTGTTCGAGACGGGCGCGGGCGGCTCGGCCCCCAAGCACGTCCAGCAGCTCGTCAAGGAGAACTACCTGCGCTGGGACAGCCTGGGCGAGTTCCTGGCCCTCGCGGTCAGCTTCGAGCACCTGGCCACCACCACGGACAACGCGCGGGCCCAGGTCCTCGCCGACACCCTGGACCGGGCGACGGGCACCTTCCTCAACGAGGACAAGTCCCCGAGCCGTCGCCTCGGCGGCATCGACAACCGCGGCAGCCACTTCTACCTGGCCCTCTACTGGGCCCAGGAGCTGGCGCGGCAGACCGACGACGCCAAGCTCGCCGAGGCGTTCGCCCCGCTCGCCAAGACTCTGGCCGAGCAGGAGGAGACCATCGTCGCCGAGCTGATCGCGGTGCAGGGCTCCCCGGCCGAGATCGGCGGCTACTTCCAGCCCGACCCGGCCAAGGCCGCGGCGGTCATGCGCCCGTCCGCCACGTTCAACCAGGCCATCGCCACCCTCGGCTGACCTGATGGGGGCGGACCCGTCCGCCCCACCGTTCCGCCCCGGCAGGCCCCGTGCCCGCCGGGGCGGTCCGCGTTCCGGGGGGCCGTACGGGTGACGAACCAATCCGCCGCTCCCACGGCTCCGAATGACGACCGTGAGGATCTCCCGGACAGCACTGACCCGCGGCACGCTCGCCGCCCTGAGCGGACTGCTCGCGGGGTTCGCCTCGCTGGCCTTCGCCGAGCTCGTATCGGCGGCCGTCAGGCCCGAGGCGAGTCCCGTCACAGCGGTCGGCGGAGCGGCCATCGACCGGACGCCCGCCGGAGTGAAGGACTGGGCGATCCGGACCTTCGGCGAGGACGACAAGCTCGTCCTGCAACTCGGCATCGTCGCCACACTCGCCCTTCTCGCCCTGGCCGTCGGCCTGTTGGCGCTGCGGCACCGGCGGACCGGCGCGGCCGCCGTCCTGCTCTTCGGCGTGGTCGGCACGGCGGCCGCCGTCAGCAGGCCGGACTCCACGGGCCTCGTGGACGGGCTGCCGTCCCTGCTGGGCGCGGTCGTCGGGGCCGTCCTGCTGTACGTCCTCATCGGCCGCCTCACCGTCCCGCACCGGACCGCCGGCCGGGACGAGCAGCGCGAGCAGGACAACGAGCGGGGCAACGAGCAGGACAACGAGCAGGGCAACGAGCAGGCGTCCGAGACCGGTTGGGACCGGCGCGGGTTCCTGGTCGCCGCCACCGCCGCGGCCGCCGCGTCCACGGCCGCGGGCGCGATCGGCCGGACGCTGAACGGGCGCAGCAGCCGTGACGCCGTCGCCTCCCGTGCCTCCGTGAAACTGCCCGCCCCCGCCTCGCCCGCGAAGCCGACCCCGGCAGGAGCACGGCTGCGGATCCCCGGCATCAGCCCGTTCACCACCCCGAACGACACGTTCTACCGGGTGGACACCGCCCTGGTGGTCCCGAAGGTCGACGCGAACTCCTGGCGGCTCCGCATCCACGGCAAGGGCGTCCGACAGGACCTGGAACTCACCTACCAGGACCTGCTGAACCGCCCGTTGATCGAACGGGAGATCACCCTCACCTGCGTCTCCAACGAGGTCGGCGGCCCCTACGTCGGCCACGCCCGGTGGATCGGGGTCCGGCTCGCCGACCTGCTCAAGGAGGCCGGGGTGAAGCCGCCGTCCCGGGGCGGCCCGGCCGACCAGATCGTCGCCCGGTCCGTCGACGGGATGACGCTCGGCACCCCCGTCGAGGACGTGATGGACGGCCGGGACGCGATGCTCGCGGTCGGGATGAACGGCGAACCGCTGCCCTTCGTCCACGGCTTCCCCGTGCGCATGCTCGTCCCCGGCCTGTACGGATACGTCTCCGCCTGCAAGTGGATCGAGGACATCGAACTCACCACGTTCGACGCCTACGACCCGTACTGGGTGAAGCGCGAGTGGGCCCGCAAGGCCCCGATCAAGACCCAGTCCCGGATCGACACCCCCAAGCCCTTCGGACGCCCCGAGGCCGGCACGGTCATGGTCGCCGGAGTGGCCTGGGCCCAGCACCGAGGCATCGAGAAGGTCGAGATCCGCGTGGACGAGGGCCCCTGGCGGCCGGCGCAGCTCGCCGAACAGGACACCGTCGACACCTGGCGCCAGTGGTCCTACCCCTGGCAGGCGACCCCCGGCGGCCACACCCTGACCGTCCGCGCCACCGACCGCACCGGCGAGGTCCAGACCGAGCGGCGCACCAAGACCGTGCCCGACGGCGCCAGCGGCTGGCACTCGGTCGTGGTGACCGTCGACTGACCCGGCCGGTCACCTGCCAGGACCGGTCGGCCCCTGCGTCGAGCCATCGCCGAAGACCCTCCCGAGCGCCGACGCCAGCTCCCGTACCGTCGGAGGACAGAGCCGGGCGCCCAGATACCCGTCCGGCCGCACCACGAACGCCGTCCCCTCCCCGGCCCCGTACCGCCGCGCGAACGCGCCGAGTCCGTCCCGGTGACAGGGAACGGGCGACGGCGGGGCGGTCGCGTCGGCCGGCAGGATCCAGCGGGTCTCCATCAGCCCGTGGGACCACTCCCGTGCCGCCGAGGCGAGATCGGACACGGAGTCGCCCGCCGGGTGCGACCCGTACACCAGCAGGACGTGCCCGCTCCCGCGCAGCACGTCGAACAGCCGCAGGGGATAGGCGGCGATGTCCCCGGTGAGCCCTGCGCAGTCCGGAACCCGGTCGCCGGGCCGGGGCCCGCTCCCGTCGGCCCGGGGCGGCGGCGTCACCAGCGGGCTGTCCCGGTAGCCGATGAGCAGCTGGGCCTCGCGCAGCAGCAGCGTCTCCCGGTCCGTCGGATCGGCCTGGACCCCCTCGGCGGCGTGCCGGACGGTCCGCCCGACGACCTCCTCGCCGACCGGGCGGCGTTCGGCGTCGTAACCGGCGAGGACCCGCGGGCCCGCCGCCCCGCCCACCGCCAGGGCCAGCTTCCACGCCAGATTGCACGCGTCCTGGATCCCGGTGTTCATGCCCTGGGCTCCGGTCGGCGGATGGATGTGCGCCGCGTCCCCGGCGACGAACACCCGGCCCTCGCCGTAGCGGTCCACCAGCCGGTGGCTGATCCGGAACACCGACGACCAGCGCAGCGCGGACGCCGTGACCGGCTCCGGGGCCAGCCGGTCCAGCACCTTCTGGATGTCGGCGAGCGCGGGAGCCGTGCCGCCTTCGAGCCCGTGGACCACCCCGTCACCGGCCCCGGAGGCCCGCCGTGCGGCGGACAGCTCGGGCGGCGCCGGCATCGACATCCGGTAGCGGCCGTCGCCCGGCAGCGGGACGCAGACCAGCAGGTCGTCGGTCGCGCCGTCCTCGCCCCGGTGCATCGACCGCACCGCGTACCCGGGCGGCAGCCCCCAGCCCACCTCCACATCGGCGAGCATGTACTCCTCCGGGAACGCGCCGCCCTCGAAGGACAGCCCGAGCCCCTTGCGGACCAGGCTGTGCGCCCCGTCGCACCCCACCAGGAACCGGGACCGCACCTCCTCCTCGCCCCCGGACGCCGTGGTCAGCCGGCAGGTCACCCCGGCGGCGTCCTGGTCGAACCCCACCAGCTCGGTCGACCGCTCGATCGCCGTGCCGAACCGCCCCAGGAACTCCTCCAGGACGCCTTCGGTGGCGTACTGCGGCAGCGCCGCGAAGCCATACGGCACCTCCGGCGGCAGCACGAGCTCGATCCGGTCCTGCGCGGCCCCGTTCACGTACGTCAGCTGACCGCGCATCGGCACCGCCGCGTCCAGCACGTCCCGCACCACGCCCATCCGGTCGAAGAGCTCCAGCGTGCGTGGCTGGACACCGACCGCCTTGGCGTACGGCAGCCGGGCCGGGAGGCGGTCCACGATCCGGCAGCGGACGCCCGCGCGCCGCAGTTCGGCGGCGAGCGTCAGCCCGACCGGGCCGGCTCCCGCGACGAGTACGTCGGTCGATCCGCTGCGTGCCACCGGGGCCTCCCGCCGTGGCCCCCCGCGTACGGTCCTCTCCATCGTGCTGCCGTCGGAGACTCCCGGCACCCGGGCGGGGTCCGGCTACGGCACCCGGGCCGTCCACTCCGGCGTACCGAACTTGGTGCGTACGAGCTCCTCCGCGCGGGCCAGCTCGGCGTCCGTCACGCTTCCCGGGGTGAGGCCGTGGCGCTTGCGGAAGGAGTCGATCATCCGCTCGATGACGATCTGCCGGGGCAGCCCCGTCTGCCGGCGCAGCGGGTCGACGCGCTTCTTCGCGGACCGGGTGCCCTTGTCGGACATCTTCTCCTTGCCGATCCGCAGGACCTCCAGCATCTTGTCGGCGTCGATGTCGTACGCCATCGTCACGTGGTGCAGCACCGCTCCCGGCCCGCCGTCCGGCCCGACCATCCGCTTCTGCGCGGCCCCGGCGATCTTGCCGACCTCGGTGGCGATGTCGTTGAGCGGCTGGTACCAGGCCTTGATGCCCATGTCGGCGAGGGCCTCCAGGACCCAGTCGTCGAGATAGGCGTAACTGTCGGCGAAGGAGAGGCCCGACACCAGCGACTGCGGAACGGCCAGCGAGTAGGTGATGGTGGAGCTCGGCTCGGCGAACATCGCGCCGCCGCCGGAGATCCGGCGGACGACGTTCACGCCGTGCCGTTCGACGCCCGCCGGGTCGACCTCGTTGCGCAGCGACTGGAAGCTGCCGATGATCACGGCGGGGGCGTCCCACTCCCAGACCCGCAGCGTCGGCGGCCGCAGCCCCGCCGCGACCTCGGCGGTGATCACCTCGTCCAGCGCCATGTGCAGCGCGGGCGACTGCGGGGCCTCGTGGATCAGCTGCCAGTCGTAGTCGCTCCACTCCGTGGCCTGCGCGAGCGCCCGGCGTACGGCGACGGCGACGCCCTCCGCGCTCAGCCCCAGCATCACCGTGGAGTCGGGCAGCGCTGCCTCGATCCGGGCCGCGAGCCCGGCCGTGTCGGTGTGGGCCGGGGCGCCCTCCAGCGCCGCGTCGATCGCGAGGATCGCCTCGTCCGGTTCGAGGAAGAAGTCCCCGGCGACCCGGACGTTCCGCAACGCACCGCCCGCCACCTCCAGGTCCACCACGACCAGCTTGCCGCCGGGAACCTTGTACTCACCGTGCACAGCGCCGCCTCCAGCTCCAGTTCCGTGGCCCGGTCGACGATGAGCCGGACACACCTGGAGGTAACGCGCGTCAGGGGGCGGATCATCCCCGCCGCACCGCGCCCGTCCTCGCGGGCCGGCGGTGGTGATGCCGGTCGATGACGCAGGGGTGGCGGTGCTGCCGGCCGCGCGGGCGGCGGCCCAGGCCACCGGCGTCGCGGCCCAGGAACCGGCGCTCGGAGCGCGGGCGGTCAGTGCGGCGACCGCCTGGGCCAGGTCGGCGTCCGGCAGCACGATCATGTGGTTCTTCGCCCCGCCGGAGCACTGCGCGCGCTTGCCGTGGGCGGCGGCGGTGGCGTAGATGTGCGCGGCGATCGGGGTCGAGCCGACGAAGCCGAGCGCCTTGACGCGCGGGTCCTCCAAGAGGGTGTCGACCGTCTCCTTGCCGCCGTTGACGACGTTCAGCGCCCCGGGCGGCAGCCCCGCCTCCAGGAACAGTTCGGCCAGCCGCAACGGCACCGACGGGTCCCGCTCGGAGGGCTTCAGGATGAAGGCGTTCCCGCAGGCCGGAGCGGGGACCGCCTTCCACAGCGGAATCATCGCGGGGAAGTTGAACGGGGTGATGCCCGCGACGACGCCGAGCGGCCGGCCAGCGGTACCCGGGCGGTCACAGTGGCGGGACCGCGCCGGATTCGCACCGGCTTCCCTGACGCCACGGGCCGTGAGGGCGTCCGGCTGCGCACCGGTCACTCCGTTGCCCCGAAGACATGGCTGGACGTCCTGGTAAGCCCACCCCGGCTCGCCCCTGGCATCATCGGCCGACATGAGCCACGCACCGCGCCACGTCCTCGTCATCGGCATGGGTGCCGGAGACCCCGACCACCTGACGCTCGCCGCGGTCAAGGCCATGCGCCGGGCCGACGTCTTCTTCGTCCTCGGCAAGGGCAAGGAGAAGGATTCCCTGACCCGGCTGCGGCGGGACATCCTGGACGAACACCTCAGCGGCCCCTACCGCGTCGTGGAGGCCGAGGACCCGTGGCGGGACCGCACCCAGCAGGACGGCGGGCGCTACACCTCGGCGGTGCACGACTGGCGCCGGCGCCGCGCCGACATCTGCGAACGCCTGATCACCGAGGAGCTCGCGCCGGGGCAGTGCGGAGCCTTCCTGGTGTGGGGCGACCCGTCGCTGTACGACAGCACCCTCGCGATCCTCGACGACATCCGGGGCCGTGGAGCGGTGGAATTCGGCCATGAGGTGATCCCCGGCATCAGCAGCGTCTCCGCCCTCGCCGCCCGGCACCGCGTCACCCTGAACGGGGTCGGCCGCCCCATCCACATCACCCCCGGCCGGCGGCTGGCCCAGGGCTTTCCCGGGGACGACGTCGACATCGTCGTGATGCTGGACGGCCATGAGACCTTCGCCCATCTGACGGGCAGGGGGCTGTGGATCCACTGGGGCGCGTACATCGGCACCCCGGACGAGATCCTGGTCTCCGGCCCGCTCGACGAGGTGGCCGGACGGATCAGCCGGCTGCGCGCGGAGGCCCGCGAGCGGCACGGCTGGATCATGGACACCTATCTGCTGCGCCCGGCATCGGACGCCTGAGGCCACGGTCGGGCGGCGGGTCCACGTCGAGGCGCGGGCGGCAGCGGCCTCCGCACCTCGTCGTCGGACCGGCGGGGTGTCAGCGCCGGGTCTCGTGCGCCCGGATCACGCCGAGCCCGTGCCCCAGGCTCGGGCACTCGGCGGTCAGATCGTCGCCCCGCACCAGATAGTTGTGCACCCGGCCGTCCGTCGGCCGTTCGATCGCGCGATACAGCGTGCCGTTCACGGTGATCGTCCAGTCGTCGCCGTCCTGGGCCCATCCGACGGTCTTCTTCATAGGGCGTTTTCCTTTCCTCCGGTCGTACGTCGCCGGGGTCCGGCGGCCGTGTAGTGGGAAGAAGAACGGCTTGTGACGCTCCGTGGTTCCGCGTTCTCTACGCCATTCGGTTACATCTGGGTCACTGCCTCGGCACAGTCGAGGTCATCGACCTGACCGGCGGTCAGGAAGCGGATGACGAACGGCGGAACGGGCGCGGAACGTCCGTGGCGCCCCTCGCCCATCGAGTAGACACTGTCTACTCGATGGTGCTAGAAGTTTCCCATGGAAGACGGGACCCCGCTGCGGGAACGACTGGTGGACATCGGCGTCGAGATGGTGGCGACCGAGGGGATCGCGGCGCTGGGGCTGCGGGAGATCGCCCGCCGTGCCGGTGTCTCGCACGGCGCGCCGCGCCGCTACTTCCCGACCCACCGCTCGCTGCTCTCCGCCATCGCGGGGCGCGGTTTCGACGCCTTGAAGGACCGGCTAGACACCGCGCTGAGGCCGGACGGCGACCCGCGCGCCCAGCTGTGCCTCCTGGTCGAGGGCTACGTCGGATTCGCCGTCGAGCAGCGCCCGATGTTCGAGCTGATGTTCCGCCACGACCTGCTGGACGGCGGCGACGAGGCCGACGGGCGGCCCAGGCTGCGGGAGAAGACCCTTCCGCTGTTCGGCTCGCTCGTCGCCCTGGTCGCCCGGCACCTGCAGGACTCCGCCCGGCCGTCGCCCGCCGGGCCCGGGCCCGCCCCGGACGTCGTGGCCGCAGCCCTCTGGGCGAACGTCCACGGCATCGCCCAACTCTGGAGCTGGGGAAGCCTCTCCCTCACCCTGGCAGCCCCCTCGCCCGGCGACGCGCGCGACCGCGAGAGCCTCGCGCCGCTGATCGCCCGGACGGTCGACGCCCACCTCGGACCGGCGCGACCGTGACCGTACCCGCGCCCCCGCCCGGACCCCCGTCGACCGGCTCAGCG
>MUNB01000161.1 GCA_002154345.1 Streptomyces griseus
CGCCGAACAGCACCGCGTAGACCGCCCACGCCCAGTCCGGGGGCGACAGCACCGCCGCCGGAACGGCCATCGCCGCCATGCCGAAGCCCATGAGCGCCTCCGAGCGCGCGGTGCGCCGCTCCTGCGGCGTCCCCGTGCGGGTGCGCAGCAGACAGTAGGCGCCGCTCACCGCGCACAACGCCATCAGCAGCCAGCCGGCCGGAGCCCCTCCGTGCACGGCACGCCTCCCCCCGGTCGGACGTACACCACTGTTACGGGTCGATCCATCGATGCCCGGGCGGCCGCGGCCGAACCCGGCGCACGGGGGTGTGAAGGGGGTACGCCGGGGCCCGCCGGGGGCGCTCCGGGTCGCGTTACGCTCGACCGGACGTACGGCGACAGAGAAACCACGTACGGCAGCAGAGAGACGGAGAGCCCCACCATGGACACCGCCACGCCCGACGCGGCCCGGCTGACCTTCCGCGACGCGACCGAGGACGACGTCCCGGCGCTGGTGGCCCTGATCGAGTCGGCCTACCGCGGTGACTCCAGCCGCGCCGGCTGGACCACGGAGGCCGACATCCTCCAGGGGCAGCGGACCGACGAACAGGGTGTGCGCGATGTCATCGCCGCCCCGGCGAGCCGACTGCTCGCGGTCGAGCGCGGCGGCGAACTCGTCGCCTGCTGCCAGCTCGACGCCAGGGCGGCGGCCTCGGCAAGCTGATCATCGCCGAGGCGGAGCGCACCGTCCGGGAGAGCTGGGGCGTCGGCGAGATGCACATGACGGTGATCTCGGTGCGCGAGGACCTGATCGCCTGGTACGAACGCCGCGGCTACCGCCGTACGGGACAGCTCACCCCGTTCCCGTACGGAGACGAGCGCTTCGGTGTCCCGCAACGCGACGACCTGGCCTTCGAACTGCTCGTCAAGAACCTCGGGGGCAGCGCCTGACGGCGCTCGCCCTCAGGCGGTGAAGCGCCCGGCGCGGCGGATCTCGGGGAAGTCGGTCGTCGCGCCGTCCAGGCCCAGTGCCCGGGCGAGGCGCAGATGGTCCTGGGTGTTCACCACCCAGCCGATCACCTTCACGCCCTCGCCGTGCGCCTGCTCCACCACCTCCAGGGTGAGGCGGCGGATGTTCAGCGCGAGCGTCGCCGCGCCCGCCGCCTTCGCCCGGTCCACCACGTCCGCACCCCAGCGGCTGGCGATCAGGACCGTGCGGACGCCGGGCACCAGCCGGGCAATCTCGGTGACGGCCTCGTCGTGGAACGAGGACACCTCCACCCGGCCCACGAGCTCGCGCTCCAGGATCACGTCCGCCAGCGCGCGGGCCGCCGCCACATCTTTGATCTCCGCCTGGAGCGGGGAGGAGACGGCGTCCAGGACCTCCTCGAAGACCGGGATCCGCTCGCCCTGACCGGCGTCGAGCTCGCGCAGCTCCGCCAGGGTCTTGGCCGCGATCGGCCCGGTCCCGTCCGTGGTGCGGTCCACGTCCGTGTCGTGCATCACGGCGAGCGCGCCGTCCTTGCTGAGGTGCAGGTCCAGCTCGATGGCGTCCATCCCGGACGCCTCGGCGCGGACGAAGGAGCGCAGGGTGTTCTCGGGCTCGACGCCCATCACTCCGCGATGACCCAGGGTGAGAAAAGACAAGGCGACCTCGTTTCCGTCGGCGGGGATCCGTCGACTGCTCCTGCCCGTGCGGAGGTTGCGGCAATACGGCACTGGGGAGGGTAGCGGCCGCGGCCCGCGATGTCCCCAGCCGTGCGGGCCCGGTCGCCAGGATCCGAGCGGTGCTGTGGGAACTGCGCTCCTACCCGGTATTCCGCAGGAAAAACAGCGGTGACCATGGGGGGTACGCAGGATAATTTTCAGGTCTCCCCTTGTCGGGGTGAGCTCTGCCCGGCTACGGTGATGTCACGCGAGGTTCTCCCGTGGAGGAAGTGTCATGACGGAAATTCTTGTGCAGAGCGCCACCGACGGCGCGATAGCTACGGCCCAGCGGGTGGTCGAGCACCCGGCCTGGCCCGTGCTCAAGGATGCCGTCGAGGAGATCCGCCCCTGGCAGTCCAAGGACGGATCCATCGACTTCGAGGCCGAGGGCGCCCCGTCCCCGGCCACGGTCGAGCAGGTCCTCGACCGGGTGATCGGAGCGGTCGAGGAGCTCTCCCCGCTCCTCCCGCACGATGTCGCCTACCACCGCGCGCTCGTCACCGACCTGCGCCGCTGGGCCGCCGACGGCTTCCGCGTCCCCGACTTCCTGGACTCGCTGCTCGCCTTCCAGCCCGCGAAGGACCGGGCCGACGGCCTCCAGCACCTCGTCGTCTTCGCGATGTACACGCAGAACGGCAACCCCGACCGCAACCTCGAAGCGGTCGTGCTCAAGATGGTCTGGCCCGAGTGGCTCGCCGACCTGGAGGCGAACCGCTACGACAACCCGCTCTTCTGCGGCATCACCTTCGAGGACTTCACGTCCGGTTACGACACCAACTCCGCGGTGCTCTTCCCGGAGACCATCGCCGTGCGCGAGGCCCCCGAGCGCTTCAGCTGGGGCGGCATCTTCTGCGACCGCGAGGCCGCCCGCTTCCGCCGGGTCACCGAGGCCTCCGTCGACCTGCTCGGCCTGGAGCTGCCCGACGACATCCGCGAGATGATCGGCGACCAGCAGCGCTGCGAGCAGGCGTTCGTCCTGTGGGACATGGTCCACGACCGCACCCACAGCCACGGTGACCTGCCGTTCGACCCGTTCATGATCAAGCAGCGCCAGCCGTTCTGGATGTACGGCCTGGAGGAGCTGCGCTGCGACCTCACCGCCTTCAAGGAGGCCGTGAAGCTGGAGTCCGAGGGCAACGCCCACGGCCGTGACGTGCAGTACGCGGTGCTCTTCGACCGGATGTTCCGCTTCCCGGTCTCCGGCGAGCGCGTCCGCAACTACGACGGCCTCGGCGGCCAGCTGCTCTTCGCGTACCTCCACAAGCACGACGTCGTCCGCTGGACCGACAACACCCTGAAGATCGACTGGGACCGGGCCCCGCAGGTCACCAACCAGCTCTGCGCCGAGATCGAGAAGCTCTACCGCGACGGCATCGACCGCCCCAAGCTGGTCCACTGGTTCGCCGCGTACGACCTGGTCTCCACCTACCTCGCCCCGCACCCGGGATCCCGCTGGGCCAAGGGCCCCGACGCCCTGGACCTCACACTTCCTCCTCGCAAGCTCGTCGACGACGTGCTTCCGGACGAGTTTCCCCTGAGCATGTTCTATGAGGCGCTCGCCAAGAAGCTGAAGCACGTGATTGCCTCCACCAAGGGAATCACCGCGGCGAACGACGAGCGGGCAGCCGCGTGAACCATTCTCCCGAGGAGGCGGTGGCCATGAACGGAAACGGCACGGGCGAGGGGACCGGTGTGCTCGAAGGAGCCGTGGTCGCGGTCGCCGGAGCGGCCGGCCCCGCGGGCCGCGCGACGCTGCTGCGGCTCGCCGAGGCGGGCGCCACCGTCGTCGGATGCGACGCCAACCCCGAACGGCTCGCCGAGGCGGTGGACGCCGCCCGGTACGCCCACGGGGGCGCGACCGTCACCGGTGAGACCGTCGACCTGCTCGACCTCGACGCCACCCGGGACTGGGCCAAGCGCACCGAGGCGGAGTTCGGCCGCATCGACGGCCTGGTCCACCTCGTCGGCGGCTGGCGCGGCAGCAAGTCGTTCCAGGAGACCGTCCTGTCCGACTGGGACGCCCTGGAGAAGCTGCTCATCCGCACCGTCCAGTCGACCACGCTGGCCTTCCAGGAGGCCCTCCAGCGCAGCGACCGGGGCCGTTACCTCCTGATCAGCGCCGCCGGGGCCAGCAATCCCACCGCGGGCAACGCCGCCTACTCCTCCGCCAAGGCCGCCGCCGAGGCGTGGACGCTCGCGCTCGGCGACGCCTTCCGCAAGGCGGGGGGCGAGGACGGGCCCGCGGCTGCTGCTGCGATCCTGGTGGTCAAGGCACTGGTGAACGACGCCATGCGCGCCGAGCGCCCGAATGCGAAATTCGCGGGCTTCACCGACGTCACGGAGCTGGCCCGGGCCATCGCCGGCGTCTGGGACGAGCCCGCCACCGAAGTGAACGGAAAGCGCCTGTGGCTGACCCCGCAACCGTGAGGACCGACGCACGACGGCACCACGATCCGCAGGTACGCGGCTTCGCCAGTGACAACTACGCCGGGGCGCACCCGGAGGTCCTCGCCGCCCTCGCCCTCGCCAACGGCGGCCACCAGGTCGCCTACGGCGAGGACGACTACACCGGCCACCTCCAGCGGATCATGCACAGCCACTTCGGTTCCACCGCCGAGGCCTTCCCGGTCTTCAACGGCACCGGGGCCAACGTGGTCGCCCTCCAGGCGCTCACCGACCGCTGGGGCGCCGTCATCTGCGCCGAGTCCGCGCACATCAACGTGGACGAGGGAGGCGCGCCCGAACGGATGGGCGGGCTGAAGCTCCTCACCGTGCCCACCCCGGACGGCAAGCTCACTCCCGAGCTCATCGACCGACAGGCGTACGGCTGGGACGACGAGCACCGGGCCATGCCGCAGGTCGTCTCGATCACCCAGAACACCGAGCTGGGCACCGTCTACACCCCCGACGAGATCCGCGCCATCTGCGACCACGCCCATGAGCGCGGCAT
Source organism: Streptomyces griseus (assembly GCA_002154345.1). GTDB lineage: Bacteria > Actinomycetota > Actinomycetes > Streptomycetales > Streptomycetaceae > Streptomyces > Streptomyces caviscabies. Next base: position 4,637 of record MUNB01000161.1, read on the forward strand.
GAAGGTGCACCTCGACGGGGCGCGGATAGCCAACGCCGCCGCCTCGCTGGACGTGCCGATGCGCACCTTCACCAACACGGTCGGCGTCGACGTGCTGTCCTTCGGCGGCACGAAGAACGGCGCGCTCTTCGGCGAGGCCGTCGTCGTGCTGAACCCGGACGCGGTCCGGGCGATGAAGCACCTGCGCAAGCTCTCCATGCAGCTCGCCTCCAAGATGCGCTTCGTCTCCGTCCAGCTGGAGGCGCTGCTCGCCAAGGACCTGTGGCTGCGCAACGCCCGCCACGCCAACGCCATGGCCCAGCGGCTCGCCGAGGGCGTCCGGGCGATCGACGGGGTGGAGATCCTCTACCCGGTCCAGGCCAACGCGGTGTTCGCCCGGCTGCCGCACGCGGTCAGCGAGCGGCTCCAGCAGCGTTTCCGCTTCTACTTCTGGGACGAGGCGGCCGGCGACGTCCGCTGGATGTGCGCGTTCGACACCGGCGAGGACGACGTCGACGCCTTCCTCCAGGCGCTGAAGGAAGAAATGACGCGGTAACGCGATCCATGCATGAGTATGCGGCCGACCGGAAAACGATGGACTTCCGGTCGGCCGCTTCGTACGCTCTTCGATCATGGAGCTGACGCAGCACTCCCCGGACATCGACGCGTACCTCGCCGCCGACGAGTCCATCGACCATGGACACCCTCGGGTCAGGGAGGTGGCGACGCGCCTCGCACGCGACACCGACACCGCATACACATACGCGCGGGCCGCCTTCGAATTCGTCCGCGACGCCGTTCCCCACTCCGCCGACTCGGGGAACCCGCACGTCACCTGGCGCGCCTCCGACGTGCTGGCCACCCGTAACGGCATCTGCCACGCGAAGGCGATCGCACTGACGGCCCTGCTGCGGGCCCGCTCCGTCCCGGCCGGCCTCTGCTACCAGCGTCTCGCCGACGAGGACGGGACCGCCCCGATGCTCCACGGCCTGGTCGCGCTGCGGCTCCCCGGGGCGGACCGCTGGGCGCGGGTGGATCCCCGGGGCAACAGGCCGGGCGTCGACGCACAGTTCTCGACGGAGAAGGAGCAGCTCGCGTGGGTGGTACGTGAACAGTTCAATGAAATTGACTATCCGGTAGTCTATGCTGCACCACCCGAGGTGATTCTCCATGCGCTGAGGGGTGCCCGGGATCGCTCGGAGCTCTGGCGGACACTCCCCGCGGACCTCTGAGTCCGCCCGGCGCCCGTACCACCGCACCGAGCCACCGCACCCAGCAAGGCAGTAAGGCAGACGATGACCCTCACCCTCACCGTGTCCGACGAGGTGCGCACGATCGCACCGGGCTTCACCCACCTCGCCGTCGAGGCGCACGGCCTGGTCAACGGCCCCAGCGACGCTCGCAGCGCCGCCCTGCTGGACGACGCCGCCCGCCGGCTCGCCGAGCGCCTGGACGGCCGCGCCCCGCACGAGGACCCGCGCATCGCGGCCTGGCGCGAGGTCTACACGGCGTTCGGGGCCAAGCCCTCCCGCACCCGTAACTCCGCCGAGGCGCTCGCCCGGCGCGCCCTCGCCGACGGCGGCCTGCCCCGCATCAACCTGCTGGTCGACGCCTACAACGCGATCAGCGTCGCCCACCTCGTCCCGGTCGGCGGCGAGGATACCGACCACATCAAGGGCGGCATGCGGCTGATCCGCGCGACGGGCGACGAACCGTTCCCCACCGTCGCCGGCGGCGAGGAGATCATCGAGCATCCCGAGCCCGGCGAGGTCGTCTGGTGCGACGACGAGGGCGTCACCTGCCGCCGCTGGAACTGGCGTCAGGGCGTACGCACCCGGCTCACCGAGGAGTCGGTCAGCGCCCTCTTCCTGCTGGAGGGCCTCGCGCCCATGACGAACGGCGAGCTCGACGCCGCGGGCGCCGAACTCGCCGCGTCGCTCGAGCAGCTGAGTCCCGGCGCGCGGATCACCGTCCACGCGCCGCGGTGAGGTGACGCCGCCCCGACGAGGGGCGGCCGTCAGCCGAGTTCGCGCACCTCGGCGGCGGTCGGGGCCGTACCGCCGAGATGGGCCGGCACCCACCAGGTGTCACTCGCGTCCTTCGGGCGCACCGGGTAGGCCCGCTGCGCCGCCTCCAGCAGCTCCTGCACCCGCTCCCGCAGCCGCCGGGTGATCGCACCGGCGTACTGGTCGGCGGGCGCTTCCAGGGGCTCGCCGACGCGGATGGTGATCGGGATGTGGCTGCGCTTGAAGTTGCGAGGCCGTCCCTTGGTCCAGATCCGCTGCGTGCCCCAGAGCGCCATCGGGATCAGCGGAACCCCGGCCTCCTGGGCGAGGCGCGCGGCGCCCGACTTGAAGCTCTTCAGCGTGAAGGACTGCGAGATGGTGGCCTCGGGGAAGACGCCGACGATCTCACCGGAGCGCAGCGACCGCAGGGCGTGGGCGTACGCGTCCTCGCCCTGGTTGCGGTCGACCGGGATGTGCTTCATTCCCCGCATCAGGGGCCCGGAGATCTTGTGCCGGAAGACCGATTCCTTCGCCATGAACCGGACGAGCCGCTTCTGCGGCAGGGCGCCCAGGCCGGTGAAGATGAAGTCGAGATAGCTGATGTGATTGCTGACCAGCACCGCACCACCGGTCTTCGGGATGTGCTCCGAACCCTGAGTGTCGATCTTCAGGTCGAGCGCCTTGAACATGGTGCGAGCGGCGCCGATGACCGGTCGATAGACGAGTTCTGCCATCTGGGGAAGACCCTTCTTCAGTGCCTGGGGAGGGTTCTCCCGGCGGAAGTTACGCAGCCGTAGGTTTTCGGCATTGTGGCGATGGTGCCCCATGAGGGAGCCGCTGGCCAGTCCCGGCGGACTCGGGGCGCGAGATTCTCGTCACGTGCGCGTCCGCCGGGAGCTGCGGGAATGTCCGGGCGGCGGCCGGTGCTGACCCCTTACGAAGAGCTCTGATCAGGAGGCACCAGGTGGACCGCGGCACACACGGAGAGCGGCTCGACGCAGCCCAACTCGGCGCGGAACTGGGGGAACGCGCGACGCTCGTCCAGTTCTCCAGCGCCTTCTGCCAGCCGTGCCGGGCCACCCGCCGCACGCTCCACGAGGTGGCCGGGATGGTCGACGGCGTCGCCCATATCGAGGTCGACGCCGAGGCCCACCTCGATCTGGTGCGGCAGCTGGACATCACGAAGACACCGACCGTCCTGGTGCTCGACGCCGGGGGCGAGGTGGTCCGCCGGGCATCCGGTCAGCCCCGCACGGTCGACGTCGTCGCGGCGCTGGGGCACGCCATATGACGGACCGTGACGCATCTCCCACATTCCGGAACACACTTGACTGTGCCCACCACGCATCGTCAGTCTGACGTTATGCCGCCAGAACTCCTTCTTTACGGCCGGGTCCATGTGGATCTCGCACGCCACGCGAGTGCGCGCTGTCCGGGTGTCTGAGCACCCACGGACCTGTACGCCACTCCCGCAGAAGGACACGTCCATGACGGCAACGCCCGATCTCGCCCCCGCCCCGACGGCCGCCACGCCCGAACTCTTCCGCTCGGTCTTCCGCCGCCATGCCGCCGGAGTGGCCGTGATCACGGCCCAGGGGGAGCGTCCGGTCGGCTTCACCGCCACCTCGCTGACCTCCGTGGCCGCCGAACCCCCGCTGATCTCCTTCGGCATCGGTACGTCGTCATCCAGCTGGCCCGTGCTCTCCGGGGCCGAGTACGTCGGCGTCCACATACTCGGCGAGCACCAGCGGGAACTGGCCACGACCTTCGCCCGCAGCGGGGCCGACCGCTTCGGCCCGTCGACCGACTGGAGCAGTGGCCCCGAAGGCGTTCCGCTGCTGGCCGGCGTGTCCGCCTGGCTGGTCTGCCGCGTCGTGTCCCGGGTCCCGGCCGGGGATCACCGCATCGTCATCGCCGAGGTCGTGGCCGGAGCGCCCGCCGGGGCCGATCGCCCGCTGGTCTACCACCAGGGACGGTTCACGGCTCTGCGAGACTGACGTCACGCACGCACGGGCCCGCCGGGTCGGCAAGGTCACAGTGCACAGCGCTTGCTCACGGGTACGAGACTGGGTGTACTGGCGAGTAATATCGGGCGCGGAGCCTCGGTCGTCCTGACCGGATTCGGCCCGACAAGGCGCCTATGCTGCGTGCAACAAGGCAGCCCGGAAATGACGATGCAGTAGGAGAGCCGGCGTGAGCTTGAGGATCGTTGTCTGTGTGAAGTACGTGCCCGACGCGACCGGTGACCGGCATTTCGCCGATGACCTGACGCTGGACCGTGAGGATGTCGACGGTCTGTTGTCGGAGCTGGACGAGTACGCGGTCGAGCAGGCGTTGCAGATCGCTGACGAGGCTGATGATGCGGAGATCACCGTGGTGACGGTGGGTCCGGAGGATGCCAAGGACGCGTTGCGCAAGGCGTTGTCGATGGGTGCGGACAAGGCGGTTCACGTCGAGGACGACGATCTGCACGGTTCGGACGTGATGGGGACGTCGCTGGTGCTGGCGAAGGCGGTGGAGAAGACCGGCTATGACCTGGTGATCTGTGGGATGGCTTCCACCGATGGTGTGATGGGTGTGCTGCCGGCTCTGCTGGCGGAGCGTCTGGGTGTTCCGCAGGTGACGCTTCTCTCCGAGGTCGCGGTCGCGGGGGGTGTGGTGACGGGGCGTCGTGACGGTGACACCGCCTCGGAGCAGTTGGAGGCGTCGTTGCCGGCGGTGGTGTCGGTGACCGACCAGTCGGGTGAGGCGCGTTACCCGTCGTTCAAGGGGATCATGGCGGCGAAGAAGAAGCCGGTGGAGTCGCTGGATCTGGAGGATCTGGGGCTGGAGGCGGACGAGGTGGGTCTGGCGGGTGCGTGGACCGCGGTCGACTCGGCGACGGAGCGTCCGGCGCGTACGGCGGGCACGATCGTGAAGGACGAGGGTGAGGGCGGCAAGCAGCTCGCCGAGTTCCTCGCGGGCCAGAAGTTCATCTAGGCCCCCCTCCCCCCCCTCCCTCTCTCTCCTCCTTCTCTGTCTCGTTTCTTCTCGTCTGGAGTGCGTTGTCATGGCTGAAGTTCTTGTTCTGGTCGATCATGTGGACGGTGCGGTGCGTAAG
>MUNB01000162.1 GCA_002154345.1 Streptomyces griseus
GCCCAGCCCGCACCCGCGCCCGGGCGGACGATCCCCGACGGCACCGCAGGCGCCCGCCTCCACCCGTGGAGCGACCTCCAGCCCGCCGGAACCCGGTCGGCCGACCTCACCCGCTTCGGGCACAAGAGCCCAGGGAGCGCCGGATGACCGCGAAACCCGCTCCCCCACGACGGTCGCGCGCGATCCTGCGGATCCACTTCCACCCCGCCGAACGGAACGAGGAGCTGTACGGGCAGCTGCTCACGGTCGTCGACGGCATCAGCTCACGCGTCGAACCCCTGCCCGCCGACTGGTCCGCCTACGCCGACCTCACCGGCGCCCTGACCTACTGGGACCGCGACGCCGAGGGCCTGGTCGCCGTGCTCCGCCTACGCCTGCTCGCTCTCCACGGCGTGCAGTGCTCGGCCGGTGCCGGGCCCACCCGCTCCATCGCGGCCATGGCCGCCGACGCCACCCCGCCCGGCGCGGCCACCGTGGTCCGCGACGACCCGTACGAGGTCAGCGCGTTCCTCCGCACCAGACCGGCATCCGCGCTGCCCGGCATCGGGCCGAAGACTGCCCGGACCCTCGCCCGCTACGGCATCACCACCATCGGCGACATCGCCGACACCCAGCTCCCCACCCTTCAGCGCATCCTCGGAACCACGGCGGCCCGCCAGGCCCACGACCGGGCGCACGGCATCGACGAGCGGCCGGTCGTCCCCGGCGCCGCCCCCAGGACCGTGAGCACCAGCCACCGCTTCGAACGCGACGAACTCGACCCCGACCGGCACCACCGCGCGGTCCTCGGACTCGTCCAGGAACTCGGCCGGAAACTGCGTACGAGCGCCGAGATCGCCCAGGCGCTCACGCTCACCGTCACCTACGCCGACCGCACCCAGACCACCCGCACCCGAACCCTCACCGAACCCACCGCACATACCCCCGCGCTGGCCACCACCGCCCTCGAACTCCTTACCGGGCTCGGCCTCCAGCGCGCCCGCGTCCGCGCCCTCGCCGTACGAGCCGAACGCCTCCGGCCCGCCGAGCACACGGTCCGCCAGCTCGCCCTCGACGGCCACGACGACAAACTCCACCGGCTCGAAACAGCACTGGACAAGGCCGCAAACCGCTACGGCCCCGGCATCACCGGGACCGCGTCAACCTTCTCCTGGACTACGTAGGGCGACCGTTACGCCAAAGGCCCGCACCACGCCCCTCCAGCTGCGCGTCGGCCAACCGGATGCGGACGACCTGCGGCACTGGGTCTGCTGCTCATCACCAGCAGGAAGCCCGTCGGCCGGGCGTACGTACAACGCGGCGCGCATTCGTCCCAGCAGCAGCGGCACCTGCCGGCCGCATCCCGGACACGGCGCGCGGTGGAGATGCGAGCTGTCCGGCGCGGCGCGAGGATCGAAAGTGCGGGCTGCGGCCCGGGGCACGCTCCGCCCCGGCGCTCCGGTTCACTCCGTCGCTCGACACCGCTGAGGGGGACGTGGAGGTAGGTATGCCGAGGCCACTGTGGGCCGGTGCGATCAGCTTCGGGCTGGTCACGATCCCCGTGAAGATCATATCTGCGACCGAGGACCACGATGTCCACTTCCACCGTGTGCACTTGGCGGACATGGGGCGGGTGCGGACGCGGAAGGTCTGCGAGCTCGACGACCAGGTCGTGTCCCAGGACGAGATCGGCAAGGGCTACGAGATCGCGAAGGACCAGACGGTCCCGGTGACGGACGAGGAACTGGAGCAGATGCCGCTGCCGACGGCGAAAGCGATCGAGATCGCCGCGTTCGTCGACTCCGACACGATCGACCCGGTCCGCATCAGCGACTCCTACTACCTCGCCGCCGACGGACAGGTCGCCGCCAAGCCCTACACCCTGCTTCGCCGGGCCCTGGAGCGGTCCTCGAAGGTCGCGGTCGCCAAGTTCGCGTGGCACGGGCGTGAGCGCCTGGGCCTGCTGCGAATCCGGGAAGGAGCGATCGTGCTGCACTCCATGAAGTGGCCCGACGAGGTCCGCAACCCGCAGGAGCTGGCGCCGCGCGAGGTCGAGGTCGGCGATGAGGAGATCGAGCAGGCCCTGCAGCTGGCCGAGCGGATGACGATCGAGGACCTGTCCGGCTTCCATGATGAGTACCGCGAGGCCCTGGAGGACATCATCGCGGCGAAGGCGGAGGGCAAGCCGCTTCCGGCCCCGGCCGAGGACGGGAAGCAGGAGAAGGGCGAGGTAGTGGACCTGATGGCCGCCCTGAACGCGTCCGTCAAGGCCGCGAAGGAATCCCGCGGCGATCGTGGCGAGGACGTCGAGGACGCCACCGTGCACGAGATGCGGCCGACGAAGAAGACCGCCAGGAAGACGCCGGCGAAGAAGACGGCCGCCTCGAAGAAGTCGGCGGCGGCGAAGAAGACGGCGAAGAGGACAGCTGCGAAGAAGCGCAGTGCCTCCTGATCCTCCTGCTGCTGCGGGTGCCGTGCTGCCGAGGATCGAGCCGATGCTCGCAACGCCCGGCCCGCTGCCGTCTGCGGGGGTGGAGGACCGGTGGGCGTTCGAGGTGAAGCAGGACGGCCAGCGCGCGATGGTCTACCTGCCGGGTGACGGCACGATCCTCCTGCGCGCCCGTTCGGGTACGGACATCAGGGCCGCCTACCCCGAACTCCTCCCCCTCGCCGTAGCCATCGGCGCGCGGAGCGCCGTGCTGGACGGGGAGATCGTGGCGCTCGACGAGCAGGGCCGCAGCGACTTCGAGCGCCTCCAGCAGCGGATGGGCCTCGTCGGCTCTCCCGCGAAGGCCGCGCGGATGGCGAGCCGGGTGCCCGCGCACCTGATGCTCTTCGACCTCGTGCACCTCGACGGCCGGCTCCTGACCGGGCTGCCGTACGCGGAGCGGCGGGAACTGCTGGAAGGTCTCGGGCTCGCCGGGCCCTCCTGGTCGACACCTGCGGCGATCACCGGGCACGGGGCTGAGAGGGCGTTTCGCTCCTCTTTGCCACGTTTACGTGCAACTTGTGGTGAGTGGCTGGTGAGGCTGGAGAAGGGAACGGTGATGGTGGGGCGGAAGTGGGCGCGAGGTCGCTGTTGCGCCCCATCTGCTCCTGTTTCATCCCAAGGGGCACCGGTTCACTCCGAATGCCTCACCTTCGGCCTTGCGCGCCCTGTCCGACCGTTCGGGTCTGTCGCCTCCTGGCAGTATGAGCGAACGTCGGCGGTATCCCAGCGACTTGTCCGACGCCCGATGGGCCCTGGTGGAACCGCTGTTGGCGAGCTGGCGGGACGACAACGCCCGTCACGGGCTCAACATCGGTACACCGCCCCAGCATGACCTGCGCGACCTGCTCGACGCCATCCTCTACGTGGCCCGCACCGGCATTCCTTGGCGCTACCTCCCACACGACTACCCACACTGGAACACCGTCTACGGCTACTTCGGCCGCTGGGAACGCGACGGCATCTTCGAGCAGCTCAATGCCCTGCTGCGGCGCCGCGTCCGCGAGAACGAGGGCCGCAGCCCGGAGCCGACCGGCTTCGTCATCGACGCACAGAGCGTGAAGACCTCCACCAACGTTCCCGCCCGCGAGCAGGGTGCGGACGTGGGCAAGAGAATCGTCGGCCGCAAGCGGAGCATCATCATCGACACGACCGGGCTGATGCTGACGGTACTGGTCACCGCCGCCAGCATCCAGGACTCCGTCGCCGGCGAACGTCTCCTCACCCGCCTCGCCACCGACCACCCGGGCATCCGCAAGGGCTGGGCCGACCGCGGCTACCGCGAATACCTCGTCGACCACGCCGCCCGCCTGGGCATCGACCTCGAAGTCGTCCGACGTATTCCGGGCACCAAGGACTTCATCGTCCTTCCCCGCAGGTGGGTGGTCGAGCGCACGCTGGGCTGGCTCATGCACCACCGCCGCCTGGCCCGCGACTACGAAGCCCTCCCCGCCCGCTCCACCGCCATGATCTACATCGCGATGATCGCCCTCATGACCCGCCGCCTCACCCACGAGTCCACACCAACCTGGCGAGGAGCCTGAAGCGCAACGTGCCCACCCAGAAACCGGCCGCAGGGGTGCGCACTGGTACCGATTCTCGGTGTCGTTGGACGCAGGGCTGCGGGATACTCGCCCTGTGGAATGGCGCGAGCAGGTGCACGTGGCAGAAGGAATCCGTGATTGGGATGCAGCCATCTCGCTGGTGAGCGCTCGCGCCGAGTGCTACTCCACCGATTTCCAAGCGCACGACAATCATCTGTGGCACATGGATCTACTCGTTCGTGCGGAGCGATTCGAGCAGCTCACCGAGCTCGCGCTCACAGACGTCCACGCGCGCCGGCGACTCAACAGAGCGCTTCACGAACGGGGAATCGACACGACCCTGCGCCGCCGCGCTAAGGCTGGCGACAGCGGCGCCTTGTATCACCTCGTGAAGTTGCTGTGCGAAAGAGCCCAGTTTCGGGAAGCCCACGAAGCGGTTGAACGTCTTGATCCTGAGAATGAGTACGCGCACCAGCTCGTGGCCGAGCTCCGGACAGCCTCGGGCGGAGCTCGGTAGCTCCCTGGCGTCAGACTGCCGTGCGCCCGCGAAGTGATGCCACGTCCGGCTGAGTTATCGGCACAAAACACCCTCTGAAGGCCGGAGGCCCCATTGCGGAGCCACGAAGAAGGTAACGGGGGTGAGACCGAGCTGGTCCAGGGCGCGGTCCCGGTCTCCGGGCCGAGGTCGCGGGATCTGTAGGCCTTCGGTCAGCGGGGCCCCGGCGTTCTTCGCGTCGGTGCTCACCGCGGGAGCGGCCCACGAAGCGGGCCACGCCGGTCGTCCCTCAGCGCCGCCTGTCCAGCAGTACCGCCGGACCTATGCCTTCCGAAGCCTCAGCGCGGCCGCAACCCCTTGCCCTGGCATGCGGAGTCTGTACTCGGCCAGCAGGGGTGTCACCGGTTCCGGGATCGTGGATCTTTACCGCAGGGCATACGGATGATCTCGCTGACCTCTGTGTGTGGGCTTCCGGGCGAAGCTCGGCGGTGTTTCCTCGTCGGGTTGGAACCTCGGGCCTCGCCGGGCCGTCCTCCCGGTGCGTCGGGCGCCACGAAGGCCGGCCCGGCGGTCGACTCCTGCACATCCCGCGTCACCGCTGTCCAAAGCCTGTACCTCAGCGTTCTGCTGAGCGAACACCTGGGGCTGCGGGAGGGGGCCGGGAACATGCTGCTGGAGCAAGCGGGTCCGAGCGGACCGGGGTGAGTTTGTGATCATGACGTGCACCTCGTCGGGGCGGTGCCACGCCTGGGGGTGTACCTGGTCGGGTGGGTCGGGTTGCGGCCGGGCGTGACGCGGGCCGGCCTGGTGACCGGCCGTGTGGCCCGGGCAGGGGTACGTGTTCGTGCGTGCCCGCCCTGTTTCCGCTCCCGGCCGCCCCGGCGGGGCGAGGAAAAGCCTTGGTGACCATCGGGCAGCTGCCCCTGCTCCACGCCCTGTGTGCCGGGCCACCCGAGCAGGCAGCCGGCGCTTCACCGCGGCGCCTTCAGGGACACGTCACGGCGGTCGCGGCGGTAGTTGGCCGTTGATCGTTGTCTGCGGTCCCGGACAGCCGATGGTGGCGGCGGCTGACGGTGGCGGCAGCTGACGGTCGAGAGCGTCTGAGGGTTCGTACTGCCGGCCCCCCGGGACAGCGCGTGGCCGAATCGGGCGTGATCCGTGAAGGCGGGCGGGTTCGTATTCCCGGCCCGGGCACGGGGCGGAGGGGCGGAGGGGCGGATACCGGTACCAGGCCAGATACCGGTGTACCAGGTACCAGCGCCAGGGCAGGTGCCAGGGGGGATGCCAGGCAGGGCCGGTGTCAGGGCGGATGCCGGTGCATCCGGAGAGGCGGCCGACGGGTCAGCCGGCCGGCCTCCCGGGGCGTGGTGCACCCTGGGGGCGCCCCGCGAAGGGGCGGTGCGCCTTGCGGGGATGTACGGGGGCGCGTGGGCGGGAGGGCTCTGCGGCGGCGCGGCTCTGCTGGGTCCCCGGGCCCGTGCCGTGGCCGACGGTACGGTGACCGAGGCGAAGTGGTGGTGGGGTGTACGGGCCCGGGTTCAGCGTGGGCGGGTTGTACCCGCGGGGCGACGTGGCGGGCCCAGGCGCAGTCGGGTGAGGACGGCCGGGCGGGCGAGGCCGGGCATGATCAAGGCCCACATGGCGCTGACCTGCTGGTGCAGAGCGTCGCGCTCGGCGAGGGCGAGAGCGAGCAGCTGCACGCCGCTGTAGCAGCCGACCAGTGTGCGGGCGGCCTCCCCGGGGTCGACGTGGTCCTGGAGCTCGTCGGCGTCCCGGGCGGACTCGAGAGCGGCGGTGACGGCCCCCAGCGACGCCGCGTAGCTGTCGGCGGTCTGGTACGGGCCCGGCTCGATCGACAGGCGTACAGCGGCCCGCAGGACAGGGTCCTCCAGGATACCGGCGGTGTAGTGGTGGCTGATGTCGATCAGAGCCTGGAGCCAGAGCTCGGGGACCGGCCCCGCCGCCATCTGCTCGGAAACCTGCTTAAAGTAGTCGTGCTGGTGAGACAGGATCGCGTCGCCTAGATCTTCCTTCGACGCGAAATGGTGGTAGAAACCCCCGCGGGAGACATTCGCCAGGCGCTGGATCTCCGGAGTCGTCGCACCGGCGTAGCCTTCCCGGTCGAAAACGATTCCAGCGGCCTCGACGATCCGCTGAACGGTCCGCTCACCGCGTTCCTGCATCGTCGTCATGCCTCCCTGAACCGCGTCCGACGCTACCCGAGGCCCCGACACCACGCCCGTCCTGAAACACCCCCCAACCCAAACACCCGGGCCCCCCCGGGGGGG
>MUNB01000163.1 GCA_002154345.1 Streptomyces griseus
GACAGTCCGAGGCCGACGGCCCCGGCACCCCCCAGCTCCGAGGGCAGGACGGACCGGCCGCCCCCGGCACGGTCGAGGCGACGACGGTGCCCCGCCAGAAAACCTCCCACCACGGCGACCCGAACCTCCGCTCGTACGGGCCGGGTTCGGGCCCCGATCCACGCGACGGCCAGGACCGGGACCGGGAGCCCGACGCGCTCGACGACCCGGACCCGGCGCGGGCCGCCGACGCGGCGGGCACGGAGAGCCTGCTGCGCTGCTGGACCCGGGAGACCGACCTGCCCCGCCCCGAGGGCGACACCCTGCGCATCGCCTTCCCCGCCAGCGGCACCGCCCTCCTCGTCCCCGTGCGCTACTGGTCCGCCACCGGAGCCCACCGCTTCGGCGCGCCCGTCCTGGAGAACGCCCCCGCCGACGCCCCGCCCGCCGACGCCGCCACCGTCGCCGTCCTCATCGGCCGCGAGGGCGGCGAGAGCGGCGCGGGCGATCTGGTCGGCCGGGTCGCCGACTCCGTACGCCACACCGCCGTCTTCATCGAGCAGCGCCGGCGCAGCCCGGCGGACCCCGCCGAGGCCGACCTCTTCCTCACCGCCGAACAGTCCCTGCTGCTCGGCCACCCCCTCCACCCCACGCCCAAGAGCCGCGAAGGCCTCTCCGCATCGGAGGCCCGGCGCTATTCGCCCGAGCTCCACGGCTCCTTCCCGCTCCACTGGTTCGCCGTCGACCGGTCGCTGGTCGCCACCGACTCCGCCTGGACCGAGGGCGCTCCGGCCACCGCCGAGGAACTGCTCGCCCCGCACGCCGAAGGACTGACCCCGCCGCCGGGCACCGTCGCCGTCCCCGTACACCCCTGGCAGGCCGCCGACCTGCTCCACCGCCCGGGGGTCCAGGCCCTCGCCGCCACCGGTCTGCTCCACGACCTCGGCCCGCACGGCGAGCACTGGCACCCCACCTCCTCCATCCGCACCGTGCACCGGCCCGGCGCGCGGGTGATGCTCAAGCTCTCCCTCGGCGTACGCATCACCAACTCCCGCCGGGAGAACCTCCGCAAGGAGCTGCACCGGGGCGTCGAGGTCCACCGCCTGCTGTCGACCGGACTCGCCGAGCAGTGGCAGCGCGAGCACCCCGGCTTCGACATCGTCCGGGACCCCGCCTGGCTCGCCGTCGACGACCCCGAGGGCGCACCCGTCACCGGGCTCGACGTGGTGCTCCGCCACAACCCCTTCGGCCCGGGCGACGACGCCGCCTGCATCGCGGGACTCACCGCCGAGCGCCCCCGGCCCGGCAGCCCCGGCACGCGCTCCCGGCTCGCCGAGGCCGTCTCCCGGCTGGCCGCCCGCACCGGCCGCTCCACCACCGCCGTCTCCGCCGAATGGTTCCGGCGCTATCTGCACCACGTCGTGCGCCCCGTGCTCTGGCTCGACGCCCACGGCGGAGTCGCGCTCGAAGCCCACCAGCAGAACACCCTCGTGCTGCTCGACCCGGACGGCTGGCCCGTCGGCGGCCGCTACCGGGACAACCAGGGCTACTACTTCCGCGACTCCCGCCGCGCCGAGCTGGAACAGCGGCTTCCCGGCATCGGCACCGTCAGCGACACCTTCGTCTCCGACCCGGTCACCGACGAGCGGTTCGCCTACTACCTCGGCATCAACAACGTCCTCGGCCTGATCGGGGCGTTCGGTGCCCAGCGCCTGGCGGACGAACAGGAACTCCTCACCGTCCTGCGCCAATTCCTCACCGAGAGTGCGGAACTGGGCTCGCCCCTGCCCGCGTATCTCCTTCAGAACCGCCAACTGCGCTGCAAGGCCAACCTGCTGACCCGGCTGCACGGCCTCGACGAGCTGGTCGGACCGGTCGACACGCAGTCGGTGTACGTCACCATCGCCAACCCGCTGCACAGCTGAGCACCCGCACCAGGCAGACTCCGAGCGCACCCGTTCCGGAGCAGCCCACCGACCGCACCCGGTCCAGAGAGGAGAGCGCCACCGTGCCTCCCGCCGACGCCTCAGCGGAGACCGATGCCTCAGCGGAACCCGATGCCGCACCGGCCGACCACGGCTCCGCCCCGGCTGCCGGCCCCGGCTCGGCCGAACGGTCCGGCAGCGGCGCGGGTGAGCACAACGCCGTCGAGGACACCCTCGACCTGAAGCTCACCGAGGAGCTCCTCGCGCTGATCGCCGAGGAGCGGAACACCGGGGCGGACCGGGCCCGGGACCGGGTACCCCAGGAGCTGCTGGGCGACCCGGGGGCCTGGCCGCCGGCGGCCACGACGGCGGGGGAGTTCGCGCTGCTGCCCGTCCGGCCGGAGCGCGATCTCCCCGTCCTCAGCCGCTGGATGAACGACCCTGCCGTGGCGGCCTTCTGGGAGCTCGCCGGACCGGAGTCCGTCACCGCCGACCACATCGGGCCCCAGCTCGAAGGAGACGGCCGCAGCATTCCCTGCCTCGGCGTGCTCGACGGCACACCCATGAGCTACTGGGAGATCTACCGCGCCGACCTCGACCCCCTCGCCCGCCACTACCCGGCCCGCCCGCACGACACCGGCATCCACCTCCTCATCGGGGGCGTGAACAACCGTGGCCGGGGCGTGGGCACCACCCTGATCCGCGCCGTCGCCGACCTCGTCCTGGACAACCTTCCGCGGTGCGGGCGGGTCGTCGCCGAGCCCGACCTGCGCAACACCCCGTCCGTCTCCGCGTTCCTCAGCGCCGGTTTCCGCTTCTCCGCCGAAGTGGATCTCCCCGACAAACGCGCCGCGCTGATGATCCGCGACCGAACGTACCGAGACCAGCTGTGACTTACTCGCCGCACTTTCCACACCGCTCGAACCTCATAGGTTCCATCCGGAGGAGTCCCCGTGCCGACATATCCCGCGAGCCGTGATTCAGCCGAGTCCCCGCAGCTGTTCAGCCCTCCGGAGCTGGACCGACAGATCTGGGACCGGGCCGCAGCACGGCTCCTCGCCAAGATGCTCGGCGAGTTCGCCTACGAGAAGATCATCGAGCCGGTCCCGGGGCCCGGGACCGACGGGCTCCACCGGCTGACCCTCGACGACGGGGGCGTGCTCGCCTTCGCCGCCCGGCGCGGTGTCTACGGCAGCTGGCGCGTCGACCCCGACTCGATCGAGATCACCGCGCGGCCCCCGGCCGCCGCGCCCACCGACGCACCGTCCAACGGCACCCCGGCCACCACCGGATCAGTCGACGCACTGTCCAACGGCTCCGCCACCGCCACCGGACCCCGGCCGTTCCGCGACCCGCTGACGTTCCTCGCCCGGGCCCGCGAGCTCCTCGGGCTCGACGGCACGACGCTCGGCCACCTCATCCGCGAGCTGACCCGGACCCTGTCCGCCGATGCCCGGCTCGACCACACCGCGCTCACCGCGGACCGGCTCGCCGCCCTGGACTACGCGGAGCTGGAGGGCCACCAGACCGGCCACCCCTGGCTGGTGGCGAGCAAGGGCCGGCTCGGCTTCTCAGCCGCCGACGCCGCCCGCTTCACCCCCGAGACCCGCAGCCCGCTCCGGCTGCCGTGGATCGCGGTCAGCACCCGCATCGCGCAGTACCGGGGCGTCGGCCGCCTCACCACCCCCGGCCGGCTGTACGCCGGTGAGCTCGACCGGGACGTCCAGGACGCCTTCGCCGAAGAGCTGCGGAGCCGGGGACACGACCCGCGGGACTACCTCTACCTCCCCGTGCACCCCTGGCAGTGGGACGAGTGGATCGTGCCGCTCTTCGCCCCGGCCATCGCCGACGGCGACATCGTGGCCCTGCACACCGACGGCGACGCCCGCCTTCCGCAGCAGTCCATCCGCACCTTCGCCAACGTGGAACGGCCCGAGCGGCATACCGTGAAGCTCCCGCTCTCCATCCTCAACACCCTGGTCTGGCGCGGTCTGCCGACCGAGCGGACCCTCGCCGCGCCCGCGGTCACCGCCTGGGTCCAGGGGCTGTGCGAGGGCGACCCGTTCCTGCGCGACACCTGCCGGGTCGTCCTCCTCGGCGAGGTCGCCTCCGTCGCCGTGGAACATCCGCTGTACGACCACCTCCCCGAAGCGCCCTACCAGTACAAGGAACTTCTCGGCGCGATCTGGCGGGAGCCCCTGCCGCCCCGCCTCGCCCCGGGCGAACGCGCCCGCACGCTCGCCTCGCTCCTTCATACGGACCCGGCGGGCCGCGCGTTCACCGCCGAGCTGGCCGAGCGTTCCGGTCTCTCCCCGGAGACCTGGCTGAAGCGGCTCTTCGCCGCGCTCCTGCCGCCCCTGCTGCACTTCCTCTACCGCTACGGCACCGTCTTCTCCCCGCACGGCGAGAACGCCATCGTCGTGTTCGACGAGAACGACGTGCCCGTACGGCTCGCGATCAAGGACTTCGTCGACGACGTCAACATCAGCGCCCACCCGCTGCCGGAGCACGACGCCATGCCCGAGGAGGTGCGCGCCGTCCTTCTCACCGAGGAGCCGTCCTTCCTCACCCAGTTCATCCACTCCGGACTCTTCGTGGGCGTCTTCCGCTATCTGTCCCCCCTGTGCGAGGAGCAGCTCGGCGTCTCCGAGGACACCTTCTGGTCACTCGTCCGGGCGGAGATCGTGCGCCACCACGGGCGCTTCCCGGAGCTGAAGGAGCGGTTCGAGCTGTTCGACATGCTCACACCGGAGATCGAACGCCTCTGTCTGAACCGTAACCGCCTGCATGTCGACGGCTATCGGGACCGGGCCAGCCGCCCGCACGCGGCGATCCACGGCACGGTCCCCAACCCGTTGCATCCCTCCGCCCGGATCCGGGAGTGACCGCCGTTGTCAGTGGTGCGCCGTAGGGTGGTCGGGCTATGACGAAGCCATCCCTCCCCGCGCTCCTGCACGCCGCCGTCACCGCCGTCGGCGGTACGGAACGGCCCGGCCAGGTCACCATGGCCGAAGCCGTCGCCGAGGCCGTCGACGACCAATCCCATCTGCTCGTCCAGGCCGGCACCGGTACGGGCAAGTCGCTCGGCTATCTGGTGCCGGCCCTGGCGCACGGGGAACGGGTCGTCGTGGCCACGGCCACCCTCGCCCTCCAGCGCCAGCTCGTGGAGCGCGATCTTCCGCGTACGGTCGAGTCGCTGCATCCGCTGCTGCGCCGGCGCCCGCAGTTCGCCATGCTCAAGGGCCGGTCGAACTACCTCTGTCTGCACCGGCTCCACGAAGGGGTTCCGCAGGACGAGGAGGAGGGGCTCTTCGACCAGTTCGAGGCCGCGGCACCGTCCAGCAAGCTGGGGCAGGACCTGCTGCGGCTGCGGGACTGGTCGGACGAGACGGAGACGGGCGACCGGGACGATCTGACCCCCGGCGTCTCGGACCGGGCCTGGGCGCAGATCTCGGTCTCCTCGCGCGAGTGCCTGGGCGCGACGAAGTGCGCGTACGGCGCGGAGTGCTTCGCCGAGGCGGCCCGCGAGCGCGCGAAGCTCGCGGACGTGGTCGTCACCAACCACGCGCTGCTCGCGATCGACGCCATCGAGGGCGCGCCGGTGCTGCCCTCGCACGAGGTGCTGATCGTCGACGAGGCCCATGAGCTGGTCTCCCGGGTCACCGGCGTCGCCACCGGCGAGCTCACCCCCGCCCAGGTCAACCGCGCGGTCCGGCGGGCGGCGAAGCTGGTCAACGAGAAGGCCGCCGACGCCCTCCAGACCGCGGCGGAGGGCTTCGAGCGGGTCATGGAGCTGGCGCTGCCCGGCCGGCTCGAAGAGGTGCCCGAGGACCTCGGGTACGCGCTGATGGCGCTGCGCGACGCGGCGCGCACGGTGATCTCCGCGATCGGCGCCACCCGGGACAAGTCGGTCGAGGACGAGAACGCCGTCCGCAAGCAGGCCCTGGCCTCGGTCGAGTCGATCCACGGCGTCGCCGAGCGCATCACCCAGGGCTCCGAGTACGACGTCGTCTGGTACGAGCAGCACGACCGGTTCGGAGCCTCCGTCCGGGTCGCCCCGCTCTCCGTCTCCGGGCTGCTGCGCGAGAAGCTCTTCGCCGAGCGGTCCGTGGTGCTGACCTCGGCCACCCTCAAGCTCGGCGGGGACTTCAACGGCGTGGGCGCGTCCCTCGGGCTGGCCCCCGAGGGCACGGCGGGCGAGGACGTCCCGCAGTGGAAGGGGCTGGACGTCGGCTCCCCGTTCGACTATCCGAAGCAGGGCATCCTCTATGTCGCCCGGCACCTCAACACCCCGGGGCGCGAGGGCTCGCGTACGGACATGCTGGACGAGCTCGCCGAGCTGGTGGAGGCGGCCGGCGGCCGCACGCTGGGGCTCTTCTCCTCGATGCGGGGAGCGAAGGCGGCGGCCGAGGAGCTGCGAGGACGCCTGGACAAGCCGATCCTGCTCCAGGGCGAGGAGACGCTCGGCGAGCTGATCAAGAACTTCGCGGCCGACCCGGAGACCTGCCTCTTCGGCACCCTGTCGCTCTGGCAGGGCGTCGACGTCCCTGGGCCGAGCTGTCAGCTGGTGGTGATGGACCGGATTCCCTTCCCCCGGCCCGACGATCCGCTGATGAGCGCCCGGCAAAAGGCGGTCGAGGAGGCCGGCGGCAACGGCTTCATGGCGGTGGCGGCGACGCACGCCGCTCTGCTGATGGCCCAGGGCGCGGGCCGACTGGTCCGGGCCACGGGCGACAAGGGTGTCGTCGCCGTGCTGGACCCGAGGCTCGCCAACGCGCGGTACGGAAGCTATCTGCGCGCCTCGCTGCCGGACTTCTGGTACACCACGGACCGGAACCAGGCGCGCCGCTCACTGGCCGCCATCGACGCCAAGGCCAAGGCGGACGACGCGTAGACGGATGGGTGCCCGGGGCAAGGCAAAGCCCCGGGACCGACGTCATGATCGACGTCCTAGGCAGAGATCCCGGGGCCGGACGAGCCGTGACCGATGCTTCCGTCTCCTCAGACGCGGCGCAGCACCGCCACCACCTTGCCCAGGATGGTCGCCTCGTCGCCGGGGATCGGCTGGTACGCGGCGTTGTGAGGGAGCAGCCATACGTGACCGTCCTCCCGGCGGAAGCGCTTGACCGTCGCCTCGCCGTCGAGCATGGCGGCGACGATGTCCCCGTTCTCCGCGACGGGCTGGCGGCGGACGGTGACCCAGTCGCCGTCACAGATCGCGGCCTCGATCATCGAGTCGCCGACGACCTTCAGAACGAACAGCTCACCGTCGCCGACGAGCTGGCGGGGGAGCGGGAAGACGTCCTCGACGGACTCCTCCGCCAGGATCGGGCCACCGGCGGCGATCCGGCCCACCAGCGGCACATAGGACGCGGCGGGCTTGCCCGTGGTGTCGGTCGGCTGGGTGCTGGGCTGGTCGGAGCCGCGCACCTCGTAGGCCCGGGGCCGGTGCGGGTCCCGGCGCAGGAATCCCTTGCGCTCCAGCGCCATCAGCTGATGGGCGACGGACGAGGTGCTGGACAGACCCACCGCCTGACCGATCTCCCGCATGGAGGGCGGGTACCCTCGCCGCTGCACGGAGTCCCGGATGACCTCGATGACCCGCCGCTGCCGGTCGGTGAGCCCCGAGCTGTCCGCCCGGATGCCGGGAGGCCTGCCGGGCATGGATCGTCCCGGGCGTGCGGGCTCGGGCCCATCCGTGTTCGTGACTGAGTCATTCATGGCATGCACCGGCTCAAGTCGGCTCTGGGAGCGGTGGTCCCGGGCGGTGATGGTGGCACTGTCTGCGGTGGTGGTCACGTCGGCCCCTCTCGAATGTTCTCCCTAGCTGGACAACGGTAGTAGCTTTCGAAAGGTTGCGCCAAACACACGTTCGAGTGAAAAACGAATAAAGGGGTGCCGCGGTGCTACCGACAGGTGTATGAGCGGTAGTTCGGGGGCCGCGCACGGCCTCCGCGGAGGC
>MUNB01000164.1 GCA_002154345.1 Streptomyces griseus
TGCTGGGGGCGGCGGCCGTGCTGTGGGGGCTGAAGCTGGTCTCCTCGTACGGGGACCGGCTCGGGTTGCTGGCCCTGGTGGCGGTCGCGATGGGCGTCCAGGGGCGCGTACGGGTGACGCCGACGAACTACTTCACCGGGACGCTGACCTCGCTCGCGGGCCGGGTGGCCCTGCGGGAGCTCCGGGGTGGGGACGGCTGGGTGCGGCCGCGGTGGTGGCAGGGGCGGCGGTCGCGGCACTGGCCGAGCGGTGGTGGAGCCCGGGGGCCGCGTTGGGCGCGCTGGTGCCGGCTGCCGGTGCGCTGGTGCTGGAGACGGCCCCGCTCCGGGGCGGCGGGCCGCGGCCGGACAGGGGGAAGCCCCGGCCGGATCGGGGGAATCCAGCCGGGGCGGCTTGAGTGCGGGCGTGAAGGGCGGTCGCCTCTCGGCGAAAGGCTCCATGGGGCTTCGGTCGTCCGATCGTCCCCATGGGCTATAGGTGAGGCCCGGGGACACTGTCCCCCTCACACCCACGTATAGATGAACGATAAACCATCCTGGACTGTTCCCGGGAACCCGCCACCGCGGATGTGATCCACGGCACGGAATCCCGGACTCCGCCGCTGGTCAGCGCTCGTTCGGGTCAGCTTCCGGACGTCTCGCCGGTGCCGTAACGGCGCCGGAACTGTTCGACCCGGCCCGCCGTGTCGAGCACCTGGCGCCCGCCCGTGTAGAACGGGTGGCTCGCCGACGAGGTCTCGACGTCGATGACGGGGTAGGTGTTGCCGTCCTGCCACTGCACGCGCTCGCCGGAGTCGGCGGTCGAGCGGGTCAGGAAGGCGACGTCGGCCGCGCGGTCGCGGAAGACCACGGGACGGGAGACGGGGTGGATACGGGGCTTCATCGATGCGTTCCTTCCTCACCACGGGGAGCGGTGACAAACAGGAGATGGACTTCTTCCGGCCGGCGGACCCGGTCGGTCAGCGGGTCTCGCGGAACAGGACGTGCCGGCCGGCGGCGGAGTCGAACTTGCGGAGCTCCAGCCGGTCGGGGGTGTTGCGGCGGTTCTTGCGCGTCACGTAGCTCCGGCCCGTTCCGGCGGTGGAGCGGAGAGTGACGACGGGCCTGATCTCACTGCGTGCCATGGGCGCCTCCCTGATGCCTCTGCCGACCCCACTCCCGTATCGGGAATGGGATTCGTTTTCGTTCTGGTGAGGTAACGCGAGCCACCCCCTCGGCATTCCCGCCCCACCACCGGCCCCGAACCATGTGGTCAACTCGCCCCGAACGCATGCCTGTTCGGATTATCATCACGCCGGAGAGCCGCTGGCATATGCCAGACGCACCAACGCATCGAGTGTTGCCAAATCCCTTACGGCCTGCCGTGGCCTGTGCGACAGTCGGTAGCGATCCACCCTTCAGAACCGGCTAGGCCGCGCCTGTATCGGAGTACGAGATGCCGTCCCCCCTCTTCGCGGACCGCCCCGCACCACAGCCTCCCGCGCACGACGCCGTCGACGACCTGATCCACCGGACGCGTCGGCTCCGGGGGGATGTGGACGCCGTGCGGCGGGACGCCGCCCTGTTCGACGAGGACGACCCCCAGCTGCGCTGGCAGCGCGCTCTGTGCGAGCTGGCCGTGCACCACCTGGACAATCTCGACGAGCACCTGGGCCAGCTCAGGGCGGGAATGCCGGGTCCGCGCACCGAGGGCTCCGCTCCCCGGGACGACGAGGCCCCGGCCGGGCCGGAAGCCGGTTCCCCGCCGAACCGGGTGGGCAGCGCCGAGTGGAACCTCCTCACCGACGAGTCCAGCTGGTCCGACGAGCTGTACGAGATCTTCGGCAGGCCGCCCGGGTCCACACCCCTCTCGCTGGACGACCTGCCGTCCGTGCTGCTGCCCGAGGACCAGCCGCTGCTGACCGCCATGGTGACGGGCTGCCTCGTCGACGGCCGGCCGATGGACGGCGAGTTCCGCATCGTGCGCCCCGACGGCGACACCCGCACACTGCACATGACGGGCGAACCGGTCCTGGACGCCGAGGGCTGCACCGCCTCGATGTGGGCGGTGCTGCGGGACGTCAGCGAGCTGCGCCGCAGCGAGCAGGCCGTGGGCAGGAGCCGTGCGTCGGTGCGGCGCGAGAAGCACATCCAGCGGACCGAGCACCGTATGGCGGTGGAGCTCCAGGAGACCGTCCTGCCGCCGTGGCGCGGCTCCCTCCGCCTCCCGGCCCGGGGCCCCGGAGCCCTGGACATCGCCGCGCACTACCTCCCCTCGGCGTCGAGCGGGCTCATCGGCGGCGACTGGTACGACGCGATGGAGCTCCCGGACAGACGCACCCTGCTCACCGTCGGCGACCTCACCGGGCACGGCATCCCCGCCACCTCGGCGATGGCGATGATGCTGGGCGCGCTGCGGGGCATGGCGGTCGCCGGCATCGAGCCGGGCGCGCTGCTGGGCCACCTCAACCAGGTCCTCGAAACGTCGGTCCAGCCCGCGCTGGGCAGCGCCCTGTGCTGCCGTTTCGACCCCGGCACCTCCCTTCTGTCCTGGGCGCAGGCCGGACACCCCGCACCGCTGCTCTTCCGCGACGGTTCGGGACGGCTCCTGCCGCCGCCGGACGGCATGCTGCTCGGCGCCGCGTCCAACGTCGTCTTCGAGCAGGACGACGTACGGCTGCTCCCCGGCGACGTGCTCGTTCTGCACACCGACGGCCTGACCCGACGCGGCGACCGGGGTGCGGGCCCGGAGGCATTGCTCGCCCTCGCGCCCCGCTTCGCCGAGGCCCGTACGGCACAGGAGTGCGTCCGGAGTGTCGTCGAGGAGTTCGGCGGGACCGAACGACCGGACGACGCGTGCGTGCTGGTCGCCCGTATCGGGGCATGAGGAAGCGCCGACGTGTCGGGGCTGTGTCACAGCCCCGTCGGTGAGCCCTGTCAGTGAGCCCTGTCAGTGAGTACTGCCGGTGAGCACTGTCAGAGTGTGACGGAGCGGAACGGCGCGGCCGGGCCGGGTCAGATCTGTGTGCCCTTGGCCTTCTTCTGGTTCGGCAACGAGAGCTCGATCTCCTCACGCAGATCCTGGATTCCGGCGTATCCCGCGAACTGACCGGTGAGCCGGTACATTTCGCGGAGCCGGTCCCAGGTGCGGTGCGAGGAGGTCTCCCCCATCGACACCAGCGCGAGCCGGGCGTAACGGTCGGCCTGCTCGGGGTCGTTGGCGATGAAGCAGGCCGAGGCCAGCGAGATGTAGTCGAAGATCTTCGACCGCTGGCGCCCGTTGATCCGCAGCTCCAGGGCCTGCTTGGCATGGCGTTGGGCGATGATCGCGGCACCCGGGTCGTGCTCGGCCAGGGTGCGGAAGGCGAGCGCCTGCATGCCGTGCATATCGGCCTCGTCGAACATCTGCATCCAACTGGGCGGCGGCACATCGCCCTTGTCCGACACGAAGAGCTCCTCGGCCTCGCCGAGGGTGCGCCGCATGGCCTGGCCACGGCCCATCGACGCCTGTGCCCAGGCCTCGATGGTGCGCAGCATCGCCTGCGTACGGGGCAGGGTCTCGTCGCCGGAGCCGGACTTGGCGAGCTTCATCAGATCGAGCGCGTCGTCGGGCCGGCCCAGGTGCACCATCTGGCGCGCCGCCCGGGAGAGCGCTTCTCCGGCGCGTGGCCGGTCGCCGCCCTCGCGGGCCGCGTGCGCGGCGATGACGAAGTACTTCTGGGCGGTGGGCTCGAGGCCGACGTCGTGGGACATCCAGCCCGCCAGGACGGCGAGGTTGGCGGCGACGCCCCACAGGCGGCGCTGGAGATGGTCGGGGTGGCGGTAGGCGAGCATGCCGCCCACCTCGTTGAGCTGGCCCACGACCGCCTTGCGCTGAAGTCCGCCGCCCCGGGACGCGTCCCAGGCGCGGAAGACCTCGACCGAATGCTCCAGGGCCTCGATCTCCTCGGAGCCCACCGGAGCGGCCTCGTACCGGTCGAAACCGGCGGGATCGGCGTGCAGAGGATCGCTGGTACGTGGAGCGTCGGCCGCCAGAGCGGGGTCGCTGTGCAGCCAGTCGTACATGGGGCCGGCGATGGTTGAGCCGGCGGCGAGCGCGGCGCCCGCACCCACCAAGCCGCGTCGGTTGAGCATGAGGTCCATTCCCGTGAATTCGGTGAGGACCGCTGCCGTCCGTTCGGGCGCCCACGGCAATTGATCGGGATTGTTTTCCGTCCCGGAGTCTCGCCGTTTCCCCACACGCCCGCGTCGGCCGAACCCGAGGTCCTCGATGGTCACGACACGGCCGAGCCGCTCGGTGAACAGAGCCGCCAGCACTTCGGGCACGGGATCACGGGGGGATTCCCCCATGTCGATCCAGCGCCTGACCCGCGAGGTGTCGGTGGCCAGCTGCGGGTGGCCCATGGCCGCCGCCTGCCGGTTCACCATTCTCGCGAGTTCGCCCTTGGACCAGCCGGCCAGGCCGAACAGGTCGGAAAGACGGGTGTTGGGTTCTCCGGTCACTTCAAGCCCCCAGGTTCTCGGCTGACTTGACACTAACCCCCTGTCAGATGCGCTGTGACTATTCGCCAGGGTTCGCCAGGGTCCGCCAGATGGTCTGCCACCCGCGACGCGGTGTCAGGTAGGAAAGCGCCACCCCGCCCGGCAGCCCTAGGTACTCCCCAGGGTGCCGAACGGCCGTCGGCCGGGTTGGCGCACGTACCTTGTCGGCGCACGAAGGGATCTGTCTCGCCCATGTACACAGCATCGTCCTCCGTGTCCGCCCCGCCTCGTCCGCTCCGCCCGATGGGCGCCGGCGGCGGCCCCTATCTCGCTCCTCACGCCGGCGCACCGGCGCAGGGTCCGGGCCGGGCCCGACGGGCCGCGGGACCGGGCGCCGGACCGCTCAGCGGACGCATCGACCTGTCCGGCCCGCAGGGCGCGCAGGTGCGGATGGCCATCGCCTCCGTCCAGCGCATCTGCCCCGAGTTCAACCCGGTCCAGGTGCTGCGCCGCAGCGGCCGTTCGGTCCTGATCGTCGGAGCGACCGGGCGGGCCACCGCCGTCGCGAAGTGTTTACTGGACCACTCGCCGGCGTGGACCGAGCGGTTCCGGCACGAAATAGCGGCGTACCGCGCGTTCGTCCGGCACCGCCCCCCGGTTCGGGTGCCCCGGCTGATCGCGGCGGACCCGGAGAACTGCACGCTGGTGATCGAGCGGATGCCCGGCCGGGTCGCCGCCCTCACCCGGCATCCGGCGGAGGCGCCGCCGCGGGCCGACATCCGTGCCGCGCTGGGCGCGATCGCCCGGGTGAACGCCTGGCGGCCGCCGCCCGGACTGTTCGAGGCGCCGCTCGACTACGCCTCGCGGATCGCGCGCTACCACGAGCTCGGTCTGTTCACCGACCGTGACCTCGGCGATCTGCAGAAGCTGCTGCACGGCCTGGCCCACGCGGGCGGCCGGCAGGGCATGGGGCAGTTCTGCCACGGGGACGCGCTGCTCTCCAACATCCTGTTGTCGCCGACCGGGCCGGTACTCGTCGACTGGGAGCACGCCGGCTGGTATCTCCCGGGGTACGACCTGGCGACGCTGTGGGCGGTGCTGGGCGACGCGCCGGTGGCGCGCCGCCAGATCAGCCAGCTGGCCCAGGCCAGGGGCCCGGCCGCGCGGGACGCGTTCCTGGTGAACCTGATGCTGGTGCTGACCCGCGAGATCCGCAATTACGAGACGGCGGTGCAGCGCACCATGCGCGAGGCGCCCCCGGTGGGGGCGGGGCAGGACCGCCCCGGCGCGCTCTCCTCGGGCGAGGAGCAGCGGCTGCTGCTGCGGAGGCTGCACGACGACTGCGCCATGGCGCGGCGGGCGGTGCGGGCCGCGGTCGGCACCCGCTGAGCGACGGCGGGGAGAACGACCACGCAGGACGACGCGGGCCGACGGCCCGCCTGCCGAGAACCACAGTGACCGCAGCGCTGTGAAGACCGTGACCAGACCACTGTGAAGAAGGAAGCGCGCTGCGGGACCGGTGCCGACACACCGGTCCCGCAGCGCGCTGTTGTGTTTTCCGGGGGCCCGGACGGGCGGTTGCGACCGCTGTCCGGGCCCCGTCCGCGCGTGACCGGGCGCTGACCCTGTGCTGTTCCGGGGGCCCCGGCGGGTGAGGCCCGCCACGAGACCCACGTCACCTACGACCTCCGATAGGAGGCGCGAACCGTCCCGTCCGGCGTAACGAACAGCCCATTTGGCTCATAAATTGGCATCTCACGATGAAGAGTAGTAAAGGCGGTCATTGCTTCCCATGTCGGACAGCGCTAACCATGGATCCCGGCAAGCACCGAGTACGAGCCCGCGTCGATCGCCCACCGGCGAACGCGGCCCGGACACCCCGGTTCCTGCCGACGCGGCGCGAAGGCCGCGAAGCCCGTCCCCCATAGGAAGAGCTCACGCATGCCCCGCATCTCCACCCTGCGCATCACCCGCTCGCACAAGATCGCCACCGCTGTGCTCGTCGCGGCCGGTTCGGTCACCGCCATAGCCGCCACCGGCGGTGCGAGTGAGGCGCAGACCCCCCAGGCCCGCTCCTCCATCTCCGTGGAGCCGGTCGCCGCCGCGGGCATCCCCACGGCGAAGGACGCCGCGGCCAAGAAGGCCGCCGAGGCGACCGCCGCCAAGGAAGCCGCCGCGAAGAAGGCCGCCGCCAAGGCCGCCGCGGAGAAGGACGCCACCGAGGCGCGCTCCGAGAAGCAGGCCGCCAACCGCTCCACCGAGCGCAAGGCCGTCACGCCGAAGAAGTTCGCGAACAACCTCGACGGCTGGATCCGCGAGTCGCTCGACATCATGAAGAAGAAGAACATCCCCGGCTCCTACGAGGGGCTGCACCGCAACATCATGCGCGAGTCCAGCGGCAACCCGAACGCCGTCAACGACTGGGACATCAACGCGCGGAACGGCATTCCCTCCAAGGGTCTCCTCCAGGTGATCCAGCCCACCTTCGACGCGTACCACGTCAAGGGCACCCCGAAGAAGCTCACCGACCCGGTCGCCAACATCACCGCCGCCGCGAACTACGCCGCGGACCGGTACGGCTCGATCGACAACGTCGACTCCGCCTACTGAGCGACCGACTTCCGAGCACGCACAGGCCAAACCGCGATGATCTGACTAATCGCCGTCGTGCGTGCTCCGTATGGCCGAAGGGTAGTGCTGCGCGGACACCACCGGTCCGCGCGTTTCCCCGCGCGGAGGCTTCTGGAAAGGCCTGACGCACATGGCACAGCCCTTCTCACTGCCGGATTTCTATGTTCCGTATCCGGCGCGGCTCAACCCTCATGTGGAGGCGGCACGCACGCACACCCGGGCGTGGGCCCGCTCCATGGGGATGCTGGAGGGGTCCGGCATCTGGGAGGAGAAGGACCTGGAAGCGCACGACTACGCCCTGCTGTGCGCCTACACCCACCCCGACTGCTCGGCCGAGGCCCTGTCCCTGGTCACCGACTGGTACGTGTGGGTCTTCTTCTTCGACGACCACTTCCTGGAGCTGTTCAAGCGCACCCCCGACCGGGAGGGCGGCAAGCGGTATCTGGACCGGCTGCCCGCCTTCATGCCGATGGAGCGAGGCGCCCCGACCCCGGAGCCGGAGAACCCGGTCGAGGCGGGGCTCGCCGATCTGTGGGCCCGGACGGTCCCGGCGATGACGGACGCCTGGCGGGCCCGGTTCGCGGAGTCGACGGAGAACCTCCTCAACGAGTCCCTGTGGGAGCTCGCCAACATCCACGAGGGCCGCATCGCGAACCCCGTCGAGTACATCGAGATGCGCCGCAAGGTGGGCGGTGCGCCCTGGTCCGCGGGCCTGGTCGAGTACGCGGCGAACGCGGAGGTGCCGGCCTCGGTCGCCGGATCCCGGCCGCTGCGGGTGCTGCGGGACGCCTTCTCCGACGCGGTGCACCTGCGCAACGACCTCTTCTCCTACCAGCGTGAGGTGGAGGACGAGGGGGAGAACAGCAACGGCGTGCTGGTGCTGGAGAAGTTCCTCGACTGCTCCACGCAGGAGGCCGCCGACGCGGTCAACGACCTGCTGACCTCACGGCTCCAGCAGTTCGAGAACACCGCCCTCACCGAGCTCGGCCCGCTCTGCGCCGAGAAGGGCCTGGACCCGACCGGGACCGCCGCCGTGCTGGCGTACGTCAAGGGGCTCCAGGACTGGCAGTCCGGCGGCCACGAATGGCACATGCGCTCCAGCCGCTACATGAACGGCGGCGGCGCGGGCGAGGCCGTGGCCGGTTTCGGCATGTCCGCTGCCTCCATCAAACTCACGCTCCGCTCGGAGACCGCGCGGGCCCGCAGCCACAGTCATGTGCCGTACCAGCACGTGGGACCCTCGCTGCTGCCGGACTTCGACCTGCCGTTCGGCACCACGCTGAGTCCTCATCTGGAGGGGGCCCGGGTCCGGCTCGTCGAGTGGGCGCGGCGGATGGGCATCCTGGAGGCCCAGCCGGGCGTGCCGGGTTCGCACATCTGGGACGAGCGGCGGATCGTCGCGATCGACCTGCCGCTCTGCGCGGCGGGCCTGCATCCGGACGCGACCCCGGACGAACTGGACCTGTCCTCGGGCTGGCTGGCCTGGGGAACGTACGGGGACGACTGGTTCCCGGTGGTGCACGGGCGGGCCCGGGATCTGACGGGGGCGCGGCTGGCCAACGAACGGCTGTCGCTGTTCATGCCGCTGGACGGCGAGGGGACGCCGGAGCCGGTGAACGCCCTGGAGCGGAGTCTGGCCGACCTGTGGCGCAGGACGGCCGCGCCGATGGACCTGAGCGCGCGGCGGACCTTCCGTACCTCGATCGAGTCGATGACCGAGAGCTGGCTGTGGGAGCTGGCGAACCAGGCGCAGAACCGCATCCCCGACCCGGTGGACTACGTGGAGATGCGGCGGGCGACGTTCGGCTCGGATCTGACGATGAGCCTGTGCCGGCTCGGGCACGGCAGGACCGTTCCGGACGAGGTCTACCGCAGCGGTCCGATGCGTTCCCTGGAGAACGCGGCGGCGGACTACGCCTGCCTGTTGAACGATCTGTTCTCGTACCAGAAGGAGATCGAGTACGAGGGCGAGGTGCACAACGGCGTCCTGGTCGTGCAGAACTTCTTCGGCGTGGACTATCCGACGGGCGTGGCGATCGTGCACGACCTGATGAATTCCCGGCTGCGGCAGTTCCTGCATGTCGCCGAGGTCGAATTCCCGGTGCTGTACGACGACTTCGACCTCGGCGCCGAGGCTCGGGAGATCCTGGCGGGCTATGTGCAGGAGCTCAAGCACTGGATCGCGGGGATCCTGATCTGGCACCGGGGCTGCCGCCGCTACCGCGAGGAGGATCTGCGGCAGGGGCACGACACGCCCTGGCATCTGAGCGGCCCCACGGGGCTCGGCACCTCGGCGGCGCAGGTGACTCGGCTGATGGCTCAACTGGCAGGTAGTGCTGTGTAGTTGACGATTCCGCGGCCCGTCGTACGGAGGAACGCGCGGCGGGCCGCAGCCGACGGAACAGGCCGCCCGGCATATGCGGGCGGCCTATGGAGATACGTTTCAGCCTTGCTGGAACAGCTCCGCGGGCAGGGGCTTGAGCAGGGTGTACAGGTCGTCGGTGATCGGCCGGTCCCAGCTGGCGATGGTCACCAGGACGCCGTCGCTGCGGTCGAACTGGACGCAGGCGATCCGGCTCTCGGAGAGCTTGACCCGGCGGACGATCAGCAGATTGTCGCCCTGCATGACCGGGACGTCCTCGGAGCTGACGACCTCGATCGGCTCGTCGTTCTCCAGGGCGAGGAGCAGCTGGGCCACCTCGAAGGGGACCTGGCCCTCCTCCGTCTCGCGGGCGGGCGAGCCTTCCGGGAGGTTGCCGATGATCATCGCCGGGCCCCGGCCGCCGTACAGGTCGTAACGGAGGAAGACGCCCTGGCAGCTGCCGTCGGGGGCGGGGAGCAGACCGGCGCCGAGGTTGCCGGGCCAGTCCCCGGGGTCCATGGCCAGGACGTCGAAGTCCGGGCCCGCGGGTGTTGCGGCGCTACGGCGGCGGAGGAAGGACATGCCTGCCATGTTACGTGTCCCGGCTCACGTTGCGGAGCCGGGCCCGGGCCCCGTGGGACCGGGCCCGCCGCGCTCTCTCAGCCGGGCGGGGGCTCGGCCCCCACGAGCCACATGGCGAAGAACTGTGCCCCTCCCCCGTACGCGTGACCGAGCGCCCTCGTGGCCCCGTCGATCTGGTGCTCGCCGGCCCGCCCGCGCACCTGGAGGGCCGCCTCGGCGAAGCGGATCATGCCGGACGCGCCGATGGGGTTGGTGGACAGCACGCCGCCCGACGGATTGACGGGGAGGTCGCCGTCGAGTTCGGTGACGCCCGCCTCGGTGAGCTTCCAGCCCTCGCCCTCATCGGCGAAGCCGAGGTTCTCCAGCCACATCGGCTCGTACCAGGAGAACGGTACGTACATCTCGACGGCGTCGATCTCGCGGCGCGGATCGGTGATCCGGGCCTGCCGGTAGACGTCGGCCGCGCAGTCCTTCCCGGCCTGCGGGGAGACGAAGTCCTTGCCCGCGAAGAGCGTCGGTTCACTGCGCATCGCCCCGCCGTGCACCCAGGCGGGCGGGTGGGGTGCGCGGGCCGCGCCTTCCC
Organism: Streptomyces griseus; assembly: GCA_002154345.1. Lineage (GTDB taxonomy): Bacteria > Actinomycetota > Actinomycetes > Streptomycetales > Streptomycetaceae > Streptomyces > Streptomyces caviscabies. The sequence continues at coordinate 10,619 of MUNB01000164.1, forward strand.
GGTCGGTGAGGATCATGGCGCAGGCGCCGTCGGAGGAGGGGCAGGTCTCGGAGTAGCGGATCGGATCCCAGAGCATGGGGGCGGCCCGGACCTTCTCCAGGGTGATGTCGTGGTCGTGGAGGTGCGCGTAGGGGTTCTTCAGCGCGTTGCGGCGGTCCTTGTACGCGACGAGCGATCCGACCTCGTCGGGCGCTCCGGTACGCCGCATGTACGCGCGCACGTGCGGGGCGAAGAAGCCGCCCGCCCCGGCCAGCAGCGGCTGCTGGAAGGGGACGGGCAGGGAGAGCCCCCACATGGCGTTGGACTCGGACTGCTTCTCGAAGGCGAGGGTGAGGACGGTGCGGTGCACGCGGGCGGCGACGAGGTTGGCGGCGACCAGGGCGGTGGAGCCGCCGACCGAGCCCGCCGTGTGCACGCGGAGCATCGGTTTGCCGACGGCGCCCAGCGCGTCGGCGAGGTAGAGCTCCGGCATCATGACGCCCTCGAAGAAGTCGGGCGCCTTGCCGATCACGACGGCGTCGATGTCGCTCCAGGCCAGCCCGGCGTCCGCCAGGGCGCGGACGGCGGCCTCGCGGACCAGCCCGGCGATGGACACGTCGTGCCGGGCGGCGACGTGCTTGGTCTGGCCGATGCCGACGACGGCGACGGGCTCCTTAGGCATGAGCGCTCTCCCCTTCCAGGACAGCGACCAGGTTCTGTTGCAGGCAGGGTCCCGAGGTGGCGTGCGCGAGGGCCCGGTCGGACTCGCCGCGGTGGATGCGGGCGGCGGCCTCGCCGAGCCGGATCAGTCCGGCGGCCATCACGGGGTTGGCGGCGAGCGCCCCGCCGGAGGGGTTGACGCGGACGTCGTCGCCGAGCCCGAGCGCCTTGCGCAGGACGACTTCCTGCGAGGTGAACGGGGCGTGCAGCTCGGCGGTGTCGACGGGCCGTTCGAAGGCTCCGGCGTGCTGGGCGGCGAGCCGGGCGGAAGGGCTGTCGGTCAGGTCGCGGACGCCGAGGCCGTGCGCCTCGATGCGGTGGTCGATGCCCCGGATCCAGGCGGGCCGTTCGCACAGCTCGCGGGCGGTGTCCCCGGCGGCGAGGACCACGGCGGCCGCGCCGTCGCCGATGGGCGGGCAGTCGCCGGTGCGCAGCGGCCGTACGAGGTGGTCGCCGGCCGGGACCTCGCCGGTGAGCTGGGCGTACGGGTTACCGACGGCGGCGGTGCGGTTACGGGCGGCGACCTCGGCGAGGGCGGGTTCGTCGGTGTCTCCGGCGTCGATGAGGGCCTGCGCCTGGAGGGCGGCGAGCGCGACGGAGTCCGGCCAGAGCGGGGCCAGGTAGTAGGGGTCGAGCTGGCGGGTCAGCACGTCGCGGACCCGGCCGGGCGAGGACTTGCCGTAGGAGTAGACGAGCGCGGTGTCCGCCTCCCCGGTCTGGATCTTGACCCAGGCCTCGTACAGCGCCCAGGCCCCGTCCATCTCGACGTGCGACTCGGAAATGGGCGGATGGGCGCCGACACCGTCGAGCGCCATGGTGAAGGAGAAGGCCCGCCCGGCGAGGTAGTCGGCGGAGCCGGAGCAGGTGAACCCGATCTCGTTGGCCTTGAGGCCGGTCGCGCCCAGGACCTCGTGGAGGACGGGCATCAGCAGGTCGACCTCGGAGAGCTCGTCGGTGCGCCGCCGGTGTGCGCTCTGGGCGAAGGCGACGATGGCCACGTCCCGCATCTACACCAGCTCCTTGTACGTGTCGTAGTCGGCGTCGGGCTCTCCGGTGGGCCGGTAGTGGTCCACGTGGCGGGCGCCCTCGCTCCAGACGGGCTCGACGCGCAGCCCCATGCGCACCTGGTCGTAGGGGATTCCGGCGATGCGGCCGTGGAGGGCGAGGTCGGCGCCGTCGAGGGCGATGTGGGCGTAGACGTACGGGACTTCGATATCGAGGTTCGCCGTATGAGCAGCCTTGATGTTGACGATGCAGAACGTGGTGACCGTGCCGCGCGGTCCGACCTCGACCTGTTCGGCGGTGGCGACCCCGCAGGTGGGACAGGCGCCGCGCGGCGGTACGTAGACCTTGCGGCAGGACGGGCAGCGTTCGCCGACGGTGCGGCGTTCCTCCAGGGCCTTGATGTAGGCGCTCTGGGCGCGGCCCGGGGTGTGGACGTAGTCGAGGCGGGCCGGGGTGACGATGCCGGTGACGGGGTCGGCGAACTCACCGGTGTGCGGGGCGGGTTCGGAGCCGTCGGGCTCGCCCTCGTACGGTTCGAAGCAGGCGATGTCGGTGATGGCGCCGGTGCGGGTCGCGGCCCAGCGGATCCGGACGCGCATCCCGGTGCGCACGGCGTCGGGTCCGGGCGCGTCGAGTACGTGCAGGAGTGCGGTGCCGGCCCCGTCGAGGCGGACGAGGACCCAGGCGAAGGGGGTGTCGAGCGGCTGGTCACGGCGGGGGGCCGGGTTCCAGGCCCAGGTGGTGACGGTGCCGGTGGGGGCGACCTCGACGAGGTCGCGGATCTCGTTCGCGGTGACGGGGTCGTACTCGACGGGTGGCACGAGCACCGTGCCGTCCTCCGTGCGGACACCGAGGACGGTGCGTTCGCGCAGTCCGGTGAGGAAGGCGCTCTGCACCGGCCCGAGCGAGCGGGTGAAGGGGAATTCGACCACCAGCGGGGCGCTGAGGACGTCGGTCATGGCTCTCTCCTCGGGTCAGGCGCGCCGGTAGACGGGCGGGCGCTTCTCGGCGAAGGCACGGGCGCCCTCCTTGGCGTCCTCGGTGGCGAACACGGGCCAGCCGCGCTTGAGTTCGGCGGCCAGGGCCTCGGTCTCGGTCAGCTCGGCGCCCTCGTAGACCGAGGCCTTGACGGCCTCGACGGCGAGCGGCCCGCAGGCGTTCACCCGCTCGGCGACGGCGAGGGCCTCCTCCAGCGCGGTTCCGTCGGGCACGACCCTGCCGACGAGCCCGATGGCGGCGGCCTCCTCGGCGGTGTAGGAGCGGCCGGTGAGCAGCATTTCGAGGGCGTGGGTGCGGGGGATCTGGCGGGGCAGCCGGACGGTGGAGCCGCCGATCGGGAAGAGGCCCCGGCGCACTTCGAAGAGCCCGAAGGTGGCGCCCGCTCCGGCGATGCGGATGTCGGTGCCCTGGAGGATCTCGGTGCCGCCCGCGACACAGGGGCCTTCCACGGCGGCGATGACCGGTTTGCGGGGGCGATGGTGGCGCAGCATCGCCTTCCAGTGGAGGTCCGGGTCGGCCGTCATCCGCTCCCGGTACTCCTCCCCCGCCATTCCGCCGCCCGCCAGCGCCTTGAGGTCCATGCCCGCGCAGAACGCGCCGCCCGCGCCGGTGAGGACGACGGAGCGGATCGCGTCGTCCTCGTCGGCCTCGATCCAGCCGTCGTGGAGGCCGACGAGCATCGGCAGCGAGAGCGCGTTCCTGGCCTGTGGTCTGTTCAAGGTGAGCACCAGCGTGGCGCCTTCGCGCCGCGCGGTGAGGTGTTCCGTACCGCCCATGACCGACTCCTGTCTCCAGACCTGGAACAGGTTGCAGGAGGAGGGGGCGCAGTTCAATAGTTTTCTGACAGCTCGTCAGATTGTTTCGACGCCACCTCTTCCCACTTGTGCCGCCCGGCGCTCTAATGACGGCCGAGTCGCCAGTCATACGGGGTCAGGAGGAACGGTGGAGTACAACCTTGCCGACCTGTTCGAATCGGTCGCCGACACGGTGCCCGACCGCGAGGCGCTCCTGTACGTCGACCATCCCGGTACGGGCGCGGAGCGGCGGCTCACCTACGCGGAGCTGGACGCCGCCACCAACCGGATCGCCCACCACCTGATCGACGCGGGCATCCGGCCGGGCGAGCATCTGGGGCTGCACCTCTACAACGGGGTCGAATACCTCCAGACGGTGCTGGGCGCCCTCAAGGCCAGGATCGTTCCGGTGAACGTCAACTACCGTTACGTAGAGGAGGAATTGGTCTATCTCTACCGGGACGCCGACCTGGCGGCGCTGGTCTTCGACGGCGAGTTCGACGAGCGGGTCGCGGCGGCCGCCCCGCAGGCCCCGGGGCTGCGCCATCTGATCCGGGTGGGCCCCGCCGGCGCCGCTCCCCCGGCCGGGCCGGTCGTGCCGTTCGCCGAGGCGGAGGAATCGGGCGCGGCCGGGCGCGGCTTCGCGGCCCGCTCCGCCGACGACCAGTTCATCATCTACACCGGCGGCACGACCGGCATGCCGAAGGGCGTGATGTGGCGTCAGGAGGACCTGTTCTTCTCGGGTCTGGGCGGCGGTGCGCCGACCGGTGAGCCGGTGAAGGCCCCGCAGGAGCTGGCGGAGCGGGTCGCCGCGGGGGGCGACGGCATCACCTTCTTCCCCACCCCGCCGCTGATGCACGGGACCTCCACGCTGACCGCGTTCATCGGCTTCAACTTCGGCCAACGGGTCGTCGTGCACCGCAAGTTCGTGCCCGAAGAGGTGCTGCGGACGATCGAGAAGGAGAAGGTCACCAGTGTGTCACTGGTCGGCGACGCGATGCTGCGTCCGCTGATCGACTGCCTCAAGGGGCCGCTGCGCGGGACGGACTGCTCGTCGCTGTTCTCCGTCTCCAGCTCCGGGGCGATCATGTCGGACTCGGTGCGGGCGGAGTTCCAGGCGCTGGTGCCGACGGTGATGCTGCTGAACAACTTCGGCTCATCGGAGTCCGGCTTCAACGGCACGGCCACCGCCGACTCGGGGCCGGAGAAGGGCTTCCGGGTGCAGGTCAACGCCCGTACGGCGGTGGTCGATCCGGTCACGTACGAGCCGGTGGCCCCCGGTGAGCCGGGCCGCATCGCCCAGCGCGGGCATGTCCCGCTCGGCTACTACAACGACCCGGCCAAGACCGCCGACNNACGGTGGGTGCTGCTGGGCGACATGGCGACCGTGGACGCGGACGGCATCGTCACCGTGCTCGGCCGGGGCTCCCAGTGCATCAACACCGGGGGCGAGAAGGTGTATCCGGAGGAGGTCGAGCAGGCGCTGAAGTCCCATCCGGACGTGTACGACGCGCTCGTCGCGGGCGTTCCGGACGAGCACTGGGGCAACCGGGTCGCCGCCGTGGTCCAACTCCGCGACGGAGCCCATGCGTTGACTCTGGATTCGGTGCAGACGCACTGCCGGACGCGGCTCGCCGGCTACAAGATCCCCCGGACCCTGGTGCTGGCCGACCGGATC
>MUNB01000165.1 GCA_002154345.1 Streptomyces griseus
GGATGTGTATGAGAGACCGCCCCCCGGCCGCCCCGGCCCGGCGGCTGCTGCCGCTCGTGCTGCCCGCGATCGCCGTCGGCGTCGTGTGCGCGCTGATCCTGCTCGGCGTGAGCCTGCTGGCGGAGCAGTTCCAGGACGTGCTCTGGAAGACCCTGCCCGACACGCTCGGGGTGGGGCGGTTCTCCTCGCTGTGGATGGTCGTGATGCTCACCGCGACCGGCCTCGCGGTGGGGCTCGCCCTGCGGACCGTGCCCGGTCACGGCGGCCCCGACCCGGCCACCACCGGGCTGGTCGACACCCCGATGCGGCCCGGCATCGTGCCCGGGCTGCTCCTGGTGACGGTCCTGGCGCTGGCGGGCGGGGTGAGTCTCGGGCCGGAGAACCCGATCACCGCGGCCAACATCGCGCTGGCCTTCTGGCTCGGCCGGCGGTTCGCACCCGGTGCGCCGGGCGAGCTGTGGGTGGCGCTGGCGGCGGCCGGAACGATCGGGGCGCTCTTCGGCACCCCGGTCGCCGCCGCGCTGATCCTCTCCGAGGTGCTGGCCTCGCAGCCGGGCCCCGGGGCGTTCTGGGACCGGCTGTTCGCCCCGCTCGCGGCGGGCACGGCGGGCGCGCTGACCATGTCGCTGATCGCGCACCCCAGCTTCGACCTGTCGCTCCCGGCGTACGACGGACCGCACTGGGGCGATCTGCTCTCCGCCCTGCTGATCGCCTCGGCGGGCGCGCTCCTCGGACTGCTCGCGGTGTACGCGTTCCCGGTGGCGCACCGGGTCTTCACGGCGCTGCGGCACCCGGTGCTCGCCCTGACGGCGGGCGGTCTGGTGCTGGGGCTGCTCGGCGCGCTGGGCGGCCATCTCACCCTCTTCAAGGGGCTCGACGAGGTGAAGGAGCTCGCCGGCGACCCGGACGGCTGGTCGGCCGGGGAGTTCGCGGGGATGGCGGTGGTGAAGACGGCCGCCCTCGTGATCGCGGCCGCCTGCGGCTTCCGGGGCGGCCGGATCTTCCCGGCGGTCTTCGTCGGGGTGTCGCTCGGGCTCTGCGCCCACGCGCTCGTCGAAGCGGTCCCGGCGGCGCTCGCGGTGTCCTGCGCGGTGCTGGGCGTGCTGCTCGCCGTCACCCGGCAGGGCTGGGTGAGCCTGTTCACCGCGGCGGTGCTGGTCAGCGACGCCTCCGTGCTGCCACTGCTGTGCGCGGCCACCCTGCCCGCCTGGCTGCTGGTCACCGGGCGGGCCCAGATGCAGCTGGACGGCGACGGGAAGTCGCTGCGCTAGGCGAGCGGCGTACGCGTTCACCGGGCGGTCACGGAGAAGGACCCGCCCGACGCGCCGGACGCACCGAACCTCCGTATCGTCGGGTTCATCTGGTTCGCGCGTTTTGCGTGCTGTGCGCGCTCACGCCCCGACACGGTTCCGTACCGCTGCTCCGACGGAGGTCCCCCGCATGCCCACGCCCGTCAACGTCGCCGTCATCTACTACTCCTCCACCGGCACCATCGCCACGATCGCGAAGGCGATGGCCGAGGACGCGGAGCGGGCCGGGGCGCAGGTGCGGCTGCGCCGGGCCGCGGAGCTCGCCCCGCAGGCGGCCATCGACTCCAACCCCGCGTGGGCCGAGAACGTGACGAAGACCGCCGACATCCCCGAGGTCACACCGGACGACATGGTCTGGGCGGACGCGGTGATCTTCGGTACGCCGACCCGGTTCGGGAACATCACCGCCCAGCTGAAGCAGTTCATCGACACGCTCGGCGGGCTGTGGCAGTCGGGACAGCTCGCCGACAAGGTCTACAGCGGCTTCACCTCCACGGCCACCGCCCACGGCGGCCAGGAGTCCACGCTGCTCGCGCTGTACAACACGATCCACCACTTCGGCGGCATCCTCGTCACCCCCGGGTACACCGACCCGACGAAGTTCGTCGACGGCAATCCGTACGGCACCTCGCACATCGCCGGGCAGGGCGACCTTCCGGTCGGCGAGCAGACGCTCACCGCCGTCCGCGTGCAGGCCGAGCGGGTCGTGAAGTTCACCCGGGCGATCAAGGCGGGCCTGGCAGCGGAGAGCTGACCCCGTACCCGCATCGCTTCGGCCGAGAGAAGGGCTTCCCCCATGCCGCTCCACCGCGGTGCCCACCCGGAACAGGACGAACCCTCCGAGGAGCGGCGCAGGCTCGCCCTGAACCCGTTCTTCGGCGAGGCGGACCCGACGGCCGCGATGAACACCGCGCCGCCCCGGCACCGGCTGCCGGACGGGCCGCTGCCGCCGCTGACGGCGTACCGGCTGGTCCACGACGAGCTGATGCTCGACGGCAACTCCCGGCTCAACCTGGCCACGTTCGTCACCACCTGGATGGAGCCGCAGGCCGGTGTCCTGATGGGCGAGTGCCGGGACAAGAACATGATCGACAAGGACGAGTACCCGCGCACCGCCGAGCTGGAGAAGCGCTGTGTGGCGATGCTCGCCGACCTGTGGAACGCGCCCGATCCGGTGTCCACCGTGGGGTGTTCGACCACCGGGTCGAGCGAGGCGTGCATGCTCGCGGGGCTCGCCCTGAAACGGCGCTGGGCGAAGCGGAACGCGGACCGCTATCCGGCGACGGCACGGCCCAACCTGGTGATGGGCGTCAATGTGCAGGTCTGCTGGGAGAAGTTCTGCACCTTCTGGGAGGTGGAGGCCCGGCAGGTCCCGATGGACGGCGAGCGCTTCCACCTCGACCCGCAGGCCGCCGCCGAGCTCTGCGACGAGAACACCATCGGGGTCGTCGGCATCCTCGGCTCCACCTTCGACGGGTCCTACGAGCCGATCGCCGATCTGTGCGCGGCCCTGGACGCCCTCCAGGAGCGCACCGGACTCGACATCCCGGTCCACGTGGACGGGGCGTCCGGCGCGATGGTGGCGCCCTTCCTCGACCCGGACCTGGTGTGGGACTTCCGGCTGCCGAGGGTGTCGTCGATCAACACCTCGGGCCACAAGTACGGCCTGGTCTACCCGGGCGTCGGCTGGGCGCTGTGGCGTACGGCGGACGAGCTGCCGGAGGAGCTGGTCTTCCGGGTGAACTACCTGGGCGGCGACATGCCGACGTTCGCGCTGAACTTCTCCCGGCCCGGGGCGCAGGTGGTCGCGCAGTACTACACGTTCCTGCGCCTCGGGCACGACGGCTACCGGGCGGTCCAGCAGGCCTCCCGGGACGTGGCCTGCGGACTGGCCCGCGCGATCGAGGAGTTGGGCGACTTCCGGCTGCTCACCCGGGGCGACGAGCTGCCGGTGTTCGCCTTCACGACGACCGCCGACGTCCACGCGTACGACGTGTTCGACGTGTCGCGCCGGCTGCGCGAGCGCGGCTGGCTGGTGCCCGCGTACACCTTCCCCGCCAACCGGCAGGATCTGTCGGTGCTGCGGGTGGTGTGCCGCAACGGCTTCTCCTCCGACCTGGCCGAGCTGCTGATCGAGGACCTGAAGCTGCTGCTGCCCGAACTGCGGGCGCAGAAGCATCCGTTGAGCCATGACCGGGCGGCCGCGACGGCCTTCCACCACTAGGAGGCGTCTTGCTCCGTGACCCGGGCGGCGCCCTCGAAGGGTGCCCGAAAGGCCTCGGAGCGGGACAACTAAGCTCTCCCTCGCAGCATGAACCCCTGTGCCCACACCCCAGGGGCTCCCCCCACCACGCCTGCTCGGGAGGCTTTTTTGTCCACGCACCTCACGGCCCGCGGCACCACGCGCCGCCTCGGCCGTACCGCCGCCACCGCGGCCGCGGTCGCCGTCGCCGTGCTCGGCACCACGCTCGCCACCGCGCCCACGGCGTCGGCCCTGGACAGCCGGTCCTGCACCAAGAACATCACCAACCAGTGGCGCACCGTGGACGACCTGGCCGGGGCCGCGGTCCGCACCGGCCCCGGCCAGACGTACAAGAAGCGGTACGGCCTCGACTTCGCCGGCCACTTCTGGGCCGTGTGCCAGGCCAAGAGCGCCGCCGGGAACGTCTGGTACTACGGCAAGGACTCGGTCTACGACCGCAAGGGCTGGATCGTGGCCTCCAAGACCGGCAAGGGCAAGTACTAGACCGCGGGCCCCCTCAGCGGCTCAGCCGCGCGAACTTCCGTACTGCCAGCGGGAAGAACACCGCGATGATGGCCACCGGCCAGAGGATCGCCAGCAGTTGGGCGTGTTCGGCGGCCCAGGATCCGGTGGCGCCGCCCGGGTTGCCGAACAACTCCCGTACGGCGGTGGCCGTCGCCGACATCGGGTTCCACTCGACCACCGCACCCAGCCACCCCGGCATCGACTCCGGGGTGGCGAACACATTGGAGAGGAATCCGACCGGCCAGACCAGGATCTGGACCGCCGTGACCATCTCCGGCCGTCCCGCCACCATGGCCAGCTGGATGCCGACCCAGAGCATCGCGAACCGCAGCAGGAGCAGCAGCCCCACCGCGCCCAGCGCGGCGGCCGCCCCGTTGTGCCAGCGCCAGCCGACCGCGTACCCCGCCCCGGTCATCACCGCGAGCGCGACCGCCGACTGGAGCATGTCCGCGGCGCTGCGGCCGACCAGGACGGCCCCCGGGACCATCGGCATCGAGCGGAAGCGGTCGATGACGCCCTTGCCGAGGTCCTGGGTGACCGCGAGCATCGTGCTCTCCAGGCCGAAGGCCATGGTCAGCGCGAGCATCCCGGGGACCAGGAACTCGGTGGGGTCGCCCACCACGCCCCGGCCGCCGCCGACCAGATAGGTGAACATCAGGAGCAGCATCACCGGGAAGACCAGGCCCACGACCACCTCGACGGGCTGCCGGGCCCAGTGCGCCAGTTCGCGTCGGGTCATCGTCCAGGAGTCGCTCAGCGCCCAGCCGAGCCGGGCGGACGCCCCGCCGCCGTCCGGGCCGGGAACCATCGTCGTGGCCGCGCTCATGCCGGCACCTCCGCCTTCTTCTCCGCACGCCGTTCCGCCACGGGCTGTCCGGTGAGCGACAGGAACACCTCGTCCAGGGTCGGGCGGCGCACCGCGATGTCCTCCGCCTCGATGCCCGCCTCCTCCAGCACCCGCACCGTCCGGGCCAGGGCCGCCATCCGGTCCGGGGCGGGCGCGCCGATCCGCCGCCGGTCGGGGTCGAGCGTCAGGTCCTCGCCGCCGAGCAGCGCGGCCGTCTCCACCAGCCGGGAGGCGTCGCGCAGGACGATGTCGATCCGGTCGCCGCCGACGAGGGCCTTCAGCTCGTCGGGGGTGCCCTCGGCGACCGCCCGGCCGCCGTCGATCAGCGAGATCCGGTCGGCCAGTTGGTCCGCCTCGTCCAGATACTGCGTGGTCAGCAGCACCGTGGTGCCACCGCCGACCAGCGACCTGACCGCGTCCCACACCTCGGTCCGGCCGCGCGGGTCGAGGCCGGTCGTCGGCTCGTCCAGGAACAGCACGTCCGGATCGGTGATCAGCGACGCGGCCAGGTCCAGCCGTCGGCGCATGCCGCCGCTGTACTGCTTCACGGCCTTGCGCCCGGTGTCCGCGAGGCCGAACCGCTCCAGCAGCTCGTCCGCCCGGCTGCCCGCCCGGCGTGCGCCCAGGTGGTACAGCCGCCCGAACATCTCCAGGTTCTGCCGCCCGCCGAGCTGTTCGTCCACCGCCGCGTGCTGCCCGAGCAGCCCGATCCTGCGCCGCACCTCGCCCGCCCGCTCCCGGACGTCGAGGCCGGCCACGGTCACCCGGCCCGCGTCGTGACGCAGCAGCGTCGACATGATCCGTACGGCGGTGGTCTTGCCCGCGCCGTTGGGGCCGAGCACGCCGTGCACGGTGCCGCCGCCGACGGCCAGGTCCAGTCCGTCCAGGGCGCGCTTCTCCCCGTACCGCTTGTGCACACCGTCCATGACGATCGCTTCGGTCACGTTCCCCGCCGCCCTTCCATGCGTTCACCAACGCCTGTAGTCAAACTTGACTAGCAGGTCGAAGGTAAACCCCGCCGCAGCATTCGTCAAACTTGATTAGTCGCGGTCCCCGGGGTCGGGAACACCGGTCGCGTACGGGTTCTCCTCACCCTCGGCGAGCACGCCGACGAACGGATCGCCCTCGCCCGCGAAGGTGTACGCGCCGCCCTCGATGCGGGCGATCAGGCCCCGGGTCCACTCCGCGCCGGTGTCGGCCGAGTGCACCCACAGATTCATGATCTCGCCGATGTGGCCCAGGGATTCGGGACCCTCCTCGGGCGTGTAGTACTCGGTGACCGAGTCCCGCCACCCCTCCATGGCCTCGATCCGCTCCTTGAGCAGCGCGACCGCCTCCGCGCGGGGCAGGTCCACGATGAACCCGATCGCCGCCGAGAGGACGTCCATGTCCTGGTCGTAGGAGCGGATGGCGTCACGCAGCAGGGTGCGGTACTCCACCAGGCCCGCGTCCGTGACCTCGTACTCCGTGCGCGGCGGGCCGCCGGCCGTGGAGGGGGCCGTCTCGTGCGCGAGGAGCAGTCCCTGCTTCGCCATCTGCTTCAGGGCGTGGTAGATCGACCCCGGCTTGGCGTTGGACCACTCGTGCGCGCCCCAGTACTCCAGGTCGTTGCGGACCTGATAGCCGTGTGCGCGGCCGTGCATACGCACGGCGCCGAGGACCAGCAGCCGGATCGCGGACATGACACCCATCCTTCCTATTCAACTTTGACTAGGGTAGCCCGCCGGGCTCACGTACGGCGGGCCGGTGTGCCCTCACGCGCACGGCCGGAGCGAGCAGCGCCGCGACGAGGCAGCCGGCCGCCAGCGCCGCCCACACCACGTCGTACGTGCCGAACACGTCCCGTGCGGTGGCGCCGAGGAAGGCCGAGGCGCCCGCGCCCAGCTGGTGGGCCGCGTTCGTCCAGCCGAAGACGACCGGGCCGTCCGCCCCGTACACCCGGCGGGCCAGCTCGATGACGGGCGGCACGGTCGCGACGTCGACGAGGCCGTACACCGCCACGAACAGAAGCATCGGGGCCGTGACCGAGGAGGCGAACACGAGCGGCAGCGCGAGGAGGGTGAGCGCGCGGACGGCGAAGCAGACGGTCAGCAGGCGGCGCGGGTCGAAGCGGTCGGTCAGCCAGCCGGCCGGCGCCGCGCCGAGGGCGGAGAAGACCCCGACGAGCGACAGCAGCGAGGCCGCCGCCGTGGCCCGCATGCCGTGATCGTGCGCGGCGGGAGCCCAGTTGGACCACATGATGCCGTTGGTGGACGCCCCGCAGAGCGCGAACATCCCGGCCAGCAGCCAGAACGGGCCGCCGCGCGCCGCACGCGCGAGAACCTTCAGGGTGCGCATCGCCGCTCCGGGCGCCGGAGCCGGCCGCGGCACGAACTCCGGTGCCCCGTACGGCTCTACGCCCGCATCGGCCGGGTGGTCGCGCAGCAGCAGGAACACCGCGGCGGCGACCGCCAGGGCCACCAGCGCCAGCGTCACCACCGGCGGACGCCAGCCGAAGCGGTCGACGGACCAGGCCAGCAGCGGCAGGAAGAGCAACTGGCCCAGATGACTGGCGGAGCCGAGCGCACCGGTCACCAGACCACGCCGCCGGTCGAACCAGCGGGCGGTCACCCCGGCGGCGAAGGTCATGGTCAGACAGCCGCTGCCGAGGCCGATCAGCACGCCCCAGTACGCGACCAGCTGCCACGGCCGCGTCATCACCCCGGTGAGCAGCGCCCCCGCCGCGACCAGCAGCAGCGCGCCCACGACGACCCGGCGGGCCCCGATCCGGTCCATGAGCGCCGCCGCGAACGGGGCGGTGAGGCCGAAGAGCACCATGTTCACCGAGGCGGCGAGCGCGATCTGCCCGCGCTCCCAGGCGTACTCCTCGTGCAGGGGCGTCACCAGCAGGCCCGGCACGGTGGTGAACGCCCCGGCCGTGACGATGGCCGCGCCGGCGACGGCGGCCATCAGCCAGGCGCGGTGGACACGGGCGGGCCGGACGGACCGGACGGATGTCGAAGGGGCCATGCGGACAGCCTGGCGAGCGGGGGCCGCCGCCACGAGTGTCCTGATGGACCAGGTGCGCAAGGATATGGCCATGACCGTTTTCACCCACCCCGGCCGGCACCGGGTCGCCGTGCTCGCCCGCGAGGTCCTGCTCCCCATCGAGCTGGGCATCGTGCACCAGCTCTTCGGCCAGGCCCGGCACGGGGCCTCGGCGGACGGCGAGCCGCTGTACGAGGTCGCCACCTGTGCCCCGCGCCCCGGGGACGTCCGCACGGACGGCGACTTCACCGTGGCCGTCCCGCACGGGCCCGAGGCGCTGGCCGAGGCCGACACGGTGATCGTCCTGTCGTCGTACGAGGACTACGTCCAGGAGGAGCCGGTCCTCCCGGCCCCGCTGGCGGAGGCCTTCGCGCTGATCCGGCCCGGTGTGCGGATGGCCTCGATCTGCACCGGCGCGTTCGTGCTGGCCTCGGCCGGGCTGCTCGACGGGCACACGGCGACCACCCACTGGCGGTACACGGAGCTGTTCGCCCGGCTCTTCCCGCGGGTCGACCTGGACCCGGACGTGCTCTACACCGACGGCGGGCCCGTGCTGACCTCGGCGGGCTGCGCCTCCGGCATCGACCTGTGCCTGCACATGATCCGGTGCGACCACGGCACGGCCGTCGCGAACGACGTGGCCCGGCGCACGGTCGTGCCGCCCCATCGCGAGGGCGGCCAGGCGCAGTTCATCCGGCGGGCGGTGCCCGAGCGGTCGGCTCCGGGGACCTCCGCGGCCCGCGACTGGGCGCTGCGGCGGCTCCAGGATCCGATCACCCTGGGGCAGCTGGCGGCCCGGGAGTCGATGAGCGTACGGCACTTCACCCGGCGGTTCCGGGAGGAGACGGGCCTGCCGCCGATGGCCTGGCTGACCCGGCAACGCATCGAACTGGCGCGGGAGTTGCTGGAGGAGTCGGACCTGCCCGTCGAGCAGGTGGCCGCCCGCGCCGGGCTCGGCACGGCGGCCAATCTGCGCCTTCACTTCCACGCGGCGCTGGGCGTCTCGCCGGGCGCCTACCGCACGACGTTCCGGGGCCCGGCACACCGGACATGACGGGGGGTCAGTACGGGAAGACCGAGCGGCCGTGCTGGATCGACATCCACCGCTGGGTGGTGAACGCCTCCACCGCCGCCTCACCGTTCAGCCGCCCCATCCCGGACGCCTTCTCGCCGCCGAACGCGACCAGCGGGTCGTCCTGGACGGTGGAGTCGTTGACGTGGAACATCCCGCTGTCGATCCGCCGCGCGAACCGCACCCCGCGCTCCGCGTCCCCGGTGTGGACGGCGCCGCTCAGTCCGTAGGGGCCGTCGTTGACGATGCGCACGGCCTCCTCCTCGCCGTCGAACGTCATCAGCAGGGCCACCGGGCCGAGGACCTCCTGCCGAAGCAGCGGGGAGTCCTCCGCGAGGCCGGTCAGTACGGTCGGGCCGACGACGTTGCCGACGGTCCGGCCCCGCACGAGCGCCGTCGCGCCGTCCGCGACCGCCCGGTCCACCAGGGCGTCCAGCGCGTCGGCCTGGAAGGCGTTGATGACAGGCCCGATGGTGGTCTCCGGATCCCTCGGATCGCCGGCCTTGAGGGCGGCCACCCGGGCGGTGAACTTCTCGGTGAACTCCGCCGCCACCGACCGGTCCACCAGGATGCGCGTGGCGGCCAGGCAGGTCTGGCCCTGGTAGACGAAGCGGCTGAAGAGAGCCGCCCGGACCGCGTGGTCGACGTCGGCGTCCGCCAGCACCACCAGGGCGCTGTTGCCGCCCAGTTCGAGGATGGTCCGTTTGAAGGCGCCGGCGGCGGTGGCGGCGATGTGGCGGCCGACCCGTTCGGATCCGCTGAACGAGATCACCTTGGGCACGGGGTGCTCGATGAACGCGTCGCCGATCTCGGCGCTGTCGGTGATGACGACGTTGAGCAGCCCGGCGGGCAGTCCCGCGTCCTCGAATATCTTCGCTATCAGCCCGCCGCCGACGATGGGCGCGTTCTGATGGGGTTTGACGACGACCGCGTTGCCGAGCGCCAGGGCGGGGGCGACCGACTTCATCGTCACCAGGAACGGGAAGTTGAAGGCGCTGATGACGCCCACGACGCCGACGGGCAGCCGGTAGAGCCGGTTCTCCCGGCCGTCGCCCACGGCGGGCAGCAGCCTTCCCGTGGGGCGCAGCGACTGGCGGACCGCCTCGCGCAGGAACTCCGACGCCGCGTGCACCTCGTGGGCCGCCCGCGACCGGATGCCGCCCAGTTCGTCGATGATCGCCTCGGCGATCTCCTCGGCGCGCTCCTCGGTGATCCGGAGCGCGCGTTCGATGACGGCGCGCCGCTCGTACGGGTTGACGGCGGCCCATTCCCGCTGCGCGCGCTCGGCCGCCCGGTAGGCCCGGTCGACCTCCAGCGCGGTGGCCACGGTGACGGCGGCGAGTTTGTCGCCGTTGTAGGGATTGAAATCGATGATGTCCCACGAGCCGCTGCCGTTCAGCCACTCGCCGTCGATGTACTGGTGGGCCAGTTCATGGAAGAAGGACATGCAATCCCTTACTGCAGGCGTTCGCACACTCCTGATGCGACGTCATCGTACTGAGAATTTACGTCAGTTGGAGGAGCCCGCGCAGAAGATCCCGGCTCTCTTCCGGTGCGGGGCTCTCCTGGGCGAGGTCCTCCATGGCCTTTTCGTAGTGCGCGACTTCCTCGGGCTTGTCCAGATAGAGCGCGCTCGTCAGCTGCTCCAAATAGACAATGTCCGACAGATCGGATTCCGGGAATCGCAGCATCGTGAATGAGCCGCTCTCGCCCGCATGGCCGCCATGACTGAAGGGCATGACCTGAAGCGTGATGTTCGGCTGCTCCGACATATCGATCAGATGCCGCAATTGGGCACGCATGACCTCGCGTTCGCCGTACGGACGGCGCAGCGCGGCTTCGTCGAGCACGGCGTGGAACGTCGGGGCGCGCTCCGAGACGAGGGCCTTCTGGCGCTCCAGCCGCAGGGCCACGCGGCGGTCGATCTCGGCGGGCGAGGCGCCGCGCATCCCGCGCGCGACGACGGCGTGGGCGTACGCCTCGGTCTGCAACAGGCCGTGCACGAACTGGACTTCGAAGGTACGGATGAGGGAGGCCGCACCCTCCAGACCGATGTACGTCTGGAACCAGCCGGGCAGCACATCGCCGTAACTGTGCCACCAGCCCGCCACGTTGGCCTCGCGCGCCAGGCCGAGAAGGGAGTCCCGCTCCGCCTCGTCCGCCACTCCGTAGAGCGTGAGCAGGTCCTCGACGTCCCTGGCCTTGAAGCTCACCCGTCCCAACTCCATGCGGCTGATCTTCGATTCGGAGGCCCGGATCGAGTAGCCGGCCGCCTCACGGGTGATTCCGCGCGACTCCCGCAGTCTCCTGAGCTGTGAGCCCAGGAGGATGCGCCGCACCACCGATCCACTCGACTCGCCTGCGGACACTGGTCCGACCCTCCCCATCGTGTACCTGGCACCCGGAGCCCCCCGGAACCCCGAGTGCCGGATTCTGCCACCAAAACGCTTCAGCCCGTACTCATTCGATTACGGAAATGGGAAGACGTCCAGAAAGCTCCGAAACTGACCCCGGGAAGAAATGCCCCAGAACCACCACGGTATCGGGCAGGTCCGGCGCGTGCACGTGCATCTGCCCTTGCATCTGCCCTGCGCATTCGGAACCATGGTCCTCGCGCACCTGCGTGCTCGTGTTGTGCCGCTGTACCCCCCGCAGTACCGCTACAGGCAGTGCCGCTACAGCCGCGAATCCCGGGAGTGCCTCGTATGGGGACGAATGGATCGACGATGCTCGAGCCGTTACGGCAGGGGCTTCCCCCCACCGACCCCTCAGGGGTTGCCGGATCGGCGTCCTGCGCTCTGCCCGCACGCTACGAAGCGGTCGGCGGCGCACGGAAGTTCACCCGGGCCACACTGGAGCGCTGGGAGCTGGGCGACCGTTTCGACGATGTCGCCCTGGTGGTGTCCGAACTCGTCACCAATGCCCTGCGCCACGCCCTGCCCGGTGATCCGCCGCGGGAGTTCCAGGACCCGCCGGTGCGCCTGCACCTGATGCGCTGGACCTCACGACTGGTGTGCGCGGTGCGCGATCCCAGCCGGGAGAGCCCGGTGGCCGGCGAGGCGGCGGATTCCGCCGAATCGGGCCGCGGCCTGTTCCTGGTGGAATGCGTCAGCGACAGCTGGGGCTGGCACCCCTCCCCCGCACCGCTCGGGGAACTGCCTTCGGGACCGCTGTACGGCAAGGTGGTCTGGGCCCTTTTCCGGCTTCCGGAAAACCCGAAGTCGGGTTCCTAGGAACCCCGGTCCGGCCCGTCACGGGCCGGGCCCGGCGTCAGGCGCCGGTGGCGAGGTGGTCGAACTCGCCGTCCTTGACGCCCAGCAGCAGCGCCTCGATCTCCGCGGGTGTGTAGACGAGGGCGGGCCCGTCGGGGTGACGGGAGTTCCGCATCGCCACATCCCCTCCGGGCAGCCGCGCGAACTCCACGCAGGATCCCTGGGAGTTGCTGTGCCTGCTCTTCTGCCAGACGACTCCGCGAAGCTCTGTGGCCGCCATGCCGTTGTACACGTGGTGCACAGGACGCTCCCCGAGTTGCAAGGTGCAAGTGTCAACTAGCTCGGATCATAGCTCTGT
Organism: Streptomyces griseus; assembly: GCA_002154345.1. Taxonomy (GTDB): domain Bacteria; phylum Actinomycetota; class Actinomycetes; order Streptomycetales; family Streptomycetaceae; genus Streptomyces; species Streptomyces caviscabies. The sequence continues at coordinate 12,594 of MUNB01000165.1, forward strand.
TCATATGCCAATGCATGAGCAGATGCACGTGCACGCGGGGTGTTCCTTTGATTACAGGCTTTCCGCCCCCGGCGGCATCCTCCCGGAAGAGAGACGAACGGCACGCCTATTTCGCTCCCGCTTACCGGAGTTGATCCGTGCGGACCTTGGTAACGTGGCGCGGTCTTTCGACCGGAAATACAGCAAGGGGGAACTCCACGTGACCAGCTCTCTACGCACCGGCGCCGTCGTGGTCGCCGCTCTGGCCGCCGCACTGGCGCTGACCGCGTGCGGCAGCGACGACGACGCGGGCAAGGATTCCGGCGCGGACCCCGCGGCGAGCGCGACGCCCGGTGGCGGCGACAGCTCCGAGGAGTCCAAGGGCGGCGGCACGGACGCCGCGGCGCTGGAGGGCACCTGGGTGGGGCTCACGGACGGCAAGAACGTCACCGTGTCCGTCGCCGCCCGCAAGGTCGCCCTCGTCGCCGACCAGTCCGTGTGCCAGGGCGATGTGAAGGACATGGGCGGCGAGCCGATGCTGGCGCTGACGTGCACCGGCGGCTCCACCGACCGCACGATGGGCGCGATCGACTCCGTCGACGGCTCGAAGCTGGTCGTCTCGTGGGACGGCGGCACCAAGGACACCCTCACCAAGGCCGAGCCGGGCAAGCTGCCGAGCGGGATGCCCTCGCTTCCCGACCTCTCGGACCTGCCCGAGGTGCCCGCCCCGTAAGGACCGTGGCCACCCGGGTCAGCAGCAGCGCCGCGCCCCGGCGCACCACCGGGTCGCCCACCGGCGTCGTGCCGTCCTCCGTCGGTGTGGGCATGTCCCAGTGGGCCACCGCGTCCACCACCGGCTGCCAGTCGGGCAGCCGCCGCTCCCGTACCGCCTTGGCGCCCTTCTCGGTGGCCCGGCGCAACGCCTCGGCCAGTTCGGCGGCGCCGGGCACCGGGTCGGCCGACCGGGCCGGGAGGTGGGCCTCCAGCACCATCGCGGACCGTCCGAGCTGGGCCAGCGCGTGCTGGGCGTCGGTGGCGGCGGCCCGGGAGATGCCCCGGTGGCGTACGGGTTCGTGCTGGGCGGTCGCCAGCGCCTCCTGCCACGCCACACGGGCCTCGCGGGTGGCGATCAGGGCGTCCCGGACGTCCTCGTCGTCGCGGTCGGCGGGGTCCGCGTACCGGTCGACGACGGCGGCCGCGTACCGCCCGTCCGCCACCAGCCACTCGGCCAGCCGGTTGCGCAGCCGCGGAGTCTCCCAGGCCGGGTAGACGGCGTACGAGATCATCGCGAGGAGTCCGCCGACGAGCGTCAGCACGATGCGTTCGGTGACGGTCTGGGACCAGTCGTCGCCGGCCATGCCGAGCAGGAAGACGACGTACGCGGCGACGCAGACCTGGCCGACCGCGTAGCCGGTGCGCATCAGCAGATACATCAGCCCGGCGCAGATCACCGCGAGGAGCGCGGAGAGCCGGGCGTCGGGGTGGGCGGTCTGCACGACGGCGGTGGCGAGCCCGACGCCGACCAGGGTGCCGCCGAAGCGGCCGGCGGCACGGGCGTACGTCTGCGAGAACTCCGGTCGCATCACCATGACGGCGGTCATCGGCGCCCAGTAGCCGTGCCCGAGCGGTACGGCCTCGCCGACGAAGTACCCGGAGACGGCGACCACCGCGACCCGGATGGCGTGCCGCATGATCGGCGAGCCGTGGTGCAGCTCGCGGCGCATCGAGGCCAGCACCACCGGGATCAGCTTCAGCAGGGTCGGCCGGTGCCGGGTGTCCGGGGCGAGGTCCGTGGGGATCCCGCTGTCGGTGCCGGTGCCCTCCGCGATCTCCAGGACGTCGTCGAGCAGGGCGGAGAGCCGGTCGGCGGCGCGGCGGGCGGGGCCGACGAGGATCACGTCGTTGTCGGGGGTCTTCAGGACGCCCAGGTCGGTGGCGGAGAGATGGACGGGCTCGCCGTGCCGGACGGCCCGCGCGGCGGCGTCCAGCACCGATCCGGCCGCGCCCAGCAGCTCGTTCACCCAGAGCCGTTCCAGACCGTCGCCGGGCACCCCCATCGCCGGGTCCGCGAGCGAGGCGAGCACCGGGCGCAGGCGCTCGGCGACGCCCCGCGCCCCGTGCAGTTCGGCGGGGCGGCGGCGGGCCTGGCGCGGGGTGACGGCGGCGGCGCTGCGGGCGGTCATCAGGGGCAGCGGGTCGAAGGGGGCGACCGGATCGTTCCGCAGCCGACGGGCGTAGTCGGCCTCGGCGGCCAGCGCGTCGGCGAGCGCGTCGCGCTGGGCGCCCCATCTGCGGACCGGGAAGAGGACGATCAGCGCCGCCTGCACGAAGCCGCCGACGGCGATCATCCCGGCGTGGGCGGCGGCGTCCACGACCGAGGTGGGCAGGGTGATCGTGACCAGCATGATCGCGACGTTGGACGAGGCGATGATGCCGCCCGTGGGCCCGGCCGCCCAGGCGAGCCCGGCGAGGAAGGTCCAGGCGCCGAGCAGACAGAGGAAGAGGACGACGTGCGCGCCGCTGACGTAGCCGACGAACGTCGAGACGGCGAGGCTGGCGCCGGAGACCAGGGCGAGGACCGGGCGCGGGCGCCAGCTGCGCTGGAAGGTGGCGATGGCCGCCTGGAACGCGCCGAACGCGGAGCTCGCCGCGATCTCCGGCCCGAACAGCAGGAGGCTCGTGCCGATGACGAGGGCGAGACCGGCCGCACCGCGGAAGGCGATGAGGGGTTCCAGCCTCTGCCGCTCGATCTCCAGCCCCGAGCGGGCGGTCTCCTTCAGCGCCCGGAGCCAGCTCATGGGCCGAGCCTAACCGGGCGATACCGGACAAGCTCGACTTATGGCTTGATTGCGCGGTCGGGTCGGGGTGACGCGCCGCCTCTCCCGCCGCCCATGCGGGCCCGGTCGGCGGCCTCGGTGCCGTGCGTCCAGCCGTCCAGGTCGCTCACGCCCCGGACCCGGGCGGTCGTGGTCCTCGGGAACATCCGCCCGGCAGTGTCGGTGACCGCGACGTCCCGGGCGGCGAGGACGGGAAGCAGCCCGCCGCCCTGATCGGTGTCGGATCCGGCCGCTGCCGTGACCCGCTCGGCGCCGTCGGCCAGCCGGCGGCCGAGCCGCTGCGCGTACCCCATCAGGAAGGCCTGCCGGAAGGTCTTGGTCCGCTTACGTCCTCCGGCCCGCTGTCCGGCCTCCGCGCGGGTCATCGCGGCCGTCCCCTGGACGAGCAGCGAGGTGAACAGCAGCTCCACGGCCTCCAGGTCCGGATCGAAGCCGACGACCGTGGTGAAGCCGAGGTCCTCGTTCCACACGGCCCGGCAGCGGTTCGCGGAGGCGACGGCGTCGAGCAGGATCGCCTTGGCGCTCTCGTACGGGGGCTCCACCCCGATCCGGCAGGCGCCCGGCGTCTCGCGGCTGTGCGTCCGGGCGGCGAGCAGGGCCTCGTCGATGCTGTGCCGGGCCATCAGCTCCTGCGCCTTGGTGGTCAGCGCCTCGGCCTCCTCCGGGAAGCCGGTCGCCTCGGCCTTCGCCAGCAGCGCCCGGATCCGGGTGAGCATGCGGGGCTCGTCGGCGGCGGGCGGCCGGTGCGGGTCGTCGGCGACCGTGCCGGGCGGCGGCCCCACCGGCTCGATGGCGGGCAGCCGCAGCAGCAGCCGGTACAGCTCCAGCAGATCGGCGGCGTAGGAGAACCGGTCGGGCCGGTTGCGGGGCGCGGGCGGCGGAAGCTCGGCGAGCTGCTGGGGCCAGCGGGGCGGCAGCTCCGCGTACCGGGCGGTCTCGGCGGCGATCAGGACCGCGGCCAGCGCCGCCCGCCGCTCGTCCAGCTCCCGGCGCACGCACCGGATCAGGTCGGCCGGCTGCCAGCCCCGGTCCCAGGCCCGGCGGACGAACTCCTCGCCGCGCCGGTGCGCCGCGTCGTCGGCGTCCGGAGCGGCGGCGAGCAGGGACGCGCCGGTGTCCAGGGCGGCGTCGCCCTCCGCGTAGAGGGCCGCGGCGCACGCCCGGTCGATCACCGATTCCATCCGGCCAAGGTTAGGCGCACCGCCCGGCCGCCCCTTACGGCAGCAGCACCAGCTTGCCCCGCACATGGCCGCCCTCGCTCAGGGCGTGGGCGCTCGCGGCGTCGGCGAGCGGGAAGACCTGGGCGATCTCCACCCGCAGCTCACCGCTGGCCGCCAGCCGGGCGCTCTCCGCGAGGCGTTCGGCCGAGGGCGGACCGCCGCCGGGGGAGAAGGCGACGCCCAGCTCGGCCGCGTCCCCGTCGGCGATGGTGACGATCCGGTCCGTGGTGCCGCCGCGCAGCTCGATCGAGGCGGGCAGCGCGCCGCGCCCCGACGCGTCGAACACCGCGTCCACCCCCTCCGGGGCCAGCTCCCGCACCCGCTCGACCAGCCCGTCCCCGTACGCCACCGGGACCGCGCCCAGCACCCGCAGATAGTCGTGGTTGGCCGGGGACGCGGTGCCGATGACGGTCGCGCCGCGGGCCGTCGCGAGCTGTACGGCGGCGGAGCCGACGCCGCCGCCCGCCCCGTGCAGGAGCAGCGTCTCGCCCTCGGCCAGCGCCAGTTCGTCCAGGACCCGGGACGCGGTGTCGGTCGCGACGGGCAGCGCCGCGGCCTGCTCCCAGGACAGCCCCTCGGGCTTCCGGGCGAGGGCGGCGGCCTCGGCCAGCGCCTCGGTGGCGTAGGAGCCGGTGGCGCTCCAGCCGAGGACCTCGTCACCGGGGGCGAACGCGGTGACGCCCTCCCCCGTCTCCTGGACCACCCCGGCGAACTCGGCGCCGGGCGTGGCGGGCAGCGGGGTGGGGAAGACGCCCTCCATCCAGCCGTTCCGGATCTTGTGGTCGAGCGGGTTCACCCCGGCCGCCCGCACGGCGACCCGGACCTGGCCGGGGCCGGGGCGCGGCGGGTCGAGCCGGGCCAGATGCAGGACGTCGGGGCCGCCGAACTCCTCGTACACGATCGCTTCCATGAGGCGATCCTCGGCGCTGCGGAGCCCGGCGGCCAGTCGGCGGCCCGCTTCCGGGGCACTGTCAGTGGCGGGTGCCAGACTCGCCCCCATGACCGAACGGTGGGCGGTGGCGGCCGAGGACGGGGGCGGGGCGCTGCTCGCGCCGCTGGGGCGGGACGGCACGCCCGCCGGTCCGGTCGTCGCCGAGCCCGATCTCGTCGAGGCGGTCCGCTCCCGCCCCGATGTGGTGCGCTGGGTGTGGCGGTCGACCGCCGAGATCTACCCCCGGCTGCTGGCCGCCGGGGTCCGGGTCGAGCGGTGTTACGACATCGAGTGCGCCGAGCTGCTGCTGCTCGGGCACGCCGGGCGGCTGGGCGAGCCCCGGTCGGCGGCCGCCGCGCTGGCCCGGCTGGACAACGGTCCGGTGCCGCCGGACCCGCCCACCCGGTCCGCGGAACCGGGCGCGCAGTCCTCCCTCTTCGAGCCGTCGTCGGGGACCGGGGTGCCGTTCGAGGGGCTGCTGCGGGTCTACGCGGACCAGCTGCGCCGCCATGACACGGCGGAGCACCCGGACCGGATGCGGCTGCTGACCGCGTCGGAGTCGGCGGGGATGCTGGTGGCCGCCGAGATGCACCGGGCGGGGCTGCCCTGGCGCGCCGACGTCCACCAGGAGCTGCTGAACGGACTGCTGGGCGAGCGGTACGCGGGCGGCGGCGAGCCCCGCAGACTCGCCGAGCTGGCGGACGAGGTGTCGGCGGCGTTCGGCAGACGGGTGCGCCCGGATCTGCCGGCCGATGTGGTGAAGGCGTTCACGCAGGCCGGGATTTTGGTGAAGTCGACCCGGCGGTGGGAGCTGGAAGGGCTGGACCATCCGGCGGTCGAGCCGCTGATCGCGTACAAGAAGCTGTACCGGATCTGGACGGCGCACGGCTGGTCCTGGCTCCAGGACTGGGTGCGCGAGGGCCGTTTCCGCCCGGAGTACCAGCCGGGCGGCACGGTCAGCGGCCGCTGGACGACCAACGGCGGCGGGGCCCTGCAGATCCCCAAGGTGATACGGCAGGCCGTCGTCGCCGACGAGGGGTGGCGGCTCGTCGTCGCGGACGCCGACCAGATGGAGCCCCGGGTGCTGGCGGCGATCTCCCGCGACCGGGGCCTGATGGAGGTGGCCGGCCATGACGGCGACCTCTACAAGGCCCTGTCCGACCGGGCGTTCTCCGGCGACCGCGAGCACGCCAAGCTGGCGCTGCTCGGGGCGATCTACGGCCAGACCTCCGGCGACGGCCTGAAGAACCTGGCCGCCCTGCGCCGCCGCTTCCCGCTCGCCGTCGCCTATGTCGACGACGCGGCGCGGGCGGGCGAGGAGGGGCGGGTGGTGCGGACCTGGCTGGGCCGGACCAGCCCGCCGGTCGCGCTGGCCGGCCAGGACGAGGAGGCGGGCATCCCGCAGGAGGATCCGGAGGACGACCGCGGCGCCGGAGCCGGGTCCGGCGGCGGTACGGCACGGGCCCGGGGCCGCTTCACCCGTAACTTCGTGGTGCAGGGCAGTGCGGCCGACTGGGCGCTGCTGCTCCTGGCCGCCCTGCGCCGGACGCTCTTCGAGCAGGGGCTGCGGGCGCGGTTGGTGTTCTTCCAGCACGACGAGGTGATCGTGCACTGCCCGGCCGAGGAGACCGCGGCCGTCGC
>MUNB01000166.1:0-1958 GCA_002154345.1 Streptomyces griseus
CGCCGGAGGCGTTGCCCCCGCCCGTACCGTCCGCTCCGCCGGTGTCCGTGCCGGATGTGGGTGCGGAGCTGGCGGCCGGGCTGCTCGGTGCGGTGCCGGAAGGGGCGGTGGCGGAGGGCGCGGTGGCGTCCGACGCGGCGGACGGTTCCGTGCTTCCGTCGGAGTCCTCGTCGAGCAGGGGCTCGTCCTCCTCGTCCGACCCCGGCATCGTCTCCAGGTCGAATTCCTGGGCCGGGGAGGAACGCAGCGCCGCTTCCGTATAGGCGGCCCAGGTCTCGGCCGGTGCGCCGCCGCCGTTGATACGGGGCAGGCCGAGGGCTCCGTACAGCGAGGTCTGGGCGCCGGTGTCCGGGTTCTGGCCCATCACGGCGACGACGGTCGCGAGGTCCGGGGTGTATCCGGCGAACCAGGCGGCCCGGTCCTCCTCCGCCGTGCCGGTCTTGCCCACGGCGGGGCGGCCGACCGCCTGGGCCGCCGTGCCGGTGCCGCCCTCCACGACGCTGCGCAGGACGGCGGTGGTGGTGTCGGCGGCCTCGCGGCTGACGGCCTGCTCGGTCGTGCGCTCGGGCAGTTCGACCTCGGCGCCGTCCTTGGTGATCTTGTCGACGAGGACGTACGGGCCGTGCCGCCCGTGGTCGGCGAGGGTGGCGTACGCCTCGGCCATGTCCAGGACGCTGGCGTTGGCCGGGCCGAGCGCGATGGAGGGCGAGGCGGTGAGGTCGGGGGTGTCGGCGGGGATGCCGAGGGCGATCGCGGTGTCCCGGACCTTGCCGGGGCCGACGTCCTGGGCCATCTGCGCGTAGACGGAGTTGACGGACTCGTCGGTGGCGGTGCGCACGGTGATGTCGCCGTGGTCGACGTCGTCCTCGTTGGCGGGGGCGTAGTCGGTGGCGCCCTGCGGGCCGACGACCGTGCGTTTGTTGCTGCCGTCGTAGACGGTGTTGGGCGTGATGGGGCGGCCGTCCTGGGTGGTGGAGTCGTTGACGACGGCCGAGGTGAGGACGAACGGCTTGAAGACGGAGCCGACCTGGTAGTCGCGGCGGGTGGCGTTGCTGACGTACTGCTGCGTGTAGTCGATGCCGCCGTACAGGGCGACGACCGCGCCGCTGCCGGGGACGATCGAGGCCCCGCCGACGCGGACGTCGCGGTCGGCCTTGCGGTCGGGGCTGGTCCTGGCCGTCACGTTGGTGTCGACGGCCTTGACGAAGGCGTCCTGCTTGGCCTTGTCGAGGGTGGTGGTGATGCGGTAGCCGCCGGTGGCGAGGGTCTTCTCGTCGAGGATGCCGTGCCGGTTCAGATAGTCCTCGACGGCCTGCACGATGTAGCCGCGCTGGCCGGAGAGCCCGGTCGACGGTTTCGCCTCGCCGGGGGTGGGGAAGCGTGTCGTCGCCCGTTCGGCGGCGGGCAGCCAGTCCTCCTTGACCATGCCGTTCAGGACGTAGTTCCAGCGGCGTTGCGCCGCGGGCTTGTTGTCGGGGTGGGCGACGACGTCGTAGGCGCTGGGGGCGTTGAGGAGGGCGGCGAGGTACGCGCCCTCGGCGGTGCTGAGCTCCTCGACGTTCTTGCCGTAGTAGGCCTGGGCGGCGGCCTGGATGCCGTACGCGTTGCGCCCGAAGTAGCTGGTGTTGAGGTAGCCCTCGAAGATCTGGTCCTTGGTCACCTCGCGGTTGAGCTTGACCGCGATGATGGCCTCCTTGGCCTTGCGCAGGACGGTCCGTTCCTGGCCGAGGTAGTAGTTCTTCACGTACNNAGGACCGCGTGCTGGACGGTCATGGGGACCTGCGAGAGCTTGACCTTCTCCCGGTTCACGTCGCCGTCGCGGGCGATGACGCTGCCGTCGTTGTAGAGGTAGACGTTGGACTGGGCGGTGGCCGAGGCGTTGGCGGCCGGGATGTCGACGAGCTGGTATCCGGCGACGATCCCGCCGACGAGGAGCAGGCCCAGGCCCAGCACGGTGC
>MUNB01000166.1:1972-2195 GCA_002154345.1 Streptomyces griseus
CCGGGCGGCCCGCCCCGGTCGCCGCCGGGGGTGGCGGCCGCGTCCGAGGGCTCGCGGGGGGCCCAGTGCTGTGGCTCGTCGCTCATGTCCGTGGGGCTCCTCGGGCGTGGTCGGTTCTCCCATAGTGCCCGTTTCACCGGAAAAGCCTCGGTTCTTGACGGTCTGTTCCCTCCTCCGGCGTCACCCCCCGCATGACATGCGCGAAACGCGTGCGCGAAATACG
>MUNB01000167.1 GCA_002154345.1 Streptomyces griseus
CCGGCGCCGCGCAGCCGCTCCGCCGCCCGGTGCTGCTCGCGGACCATCAACTCCAGCCGGTGGACCAGCTCCTGGCGTCCGCCGGGCCGCCGGTCGTGGGTGGCCGCGGACGCGGAGTAGAGCGCGGCGGCGCGCACCGAGACCTGCTCGGCGAACCGGGCGCCGTGCAGTGCGGCGAGGTCCGCGAGCAGCGACTCCACCACGTCCCAGGGCGGGATCTCGACTCCGTCGAGGCAGGACCGCATACCGGCCGGATCGCGCCGGCCGAAGACCCCGTACCAACCGCGTCCGGGGTCGAGACGGGCCACCAGGTCCCGCAGGTATTCCGCGAACGCCCCTACTTCGTCAGCCTGTTGATGCACCGTCATCGTCGCCCTCGCCGACCCTCGACCGGAGCCTTCCCGTCCGGAGGCATTCGACCGCAGACGTGTTACGGGACGGCTACGCGCGGCTTTCGGGCACGCTGCGGCGGGAGCACGGCGCCCGGCCGCGCGCCCCCGCGCGCGCTCCGTCCGGTCCGGTGGCGACGGGCCCGACCGGGCTCAGAAGGTGACGGCGATCCCGGTGTGCGGGCGCTTGCCGAGCCGGGCGATCGTCGCCGGCCAGTCGACGATCCAGAACTTCCAGGTGTACTTGCGGGCCAGCAGCTTGCGCGCCGCGCGGGTGCCGTCCTCGTCGAGGAGCGTCGCCGTGCCCTCCGCGCTGGGGGCTCCGTCGGCGATCCTGCCGCGCACGTCGCAGACGGTCACGACGACCTTGCCGTTGTTGCGCAGCCGCTTGACCTTCCACGAGTCGGAGCGGGTCCAGATGTACAGCACATCACCTTCGGCGGCGGCCCAGACGGGCGTGGCGACGGCTGTGCCGTTCTTCCGGTACGTGGTCAGGCTGACGTATTCGCTGCGCGCGAAGTCCTGGAGAGTCACGGCGCGACCCTACGCGCCCCGGTGGGCGTCCTGCCGGTCGGGGCCGTCCGCATGGGTGAGGGTCTCCCAGGCGACGAACAGATCGTCCGTGCCGGCGGGACGCGTGGCGGCGGCCAGCTTCTCGGTCTCCGGGAGCGCCAGGTGCAGGCGGTGGCTCAGATGGTTCAGGGCGATCTCGACGTCCGGGCCCATGGTCCGCACCACCGTGCCGCCGCAGAGCCACTTCGGCGGTTTCGCGCCGAGCTGGTAGCGGGCGTGGAACTCCAGGGCGGAGCGCAGCCGCTGGGCCTGTTCGGCGTAGAGGTCGACGCCCTGGTGCCAGGCGGTCTCGGCGATGTGCGCGGTGGCGGCGAGCGCGTAGCCGATGTGCATGAGGTTGCGGCAGGTCTCCTGGCCGAGCCCGTCCACGTACTTCCGCTGCTCGAACCAGTACGCGCGGATCTCCTCCGGGGTGTCGATGGTGCTGCCGGGCGGCGGCTTCGGCAGCGGCCCGTCGGAGGTCAGGTAGAAGTAGGCGGGCACCCGGTCGCGGTAGCGGCGCAGGGCGTCGGCGAAGACGGTGTGGTCCTCCAGGAAGACGGCGATGCCGATGGCGGCGTCGGTCATCGTCAGTTCCCAGTTGCCGTTGTAGTCGGGCACCGGCGCGGTGACGTCGGGGAGGTAGGCCTTGCGCAGCATCCACTTGAAGCGCTGGACGGCGGGGCCCCGCCAGGCCGGGTAGGTGGCGTGGACGAGGTCCGCGGCCCTGGCCCAGGTGGAGCCCGCCCAGGCGGCCTGGAGACCGGCGTTGCCGTCGCTGTGCTTCTTGAGGGCGGCGGACCAGGCGTCCATGATCCGTACGGCCTCGGCGGCGTACCGGGGCTCTCCGGTGAGCTGCCAGAGCAGGGCGTGGGTGTACGCGGCGATGGCGTCCTCGCGCTCCGCCAGGCAGGCCGGCGGCCCGGAGTTGGGCGGGCAGGCGACGTCCTCGGCCGGGTGCGGCGTGTAGGCGAGCGAGGCGTACCGGCTGGCCTTCATCGCGTCGAACGCGGACTTCCAGGGCTCCCGGCCTTCGGCGACCTTCTCCCGTACGGCGGCGAGCCCGTCGGCGCTGACCACCACGCCGGGATGCCGGAAGGCGGCCGGGCCCGTGGTGTCCTTGGGCGCGGCGGAGTCGTGGGCGGCGGGGGCGCAGGCGGGCAGCAGGAGCAGCGGGGCGATCAGGGCGGCGCGAAGACTCTTCCGTACGGGCACGCCTCCACGGTGGACCGGGGCGGGGCGAGGCGCAGGATCTGTTGCGCCGCCCGTGCGCGGTCGCCCGGTTACGCGATCAGCGGCACCGCGGACGGTTCCGGCGCGCAGCGGCCGAGGATCTCGTCCAGGGAGAGGCCCAGCGCACCGGCGAGGGCGGCCACGGTGAAGAAGGCGGGTGTGGGGGCGCGGCCGGTCTCGATCTTCCGGAGGGTCTCCGCGGAGATTCCGGCGCTCGCCGCGACGGCGGCCATGCTGCGCTCCCCGCGCGCCGCACGGAGCAGCGTGCCGAGCCGTTCGCCGCGCAGGCGCTCTTCGGGTGTCAGAGGGGTGCGGACCATGGGCCCATCGTACTACGGAATGCCATTTCTATACCGTCATTACTATACCGCTTCGACCGGTATAGTAATGGGCATGGTGCACATCAAGACGGACACACAGCTCGAAGCGATGCGCGAGGCCGGCCGGGTCGTCGCGCGGATCCTGACCCGGGCGCGGGAGGCGGCGGCGGTCGGCGTGACCCCCCGCCAACTGGACGAGGCGGCCCGCGAGGTGCTGAGCGAGGCCGGAGCCTCCTCGCCCTTCCTGAACTACAAACCGCACTTCGCGCCCACCCCCTTCCCGGCCGTCGTCTGCGTCTCGGTGAACGACGCGATCGTGCACGGCATCCCCTCGGCCGAGCCGCTGCGCGACGGGGACCTGGTCAGCGTGGACGCGGGCGCGCTCCTCGACGGCTGGGCCGGTGACTCGGCGATCAGCTTCACCGTGGGCGAGGCCCGCCCCGCCGACACCCGCCTCGTCGCCGCCGCGAACCGGGCCCTGGAGGCCGGGATCGGCGCGGCCGTGGTGGGCAACCGGATCGGGGACATCGCGCACGCGATCGGCACGGTCTGCCGCGAGGCGGGCTACGGGATCATGGAGGGCTACGGCGGGCACGGCATCGGCCGGACCATGCACGAGGACCCGTCCGTGCCGAACGAGGGGCGCCCCGGGCGCGGTATGCCGCTGCGGCACGGCATGGTCCTGGCGATCGAGCCCATGCTCATCGCCGGCGGCGGTGACGAGTTCCGCCACGACGCGGACGGCTGGACGCTGCGGACGACCGACGGCAGCCGGGCCTCGCACGCCGAGCACACGGTGGCGATCACGAACGACGGCCCGCGCGTCCTGACCGCGCTGTGAACACTCGGTACAGCCGGACACCCCCTAGGAGCGTCCGACGAACTCCCTGGCCAGGGCCGCTCCCCGGCTCTGCGCCCGGGCGCGGCTCTCGATCGGGGAGACGCGGGAGTTCTTGAACGCGATGTACGTGACACCGGACGCCGCGCCTCCGGTCGCGGGGTCGGGGTCGATGCCCAGGGCCTTCGCCATGGCGTACGACGCCTCGCCGATGATGTTCGTGGGGCCGGTGTCGCCGATCACGCCGTAGCGCACCCGGTCGCGGTACACGACGGCCACGACGCTGCCGCCGGTGAGCCCCGACTTCCGGTAGTCCCACACCTTGCTCGGGCCCGGTACCACCACATAGGGGAGCGCGGCCGAGTCCAGCGGTTCGCCGCGGGAGCTCTGGAACGCGGTCTCCGGCAGGAAGTACGGATCGGTCTTCCTGTTGCAGGCCTTCGTCTTCCGGCCGTCGCAGTCGATGTCCATGTCCGCCTTCCAGAAGACGGCGTCCTCGGTGCCGCAGACGGGCACCGTGGCCTTCGCGCTGCCGCTGTCCGTGCGGTATGTGCCCTTCGAGATCCGGGCGCAGGCGCGGACCTCGGCCAGCAGCTCGGCGGCGGTCGCCGCGGTGGCCGTCGCCGACTCCTGTCCGGGGGCGGGCCCGGGGCCGGTGGCGGACGCGGGCAGGGCCGCCGCTCCGAGGAGCGCGGCGCCGCAGGCGGCGGATGTCAGGGCGAGCATGCGGGTGCGCATCGTGCGGAAGAACCCTTCCCTCGGACCTGGGGACGCCCGTACGGGTTCCCTTGGCGGTGCGCCAAGGCCGCGGGGCCGGTACCGCGCGCTGTGTCGCGTGATACCGGCCCCGCCGCCCCTGCTTCGTCCGGCCGGCTCAGTGACCGCCGCCCGGATGCACCACCATGGCCGAGCCGCCGCCCCGGCGCACCTTTTCCGCCGCCGCGAGCCAGCGGCCGTCGGGCAGCCGCTGCACTCCGGTGGCGGCTCCGATCTCCGGGTTCTGCTTGAAGGCGTGGCCGAGCTTCTCCAGCTCCGCGCGGACCGGACTGTTCCACAGGTCGGGCTCGATCTCCGTCGTCGGCGCGTTGCGCTGGCTGGCGCGCGGCGCGGCGATGGCGTCGACCAGCGGGAGCCCCCGGTCCAGATGGCCGGTGAGCGACTGGAGGACCGTCGTGATGATCGTCGCCCCGCCCGGCGAGCCGAGCGCGAGCACCGGCTTGCCGTGCTTCAGCACGATGGTCGGGGAGATCGACGAGCGCGGCCGCTTGCCCGGGCCCGGCAGGTTCGGGTCGTGGACCGCCGGGTTGGCGGGGGCGAAGGAGAAGTCGGTCAGTTCGTTGTTGAGCAGGAAGCCGCGGCCGGGCACGGTGATGGCGCTGCCGCCGGTGGACTCGATCGTCAGGGTGTAGGCGACGACGTTGCCCCACTTGTCGGCCGTGGTGAGGTGCGTGGTGTTCTCGCCCTCGAACGTGGTGGGCGCGGCGGTGCCACCGCTGCCGCACCGCTCGGGGTTGCGCGGGTCGCCCGGCGGCAGCGGGCTGGTCAGCGCCCGGTCGTCGCGGATCAGGCACTCGCGCGCGTCGGCGAACCGCTGGCTCAGCAGTTCCTTCGTCGGTACGTCCTCGAAGGCGGGGTCGCCGACCCAGCGGCCCCGGTCGGCGAAGGCGATCCGGCTCGCCTCGATGAGCCGGTGGAGGTACTGGGTCCGGCCGGCCCGGGAGAGGTCGGTGGACTCCAGGATGTTGAGCGCCTCGCCGACACTGGTGCCGCCGGAGGAGGAGGGGGCCATGCCGTAGACGTCCAGGCCCCGGTAGTTCACCTTGGTCGGGTCCCGGCGCAGGGTCCGGTAGGAGGCCAGGTCCTTGCGGGTCAGATCGCCGGGGCGGACGACCCGGGTGGCGTCCGGGTCGACGGGCGGCTTGCGCACGGTGCGCACGATGTCGTCGGCCAACTCACCCCGGTACAGCTCGCCGACGCCCTTGCGGCCGAGCTTCTCGTACGTACGGGCCAGGTCCTGGTTCTTGAACACCGAGCCGACGACGGGCAGTTCACCGCCGGGCAGGAACAGCTTCGCGGAGGCCGGGAAGTCGGCGAATCTGGCCTGGTTGGCGGCGGTCTGCGAGCGGAAGGTGTCGTCCACGACGAAGCCGTCCCGGGCCAGGCGTTCGGCCGGTTTCAGCAGCGTACGCAGGGACTTGGAGCCCCAGGCGTCCAGCGCCCGCTCCCAGGTGGCCGGGGTGCCGGGTGTACCCACCCCGAGGCCGCTGGTCACACCCTCCTCGAAGGGGATCGGTGTGCCGTTCTCCAGGAAGAGCGAGGCGTCCGCGCTGCGCGGGGCGGTCTCGCGGCCGTCGATGGTCCGCACCTGGCGCGTCTTCGCGTCGTAGTGGACGAAGTAGCCTCCGCCGCCGATGCCCGCGGAGTACGGTTCCGTCACGCCGAGCGCCGCCGCGGTGGCCACGGCCGCGTCCACCGCGTTGCCGCCCTTGCGCAGCACCTCGATCCCGGCGGCGGACGCGTCCGCGTCGACGCTCGCCACCGCTCCCCCATGCCCCACCGCCACCGGGGACTTGGGCGGCGCGGGCCTCGGCGCGGTGGGCCCGGCGGTGGCCGCCGGGGCGGCGGCTCCCACCGAGGCGACCACGGCGAGGACGGCCAACAGCGACGTGTTCCGACCGACGGAACGGCGCATACGTACCTCCAGTCAACGGATCTCCGCCGCAGGGTAGCCCCGGCGGACCCGGATCGTCAGGACCGCCTCGAACGGTTACCCGAATGACCGATACCATGCGCGCCCATGACGGACGACGTACGCAACATCGTGCTGGGCGTGATAGCCGCCGGCATCAGCGCCTCGCTGGGCTGGCTGGCCCGGACCTATCTCTGGCGGCGCAAACTCCGCCGCAAGCAGGTCTTCTTCGGGCTGCCGGCCAACTCCGAATGCCTGCTGGTGGTCAACCGGTACGCCGGCGCCGACGGTTCCGTGCACCGCCACGACGCCTTCGCGCTGCTCGAACTCTCCGCGCTGATCAAGGACTGCGCGGCGCACGCGCAGATCGTCACGCACGACACGGCCCAGCAGGGATTCGGGGAGCGTACGGAATTCTGCGTCGGCGGTCCGATGTCCAATCAGCGGATGGCGGCCCACCTGCGGACCCTGCTGCCCGGCGTGCGGATCAACATCGAGCAGGATCCGGGCCCGGACCGGGTGGCGTTCCAGGTCGGCTCGGAACGCTACCGGCTGGAGCCGGGCACCTCCGAGTACGTGCTGCTCGCCCGGCTGACGGGTGGTCAGGAGGCCCGCCCGGTCTTTCTGTTCTGCGGTCAGCGGGCCATCACCAATCAGGCGGCGACCCGTTATGTGGCGCGGAACTACGAGAAGCTGCTCCGCAAGCACGGCAACAAGTCGTTCTGCCTGCTGTTGAAGGTCGTCAACTCCCAGGCGTACGGCCCCGATGTGGTCGAGCTCGTCGGCGATGTGACCCGCGAGGCGCAGGCCCCGGCGCCCACCGCCCCGCCCGCCTCGCACCGGGCGGGCAGCTGACCGCGCCCCTTTATCGGCGTCGCAGCCGTGCCCGGCCGGCGGCGACCGCCGTGGTGATCTCGCCGATCCCGAACGGCCGGGCCAGCAGCACCACGACGAGCAGCAGTGCGAGGGTTCCGGCTCCGGCGGCGGCCACGTCCCCGGCGCCCTCCGTCGCGCGGGCCGCGCCGTACGCCAGCGCACCGGCGGGCAGACAGGCGGCGATCAGCCGGACATGCGCGCCGAGGGTCGGCGACCGCAGCGGGGAGGCGGCCCCGGGCCCCGACAGCCGCCTCGACAGGACGTATCCGGTGACGGCGAACCCGGCGAAGAAGGCCACCGTGCTCGCCCCGGCCATCCCGGTCACCGCCCAGCGCGCCGGCAGCAGCAGATACGCGGCGACCGAGAGGCCCGCCTGCACGGCGGCGATCACCAGGTTGAGCAGGAACGGGGTGCGGGTGTCGCTCATCGCGTAGAAGCCGCGCGAGAGGACGTACTGCCCGGAGAAGGCGAGCAGCCCGGGGGCGAACGCCATCATGATTCCGGCCATCACCGTGATATCGGCGTCGGTGGTGCGCCCGTACCCGAAGACGGAGCCGAGCACCCAGGGCGCCAGCACCAGCAGGGCGGTGGCGGCGGGCACGACGACGGCGGCGCTGGTGCGCAGGGCGTACGCGACGTCGCGCCGCAGCCCGGCGAGGTCGCCGTCGGCCGCCGCCCGGCTCATCCGGGGCATCAGCGCGGTGACGAGCGAGACGGTGATGATGCCCTGCGGGACGACCCAGAGCTGGTAGGCGTAGCTGTACGCGGTGTAGCCCGCCCCGCCCGCCACCTGCTGCTCGAACGCCTCCTGACCGGCGATGGTGGAGTACCGGGTGACGACCCAGTACGCGAGCTGGTTGGTGAGGACCAGCAGCACCAGCCAGCCGGCCGCGCGCATCGGCCGGGTCAGTCCGCTGCCGCGCCAGTCGAACCGGGGCCGCCAGCGGAACTTCGCGGCGCGCAGGGCGGGTATCAGGGCGAGGGTCTGGACGGCGATCCCGGCGGTGGTGCCCCAGCCGAGGAGGTGGGCGTCGGTGTCGGAGAGGGCGCCGTCCGAGCTCGCGGCGACGGCGATGTAGAGGCCGAACACCCCTATGATCACTACGTTGTTGAGGACCGGGGTCCACATCATCGCGCCGAACCTGCCGCGGGCGTTGAGGACCTGGCCGAGCAGGGTGAACAGCCCGTAGAAGAGGATCTGCGGCAGGCAGTAGCGGGCGAGGGCGACGGTCAGTTCGGCCTGGCGGTCGTCGTAGTCGGTGTAGAGCCCGACGATGAGGGGCGCGGCCGCGACGGCGAGCGCGGTGAGCGCGAGGAGGCCGACGGTGCACAGGGTGAGCAGCCGGTCGGTGTACGCCGCTCCCCCGTCGGCGTGCTCCTTGGCGGCCCGGACCAGTTCGGGGACGAAGACCGCGTTGAGCGCGCCGCCGATGAGCAGGATGTAGAGGATGTTGGGCACGGTGTTGGCGACCGTGTAGCCGTCCGCGGTCAGGCCGGTGCCGAGTGCGGCGACGACGACGGCCGAGCGGACGAAGCCGGTGGCGCGCGAGACGACGGAGCCGGCCGCCATCACGGCCCCGCTGCGCAGCACCGAGGCCGGCTTGACCGAAGGCCCGGCGGTGCTGTCGACGGTCGCGCTCACTGAAGGTCTCCCGTGTTCCGAGGTGCAGGCCGACGGTGGAGCGTACTCCGGACCGCGAGGACGCCTCGACGTCAGGGTTTTCCCTGAGCGGACGGAACCCGACATGGGGGAAATACCTCTCCCATGCCGAGCGTCTCTGCCCTGGAGGTTTTTCCGTTGAGTCCCGCACGCCCGCACATCCGTCGTACCGCCCCGGCCGGCCGGAGGGCCCGGCTCGCCCTGACCGGGCCCGCGGCGCTGCTCGCCGCCGCGCTCACCGCGTGTTCGGGCGGCTCCTCGGGATCCGCCGGGTCGGGCGGGGACGACAAGGCGCCCGCCACCAGCGTCTCGGTGAACCTCACGGGCAAGGCCGCGACGCCCGGCGGTCCGGTGAAGGTGACGCTGGCGCACGGAAAGCTCCAGGCCGTGTCGGTGACGGCGGGCAAGGGCGGTGCGCTGGCCGGGAAGATATCCGCCGACGGCCGTACCTGGACATCGGAGCGGGTCGCCGCACCGGGCACCGCGTACACCGTCGAGGCGAAGGACACGGGCGGCGGCAGCGACCGGGCGGCGTTCACCACCGCCGCGGCCGAGAAGGTCAACAAGCTGTCGCTGGCGCCGGGGAAGAACACGACCGTGGGCATCGCACAGCCGCTGTCCGTCGTCTTCGACCACCCGGTGAAGGACAAGGCGGCCGTCGAGAAGGCCCTGAAGGTCTCGACGTCCAACGGCACCGAGGGCTCCTGGGGCTGGCTCCAGGACTACTCGGGCAAGGACCGGGTCGACTGGCGGCCCGAGGAGTACTGGAAGCCCGGTACGAAGGTCACCCTGGACGCACGGCTGAACGGCGTGAACACCGGCGCCGACGGCGGCTGGTTCGTCCGCGACTACGCGACGACGTTCACGGTCGGCGCGGCCCAGGTGGTCGAGGTCGACCTCGACCGGCACCGGCTCGCCCTGCGCCGGGACGGGAAGCAGGTCCTGGACCTCCCGATGTCGGCGGGCACCCCGGGCGGCGAGAAGGCCTCCTGGCGGGGCACGGCGGTCCTGATGTCGAAGGAGGGCACGATCAACATGCGCTCCGAGACGGTGGGCCTCGGCGACGCCTACGACAAGATGGTCGACTACTCGATGCGGCTGACCTGGTCGGGGATGTACGCCCACGCGGCCCCGTGGAACGCGCGCCACTTCGGTCAGGCCAACCGGAGTTCGGGCTGTGTCGGGATGAGCGACGCCGACGCGGCCGCGCTGTACGGGCAGGTGCGGGTGGGCGACCCGTTCGAGATGACCGGCGCGGAGGCCAAGGGCACGGTCGCCGAGGGCAACGGCTACGGCGCGTGGAACGTCTCGTGGGCCGACTGGCGGGCCAAGAGCGCCCTGTAGCGAGCGGCTGCTGACACGACGGCCGGGGCCCGACGTCCGCCGAGCGGCCCCGCGTCGCGTAGTTCCACGACGCGGGGCCGCTCGGCGTCGGCAGACTGGTCGGCGATGCCCCCGTACACCTTCCACGGGCAGACGCCGGGCCGGCCGTTCCCCGTGGACCCGGAGCTGTGCTCCACGGCCCACGACGTCCCGGCCGGTCACCGGCTCGCCCTGGTGATCGACACCGTCGATCCGCTGTACATCGAGCACAACCCGACCGGCGCGCAGCTGACCTTCTTCCCGCCCTCCACGGACCCGGGTCGACTCCCGGTCCCGCTGCGCGAGAAGTGATCACCGACTGCTGCCGGGCGGGCACTGCCCGGCTACTGCCCTCCCGGCAGCAGCGTCCCCGGTTCGGCCGGGGTCACCCCCACCGCCTTCGTCTTCGGATTGCGCCGCTGACGACGGGCCACCCAGGTGGCGAACCACGAGAGCAGCATGCACATCCCGATGTAGATCGGGGAGATCACCATCACGACGGGGATGAAGGGAAGATCGTAGTCGAGATTCGACGCGATCAGCTTTCCGGCGTGGAGGAATTCCTCGTAGGTGATCAGATAGCCCAGTGAGGTGTCCTTGAGCGCGACCACCAGCTGACTGATGATGGTAGGCAGCATCGCGCGTACGGCCTGGGGTGCCAGGACGAACGTGGTGACCTGTGTCTTGCGCATCCCGAGCGCGTACGCGGCCTCGCGCTGGCCCCGGTCCACGGAGTTGATCCCGGTGCGGAACACCTCCGCGAGGACCGAGCCGTTGTAGAGCGTGAGACCGGCGACCAGGGCGGGCAGCGGCTGGACCTTCAGCGCCACGAAGATGAAGAAGATCATCACCAGTACCGGCATGGCCCGGAAGAACTCGACCAGCAGGGTGGAGATCCAGCGCAGCACCCGGTGTTCGGAGAGCCGGCCGACCGCGAGGACCGCGCCGAGCGCGAGCGAGAGGACCGCGGCGTACGCGAACGCCTTGAGGGTGTTGCCGAGGCCGCGCAGCAGCAGTTCCTGAATGCCCTTGTACTCGAAGGGCGTCCACTTCTGCGCGGTGAACTGGTCGGTGTCGAAGAGCAGATAGACGATCCAGCCGAACAGCGCCACGATCAGCACCGTCGAGGCGATCCCGTACATCAGGTGCCGCTTGCGGGCCACCGGTCCGGGGATGTCGTAGAGCGCGGTGGCCGCGGGCGACGACGGCCTGCGGGTGAGGGTCTTGGTCATCGTGCCACTCCCCAGCGCTTCTCCATCACGTTGAACACCGCGCTGATGGTCAGGGTGATGATCAGGTAGCCGACGGCGATCCAGATGAAGGACCAGATGATGCTGTAGCCGAGCTCGTTGAGCGTCTTGTAGGTGCCGAGGAGTTCGGTGACGCTGAACGCGCCGGCGATCGCGGAGTTCTTCGCCAGGGCGATCAGGGTCGAGCCGACCGGGGGGATCACCGACCGGAACGCCTGCGGCAGCACCACGGTGCCGAGGGTCTGGCCGAAGTTCATGCCGAGGCTGCGGGCCGCCTCGCCCTGGCCCTTGGGCACGGTGTTGATGCCGGAGCGCAGCACCTCGCAGATGAAGGCCGAGGTGTAGCAGCCGAGCGCGATGACGGCGAAGACCTGGAACGGCAGGACGAGCCCGAAGCGGGGCAGGCCGAGCAGGACCGCGAAGAACAGCAGCGTCAGCGGGGTGTTGCGGAGCACGGTGACCCAGACCGTGCCCAGCACCCGGAAGGAGCCGACGGGCGCGACCCGGAAGGACGCCATCAGGAAGCCGAGGACGAGCGCCAGCGCGGAGGCGTAGACGGTCAGCTCGACGGTCCCGAGGAAGCCCTTGCCGTAGAGGGAGAAGTTCTCTGTCAGTACGTCCATGGGTGAGGCGCGTCCCCTCAGTTCGCCGGGTAGCGGTCGATGGGCGGCGGGGTCGGCGCGGGCGCTCCGGAGAGGCCGAGCGTCGCTTCGTACGCCTTCTTCCAGTTGCCGTTTCTCTCGTTGGCCTCCAGCGCGTCGTTGATCGCGTTGCGCAGGGCGTTGTCGCCGCGCGGTACGCCGATGCCGTACGGCTCCTGGGAGAAGGGCTTGCCGACGACCTTCATCTCGTCGGGCGCCTTGGCCGCGAAGCCCAGCAGGATCGCGTCGTCGGTGGTGACGGCGTCGACCTGGTAGGTGAGGAGGTTGTCGACGCAGATCGAGTACGTGTCGTACGCGACGAGCGTCGCCTTGGGGTAGTCGGCGGCGATGCGCTGGTAGGGCGTGGAACCGGCCGCCGAGCAGACGGTCTTGCCCGCCAGGTCCTGGGGCCCGTTGATGTCGTTCTCGTCGGTGCGCACCAGCAGCCCCTGGCCCGCCATGTAGTACGGGCCGGCGAAGCCGACGAGCTTCTTGCGCAGGTCGTTGATGGTGTAGGTGCCGACGTAGTAGTCGATCTGGCCGTTCTGCAGGGCCGTCTCGCGGTTGGCGGAGGCGATCGTGCGGAAGCGGATCGTCTTCGGCTCGAAGCCGAGCGAGGCCGCCACCATCCGGGCGATCTCGATGTCGAACCCGGAGTAGATCCCGGTCGCCGGGTCCTTCTCCCCCAGGTACGGCTGGTCCTCCTTGGCGCCGACCACCAGATAGCCGCGCCGCTTCGCCTTGGTCCAGGTGCGGGAGTCGGGCAGTTCGAAGCCGGTGTCCACCTGGTACGTCGGCAGGGCCTCGGCCTTGGGGCCCTTGACCGGCGGGCTGCCGTCCTTCCCGCAGCCCGCGGCGAGTGCGGCGAGCAGGAGACCGGCCACCAGGGCGACCGCCCTGCCCGTACGCGTGTTCCTCGTGCGCAACATGGAAGCCTCCCCTCAGTGCTTGAGGATCTTGGACAGGAAGTCCTTGGCGCGGTCGCTCTCCGGGTTGGTGAAGAAGTCCTCCGGGGTGCGGTCCTCGACGACGCAGCCGTCGGACATGAACACGACGCGATTGGCGGCGGAGCGGGCGAAGCCCATCTCATGGGTGACCACGACCATGGTCATGCCGTCCTGGGCGAGCTGCCGCATGACCTCCAGCACCTCGTTGATCATCTCCGGGTCGAGCGCCGAGGTCGGCTCGTCGAAGAGCAGCGCCTTGGGGTCCATGGCCAGGGCGCGGGCGATGGCCACGCGCTGCTGCTGGCCGCCGGAGAGCTGGGCGGGGAACTTGTCGGCGTGCGCGGCCAGACCGACCCGCTCCAGCAGCTCGCGGGAGCGCCGGTCGGCCTCGTCCTTCTTGCGCTTGCGGACCTTCAGCTGCGCCAGCGAGACGTTGTCCAGCACGGTCTTGTGGGCGAAGAGGTTGAACGACTGGAAGACCATGCCCACTTCGGCACGGAGCTGGGCCAGGCCCTTGCCCTCCTCGGGAAGGGGTCTGCCGTCGATCGTGATGCTGCCGGACTCGATCGTCTCCAGCCGGTTGATCGCCCGGCAGAGGGTGGATTTCCCGGAGCCGGAGGGGCCGATGACCACCACCACCTCCCCGCGGCCGACGGTGAGATTGATGTCCTGAAGTACGTGCAACTCCCCGAAGTGTTTGTTGACGTCCCTCAGTTCGATCAACGGATCGACGGCCATGCGCTGCCCTACCCACTTGTCGCTGTGTCGAGGTCAGCGCAAACTATCCATCGCGAAAAGGGACTTCGCACCCGACACGCGTAAATGGCGCAAAAGGCTTTTTAACTGGATTAGTCGAAGAGGGTAGGTACGGACGGGGGCGGGCGGGGGCCGGCCGGCTCCCGGGTCAGTTCTCCGCGGACTCCGCGTACACCTGGGAGAGCTCCGGGCTGCCCGCCACCGCCCAGTCGAGACCGGCCGCCACGACGTCGATCTCCCGCCCGGACTCCAGCCGCACCACGGGCCGGCCGCTCGGCCAGATGTCCCACACGGCGCCCGGGACGGTCCGCACGATCACCGTGCCGAGATAGAGACCGGCGTCGTTGCCGAGCCAGGGAAGCTCTTCGGGGTCGTCGCGCCAGCGGGGCGGCAGCTGGTCGAGCGCGGCCAACGAGGCGGAGGTGTCGTCGAGTTCGAGTCCGTGCTGCCCCGCCCGGACGCGCAGCAGTTCGCATTCGGCGAGCAGCTCGGCCACACCGTCGGGGTCCGTCTCGACGGCGGCGGCGAGTGTGCCCGAATGCGTACCACCCTGACGCTTACGCCAGTTGTCCAAGAAAGGGATGTTCATACCACTAGGGTCCCATCCCGGCCAGGTTCCGCACCACAGGGCGCGCGGCGTTCACCGTTCCGCCACCCGACCCGGCCCGGTGACCGAGCGGATATCTAAGGTACGTACATGAGTGCACAGACGTACGTCGCGGAACTGTTCTCGCTGGAAGGCCGGGTGGCGGTGGTCACCGGAGGCAGCTCCGGCATCGGCCGGGCGATCACCGGCGCGCTGGCCCGGGCCGGGGCGAGCGTCGTGGTCATGGCCCGCCGGGAGGCGGAGCTGAGGAAGACCGTGGACGAGCTGACCGCCGAGGGCTGCCGGGCGGCCTGGGTGAGTGCGGACCTGAGCACCACCGAGGGGGTCCGCACGGGGGCGGAGGAGGCCGTGGTGCCGTTCGGCGAGCCGGACATCCTGGTGAACTGCGCCGGGATCAATCTGCGCCCGCCGATGACCGGGCTCGGCGAGGACGTCTGGGACACCACGATGGCGGTGAATCTGAAGGCCCCGTTCCTGCTGGGGCAGCGCTTCGGGCCGGGCATGGCCGAGCGGGGGTACGGGCGGATCATCCACGTCACCTCGCAGCAGGCGCACCGGGCCTTCGTGAGCAGCGGCGCCTACGGGGTGTCCAAGGGCGGCCTGGAGTCGCTGACCCGCTCGCAGGCCGAGGCGTGGTCGCCGCACGGCGTCACCGTGAACAGCCTGGTGCCCGGTTTCGTGCTGACCCCGCTGAACGCGCGGCTCCAGTCGGACCCGGAGAAGGTGGCGGCGCTGGCCGCCCGCACCATGGTGGGCCGTAACGGTCTCGCGGAGGACTTCGCGGGGGCCGCGGTGTTCCTGGCGGGGCGCTCCTCGGCGTATGTCACGGGGCAGTCGGTGTGCGTGGACGGCGGGTTCTCGGTGCACTGAGGCCGCCGCCCACGCGAGGGGCCGCTGTGGAGCTCAGGGGTTCTGCTGCCGGAGGGCCCCGGCCGCCTCGTCCACCGCCCGCTCCACCGCGGCGGACACGGCCTCCTTGTCCAGGCCGAGACCGGTCAGCACGCCGGAGCCGTCCTCGAACTCCAGCAGGGCCAGCAGGATGTGCTCGGTGCCGACGTAGTTGTGGCCGAGCCGCAGGGCCTCGCGGAAGGTCAGCTCCAGGACCTTGCGGGAGTCCGGGTCGTACGGGATCAGCTCGGGCGCCTCGTCCACGGGGACGGGCAGCGCCGCGGTCGCCGTCGCCCGCAGCGCGTCCGGCTCAACGCCCTGCCCGACGAGGACGCGGGCGGCGATGGCCTCGGGCTCGGCGAGCAGGCCGAGGATCAGATGGGCGGGGACGATCTCGGCGTGCCGGGCGGCCTGGGCCTCGTTGTGGGAGGCGACCACCACGTTGCGGGCGCGCGGGGTGAAGCGGTTGAAGCCCTCGTTCGGGTCCAGGTCCGAGGAGCTTTCGCCCTTCTTGGGCACGAAACGCTTCTGGGCGGCCTGGCGGGTGACCCCCATGCTGCGGCCGATGTCGGTCCAGGAGGCGCCGGAGCGGCGGGCCTGGTCCACGAAGTGGCCGATGAGGTGGTCGGCCACGTCGCCGAGGTGGTCGGCGGCGAGGACCGCGCCCGAAAGCTGCTCCAGGGCGTCGTCGTTGGTCTTCTTGATGGCCTCGATCAGATCGTCGAGGCGTACGGAAGGGGTGACGGGAAGAGGCTGCGTCATGTGACAACCGTAGGTTGACACCCAGGGAGTGTCAACCTCGGGTTGTCACGTGGCGCGGGGCCTCGCGCCCGCCTCCGCCCGCCCCGCTCAGAGATCCAGGTCGACGACGACCGGGGCGTGGTCGGACGCGCCCTTGCCCTTGCGCTCCTCGCGGTCGACGTAACTGTCCTTGACGGCGGCGGTGAACGGGGCGTTGCCGAAGGTGAGGTCGATCCGCATGCCCTTGTTCTTCGGGAACCGCAGCTCGCGGTAGTCCCAGAAGGTGTAGGCGCGGTCGTACTTGAGGGGGCGGGGGTGGACCTCGCTCAGACCCTCCGCCTCCAGGGCCGCGAGGGCGGCGCGCTCGGCGGGCGTCACATGGGTGGCGCCCTCGAACAGCGCCGGGTCCCAGACGTCCTCGTCGGTCGGGGCCACGTTGAAGTCGCCCAGGACCGCGAACGGCAGGCTCCCCGCGGCGTCCGCCGCCACCGCCTTCCGCAGGGCCTCCAGCCAGCGCAGCTTGTACGCGTAGTGCTCGTGCGCGACCTCGCGGCCGTTGGGCACGTACACCGACCACAGGCGCAGCGGGCCGCAGGTCGCCGAGATCGCGCGGGGCTCCTGCACCCCGTCGTACTCCGGGCCGCCGGGCAGCCCGGTGACGACGTCGGCGAGGCCGACCCGGGAGAGCAGCGCGACCCCGTTCCACCGGCCGGTGGCGTTGACCGCGGACTCGTAACCCGCCTCGCGCAGGGCTTCGGCGGGGAACTGCTCCGCCGTGCACTTGGTCTCCTGGATGCACAGCACATCGGTGCCGCTGCTCTCCAGCCAGGCCAGAAGCCTCGGCAGCCGGGCGGTGATCGAATTGACGTTGTACGTGGCGATGCGCATGGCAGCCAACCTAGCGGCTCCCACTGACAGCGGCCGCCGGGCTCACAGCTCGGTGGTGCCGCCCGGGGCCAGCCGGCCGTGGTCCGCGCCGCCCAGGGCGCCGATCTGGTGGTCGTAGACCGGCCGCGCCAGATCGGTCAGCAGGGCGTCGTGGACGTCGATGGCGCGGCGCGGCTTGACCTCGCGTACGTAATCGATGACCTCGGAGATCTTGCTCCAGGGGGCCATCACCGGCAGCAGGAGGGTGTCCACGGGACGCTCGGGCACGGTGAGCGCGTCGCCGGGGTGGAAGACCGAACCGTCGACGAGGAAGCCCACGTTGGTGATCCTCGGGATGTCCGGGTGGATCACCGCGTGCAGCTCGCCGTGCACGGTGACGTCGAATCCGGCGGCGGTGAACGCGTCCCCGTCGCCCACGGTGTGCACCCGCCCCGGGAACGCGGCCGAGAGCTGCTCGGCGACGCTGCGCAGCGTCCAGATCTCGGCCGCCGGGTTCGCCTCCAGGCCCGCCCGCAGCCGCGCCTCGTTGAAGTGGTCGGGGTGCTCGTGCGTCACCAGCACGGCGTCCGCGCCGAGCGCCGCGTCGTCCTCGGAGAAGCCTCCGGGGTCGATGACCAGGACCCGGCCCTCCTTCTCGATCCGGACGCAGGAGTGGGTCTTCTTGGTCAGGGTGAGTGCCCGAGGCGATGCGTTCATGGCCCCATCCTGCTACGCGGGCGGCGTGGTTTCCTCCTGGATCACCTGCTGCGCGACGGCGAAGGCGGCCCCGGCGGCCGGGATCCCGCAGTAGACCGCGGTCTGGAGCAGAACTTCCTTGATCTCGGCGGGCGTCAGACCGTTGCGCAGGGCGGCCCGGGTGTGCGCGGCCAGGCCCTCCAGGTGGCCGGAGGCGACGAGCGCGGTGAGCGTGATGACGCTGCGGGTGCGGCGGTCGAGGCCGTCCCGGCTCCAGACCTCGCCCCAGGCGTACCGGGTGACCAGCTCCTGGAAGTCCTCGGTGAAGGCGTCGGCCGAGGCGTTCACCGCGTCGACATGGGCGTCGCCCAGCACCTCGCGGCGTACCTTCGTGCCCTGCTCGTGCCGGATGTCCGGGGCCGGCGCGGGGGCGTCGGCGGCCACTGCGGCCGGGGCGATCTCGGCCACCGGGGCGAAGGGGACCGCGGGCGTCGCGGGGCCCGGGGCCGTCGGCAGTACGGGGATCGCGGCCGAGGTGTCCTGCTGCCACGCGGTGGAGAAGTGCATCAGCAGCAGATCGCTGACGGCGGCGGGCTGCTCGACCGGCGCGAGGTGCGAGGCGCCGGGCACCAGCGCCAGGCGGGCGTCCGGTATCCCGGCGACCAGCGTGCGGGCCTCGGCGGGCCCGGTGACCTGGTCCTCCGCCCCGACCAGGACCAGCGTGGGAACGCCGATCCGGCCCAGCGCGCCACGGATGTCGAACGCCGCGAGCGCCTCGCAGGCGGCGATGTAGCAGCCGGGGTCGGTGGTGCGGACCATTTGCACGGCCCACTCGACGATGGCGGGCTGCGCGGCGGCGAAGCCGGGGGTGAACCAGCGCTCCGGAGCGGTGCGGGCCATCGGCTCCAGGCCGTTGGTACGGACGATCACGCCGCGCTGACGGAACTCGTCGGCCGTGCCGAACCGGGGCGAGGAGGCGACGAGCGCCAGCGAGGCCACCCGGTGCGGGTGGCGCAGGGCCAGGTCCGCGCCGATCGCGCCGCCGATCGAGCAGCCCGCGTAGCCGAAGCGCTGGACGCCGAGACCGTCCAGGGTCGCGAGCAGCCGGTCGCCCAGCTCGGCGACGGAGGCGGCGGCGTGGGCGGGCGCGCCGCCGTGGCCGGGCAGGTCGTAGCGGAAGATCCGCCAGTGCTGGGACAGCTCGGGAATCTGGCGATCCCACATGTGCCACGTCGTCCCGAGCGAGGGGCCGATCACCAGGACCGGGGCGTCCTCGGGCCCGTCGAAGCGGTACTGCATGGATTCCGTCGGATTGTCACTCACCGTTCCCACGCTCCCACATCTCTCCGGGCCGCCGACCGGCGGGGGCCGGAGAGCGGCCGCACCGCGTCGGGCGGTACGGAGGCGGAGCACGGCACACACAGGTGGCCCCCTTTCGCCGACCGGCGCAGAAAGAGGGCTCGCCCTATGCGAACGCAAATGAAGGATGGGCACGCGAGAATACGGGAGGCAGTGGCGTGCCGATACGGAACGAAGCCCGGGGAATTGCCTCTCCGGGCTTTTCCCTACCGGAGCACAGGGGTTTCCGGCTTTCCGTACCGGAGCAGAGCGGCGCACAGAGCACCGAGACTCAGAACACAGAAAAGGGTCCGGAAGATGTTCACCGGCACCCAGACC
Organism: Streptomyces griseus; assembly: GCA_002154345.1. GTDB lineage: Bacteria > Actinomycetota > Actinomycetes > Streptomycetales > Streptomycetaceae > Streptomyces > Streptomyces caviscabies. Next base: position 18,990 of record MUNB01000167.1, read on the forward strand.
GATTTGAAGTCGTCGATCACCGCGTGCACGTCCTGGGCGGACGCGGAGCCGCCGAGCGCCGCGAGGTCCGCGTTGAGGGGAAGGTTGACCGCGACGGTGACGACGAGCACCAGCAGATAGCAGAGTGCCGCGGCGGCCAGCGGCAGGGCCACCGCGCGGCGCTTGCGGCGGAAGGCCACGATCGCGGCGGCGACCGTGAGCCCCAGCGTGGCGAGGAAGACCAGGCCGAACAGCGCGCTGCCGTCGATCGCCGCGTTGAACCGCTGCATGGCCGCCGCGTAGGCGGCGTCGTCCAGCTCGGCCAGGCCCGGCATCACCGAGATGTCGTAGGCGAAGAACAGCCCCGCCATCAGCCCCGTGCAGAGCACGGATGCCACGAGGAGCGGCGCGGTGATCCGGTCACCGGCGGGCGGATGCCCGCCGGGCCGGACCGGGCCGGCCTGGTACGGGGTGGCATGGGGAGGGTAATGGCTCATGTCGCAGTCCTGTCGATCGGATGGACTCTCCCGGGCGGTGGCGTACGGTGCACGCGGCAGAACGGAGCGTGTACGCGGTGCGCGCGATCATCCCAACAGGTTCAGGGCCCAAAGGTCCATACCTCACGCACTCACGCGCATACGCGTACGTCACCCCCGGCCGCCGGAGGAGGCCGCCAGGCACTCCTCCAGGAACGCCAGCGCCCGTGCGTGGTAGAGCGGGGCGGCCAGCCCGAGGCTGAGGTTGTGTCCGGCCTCCGGCAGGCGTTCGACGGCCGGGCGGCGCGTGCCCGTGAAGCTCGCGGCCACCGCGGCCAGTTCGTCCCGGTCCAGGCGCCACCAGCCCTCGTACGCGCCGAAGGTGAGGCGTACCGGGCAGCGCACCCGGGCGGCGGCCGCCGGGAACCGGGCGGGCCACCGCCCCGTCTCCGCCTCCTCCGCGGCCGGAACCTCACGGAGGAGGGCACGGCTGGCCCGGAAGGTGCCGCCCGGATAGAGGCGCAGCGGCCCCCAGTTGAGCTCTCCCGCCCCGCCGGCCAGCGTGTCCGGGAAGTGGGCGGCGGCCGGTGCGTAGTGCCAGCCGCAGCCGTTGAGGTCGAGCCCGAGCAGGCGGTCGGCGGGGGTCGCCCCGGTCCAGGGCTCCCCTGCCAGGTGCAGGGCGGTCTTGCCGCCGTCGGAGTGTCCGAGCAGGAAGAACCCGGCCCCGACCGGGTGGAGTCCGGCGTAGTCGGCGAGCGATCGGCGCAGCAGCCGGGCCTGTTCGGCGAGCGGCAGACCGTGCGGGAGGGCGGCGCGGGAGAGACCGTAGCCGGGCCGTTCCACCGCGAGGACCGTGTGGCCGAGCGAAGTGGCGAGGGCGAGGAGCGAGGTGTGCGGGGCGACCGGTCCGGCGAAATAGCCGGGTGACATGGCCCGGCCGTGGACGGCGACGAGTACCGACCTGGGCGCGCCGGTGGCCGGTTCGGCCCGCCAGGCGCCGAGGCGGTGGCGGCCGTGGCCCAGCACGATCTGTTCCACCCCGCCCGGAGCGACGTCGTGCCCGGCCGCAGTGAGGTCCGCCGTGGCCACCGACTCCGTCGGCGCGGCGCTCACGCGGGCACGTCCTCGGCCTCGTCGGCGACCGCGGGGCCGGTCACGGGGGCGGGGTGCGGCAGGACCGGGAGCGCTTCGACGGTGAGCGGCACCGTGACCCGCCCGGTCTCCTCGGTGCCCGCGGCGCGGTGTGCGTCGAACTCGGCCAGCCAGGCGTCCACGCTCGGCGCCCGCAGCAGCGCGGTCCCGATGAGCAGGCCCCGGTAGCCCTCGGCCAGCAGACCGGCGGCGGTGGCGGGGTCGCCCACCGCGCTGGCGCTGACCGGGCAGAGCGTGCCCGCGGCCCGTACGGCGGGCAGCAGCGCACGGCTGCGGTCCAGGTCTCCGGCACCCCGTTCGCGAGCGGTGATGTCCTTGTTGTTGACGGCGACCACGCAGTCCTGCGGGTCCGGCAGACCGATCGCCTCCTCGACGTCGGTGATCTCCACGAACGGGGTCATCCCGTGCGCCCGGCATGCGCGGGCCAGGTCGTGCAGGGACTCCCGGGGCAGCAGCGCCGCGGTCAGCAGGACCGCCGAGACGCCCGCTCGGGCGGCGGCGGTGATCTGATCGTGCCGGGTCACGAAGTCCTTGAGCAGCACCGGGACGTCCACGCGGGCCGTCACCTCGTGCAGCATGGCGGCCGAACCGCCGAACCAGCGGCCGGTCACGACGGACACGCACGGGGCTCCGGCCCGCTGGTAGGCGGCGGCGATGTCGCCGGGGGCGCGGCCCCGCAGCAGGTCGGCGCCGTGCGCGTCGCGGGACTTCACCTCCATGATCACGGGACGGTCCGCGCCGAGGAGCGCGGAGAGGAAGGGCTGCGTCATCGGGCTTTCCTCACGAAGTGGCGGGCTTCTCTTGCGGGGCGGGGGACGTCACGGCGCGGGGGCGGGTGTGCCGGTCCAGGCGCGGTCCAGCGCGGCGACCCGGGCCGGGTCGAGGAGGCCGGCGTCCGCACGGGCGGCATGGTCGATGTCGACGCCCCGGAACCCCGGGTGCGCGGCGAAGGCGTGACCCGGTGCGTCGGCCTCGCCGAGGCCGCCCGCGAGGAGGAACGGCCGGGGCAGGACGGGCAGCAGGGCCTCCAGCGCCTCGGCCGGCACGCGGTGGCCGGTACTGCCGACCGCCCCGCCCCGGGTCGCCGCGTCGACGAGGAACAGGTCCGCTCCGGCGCGGGCGTACGCCGTCAGGAACGGCCGCTCGACGCACGCCCCGTCAAGAACGTGCACGGCCTTGACCAGCACCGCGTCGGGAAGGGCCGCGCGCAGGGCGGCCACGGCCGCGGGCGGCTGGTAGGCGTGGAGCTGGATCCAGCGCACCCGGGCGGCGCGGGCGGCCGCGGCGATCCGTTCGGCGTCGTGCAGGAAGGTGACGAGCACCGGCTCGGCCCGGCCCGCCGTGCGGACGGCGCCGGCCAGTTCGGTCAGTCGATCGCCGGTCAGATCGCGGGCCCCGTTCTCCACCCCGTACCAGAGGCCGACGAGATCGGCCCGTGGCGCGACGGCGGCGGCCTCCTCGGGGGCGGTGGCGCCGCACACCTTGAGCAGCGGCCGGGGCGGGGTGCTCATCCGCCCAGCCCCAGGGCCGAGGCGACGTGGTTGTACTGGATGTCGTTGGTCCCGGAGTAGAGGGTGCCCGCGACCGCGGCGCGTACCTCCTTCTCCAGACCGACCTCGGCGAGGTAGCCCGCGCCGCCGAAGACGCGGACCGCCGAGAGGCTGGTGGACAGGGCGGCCTCGCTGGCGAGGATCTTGGTGATGGCGAGGTCGGCGGTGACGTCCTCGCCCGCGGCGAGCCGCTCGGCGGTGTCGTAGAGCCACTTGGCGGCGGTGTCGGTGCGGATCTTCATGTCGACCACGCGGTGCGAGACCGCCTGGTAGTCGCCGATGGGGTGGCCGAAGGCCCGGCGTTCCCGGGCGTAGCCGACGGTGCGCTCCAGCCGGTGGCGCATCTCGCCGAGCTGGACGGTGAAGCCGAACAGGATCTCGCGCTTCATCACATGGTCCAGGACGAGCAGTCCGCCGCCGACCCGGCCCAGCACCCGGTCGGCGGGTATCCGGCAGCCGTCGAGGTGGAGGGTGGACAACGGGGCGGTGCGCAGGCCCATCTTGGCGGTCGTCCCGCCGACGGAGAGCCCGGGGGTGTCCCGGTCGACGAGGAAGGCGGTGGTGCCGAGCGGTCCGCCCTCCGGTCGGGTACGCGCGTAGACGACGAAGACGTCGGCGATGGGGCCGTTGCTGACGAAGGCCTTGCCGCCGGTGAGGACGTAGTGCGTGCCGTCGCGCTCGGCACGGGTGGTCATCGCCATGGCGTCGGATCCGCTGTCGGGCTCGGTGATGGCGTGCGCGCCGATCAGCTCGCCCGAGCAGATGCCGGGCAGATAGCGCTCGCGCAGGGCGTCGCTGCCGAAGGCGGTCAGGGGGACGCCGGTGCTGGCCATCGACGTGGTGGCGCAGAAGTTCAGCCCGGACTCCCGGCAGGTCTCGCCGAGGGTCTCCAGGACGTGCAGGGTGGTCAGGAGGGACTGGCCCGCGCCGCCCCACTGTTGGGGGAACGGCAGGCCGAGGACTCCGCTGTCGGCGAGGGACCGCCAGCGGTCCGGTTCGAACGCGGACCGGGCGTCCGCCTCGATGTGTCCTTCGCTCAGGATCTTGCCCCACTGGGCCATGCCGGCGCAGAGCGCCTGCTGATCCGCGTCGCGGTTTCTCATGGCGGAGCCTTCCGTACGGGCCGTGCGGGTGGCCTCGGTCGATGACGGGCGGAGAGGTGACGGCGGTGTCCCGTCGTCATCAGGTCGGCGGGCGCCCGTGGTTCAGGCGCCCGTCGGGTGAGCGGCTGTGCGGCCCGGACAGGCCTAGTAGGCCGAGGAGACGCCCTCGGCCAGGCTGTGCACCTCGTCGCCCTGGAGCGCCGGGGCGAAGACGCAGACCAGACGCAGGTCCTCGTGCGGCGAGGCGATCAGGAAGTGCGGGTCGTTGTTGTCGAGCGAGTAGAGGACGCCCGGCGTCAGCGGATGACTGGTGCCGTCGAGTTCCACCACCTCGCCGGAGCCCTCGATGCAGTAGCAGGTCTCCAGGTGGTTGCGGTACTCCAGGCGGGACTTGGTCCCGGCCCGCACGGTGGTGTCGGTGACGCTGTAGCCCAGGCCGTCGGCGTCCAGGACGAATCTGCGGCTGAGTCCGTTGCCCCAGTCGACGGTCTTGACGGTCTCGATGTTACGGATGAGCACGGGTGTCCTCCTTCGGACGGGCGGTGTGGGGACGGCCGAGGGCGGCGACGAAGGAGCGGTAGCCGTCGACCGGGTCGGACCCGGCCTCCAGACTCCGTTCCACCGCGGCCACTCCGGCGGAGCCGACGATCGCCGCGTCCGCGCCGCTGCGGGCGACGGAGGCGAGATCCTCGGCGGTGGACACCCCGAAGCCGACGGCTATCGGGGAGGCGGTGAGGTCGCGCAGGGCGGCGACGGTCGGCGCCAGACCGGCGTGGCCGCCGTCGGGCGTTCCGGCGCCGCTGCGCCCGTAGCGCGCGACCAGGTAGAGGTATCCGGTGGCGTGGGCCGCCGCCTCGGCGACGGTGGCCGGTGCGCTGGCCGGATAGCAGGTGGTGACCTCGGGCAGGCCCGCCGCGTGCAGCGCCTCGTGGTGGGCCTGCCGCAGCCGGGGCGGCAGGCCGTGGGCCAGCAGGGCGTCGGCTCCGCTGTCCGCGACGGCACGGGCGTAGTCGGCGGGCGCGGCGGTGCGCAGGCTGTGGCTCCAGTCGGCGAGCACCGCGATCCGCAGCCGCTTCAGCCCCGGCCGTACGGCGGCGACGAAGTCCAGGGTCTCGCGCAGCCCGACGCCCCGGGTCAGCGCACGGTCGGCGGACCGGCGCACGACGGGCCCGTCGGTGGGCGAGTCGGGGAAGGGGACGGCCAGTTCGAGGCAGTCGACGCCCGACGCGTCCAGCTGCGCGACGAGGTCGGTGAGGACGGGCAGCGGCGGGTCGCCCGCGTTGAGGAAGACCGCCAGGCCCAGCTCCTCGCGGGCGCGGGCCTCGGCGAAGAATTCATCCGGCACGGCCCGCACCCTTCCCCTTCAGTCGGTCCAGCAGGTCGAGCGCCGCCCCGTCGTCGAGCGCGGCGCCCGCCTCGGCGACCGCTTTCGCCCAGTCGTCGCGGTGACCGGCCGCCAGGGCGAGCGCGGCCGCGTTGAGCTGGAGGGTGGCGCGCAGGGGACCGCCCGCCCGGCCGGCGAGGACGGTACGGAAGTGCTCGGCGGCGGCCTCCCGGGGGACGGGGGCGAGATCGTCGGGTGTTCCGTCCGCGGGGACGAGGTCGCCGGCGCGGAGTGTCAGAGTGCCGCCGTCGGGGAGGTGGACCGTGTTGTCGCAGATGCTGAGGAGTTCGTCGGCGCCGAGCGGGTTGGTCACCAGCCAGGTCGCCGGGGCGCCGGGCCGGGCGGCCAGGGCCCGCAGGGCGGGCGGGACGCGGCCCCCGCTGACGCCGGTGACCTGGGCGGCCACCGGGACGGCCGCGAGGAACGGGCCCAGGGTGTTGAGGAACCGGCCGAACACCCGCATGGGCGTGGGCACGGCCAGCAGGGCGAGCCGGGCCAGCTGCACGGGGTAGACGAACGGCCCGGTGAAGACGATGCCGTGGGCGTCCAGTTGGCCGGACGCCTGGTCGAGGGAGGCGGCGAACGGGACGCCGAGCCGGTCCAGGAGGTCGACCGAACCGGTGCGCGCGGTGTGGGCGCGGGAGCCGGACTTGACGACCCGGACCCCGCAGGCGGCGGCGACCAGCGCGGCGGCCGTGGACAGGTTCACGGTGGGCGGACCGCCGCCGGTGCCCACCACGTTCACGGTGCCGGGCCAGGGCGTCGCGGGCCGCGCGGGCCGCCGCCGGTCCAGCGCGTCGAGCAGGGCGAGCAGGCTGTCCTCCTCGGGCAGGGCCGCGGTGAGGGAGGCGAGGAGCGCCAGCGCGTCACCGCGGTCCAGTGCTCCGTCGGCCAGCGCCTGCCAGAGTGCGTCCCACTGCTCGGGGCCGGCCGGGGCGCGCCGGTCGACCATCGGGACGAGGGCCGGGTGCACGGCTCAGCCTCCCGTGGCGGCGGTGCTCCGGGAGCGCGCGATGTAGGCGTCGATGGCGTTGACGCTGCGGAAGTTCTCGGGGTCGAGGTCGGTGTCGCCGACCGCCAGCCGGAAGTGGTGCTCGACCCAGGCGATCAGCTTGAGGACGCCGAGGCTGTCGAGCGCGCCGTCGGCCAGGAGGTCCATGTCGTGCGGGAGTTGGGAGGGGGTGAGGTCGGGAAGGAACTCCCGGACGATGTACTCGCTGATCTGGTCGGCGTTGCTCACGGGGTGCTCCTTGGCGGGTTGCTCGTACGGGGTTCTCGGGTGGCGCGGGGCCCGCCGGCGGCTGCCGGGCGGTCCGCGGAGGACGGTCGGTCCGGGTCAGGACGCGGTGGCGGCGGGTGCGGCCGCGGTCCGCGTGATCGCGCGGCGGTCCACCTTGCCGGTGCTGGTGCGCGGCAGGGGCTCGGTCACGGGGACGAGGAGGCCCGGTACCCAGCCGCGGGCCAGCCGGGCGGTGCAGTGCCGTTTGAGGTCGAGGCTGTTGGCGGTGGAGCCGTCCTTCAGCCGTACGACGGCGATCAGACGGCGGCCCTCGACCGGGTCGGGGACGGTGGTCACCCCGGCCTCCAGCACCTCGGGGTGTTCCAGCAGCACCTGTTCGACCTCGCCGGTGTTGACGGCGACGCCGCGGATCTTCACCTGGTGGTCCAGCCGGCCGACGAGCCGGAGAGTGCCGTCCTCGTCCTGCTCGACCAGGTCGCCGGTGCGGAACCACCGGGTGCCCGGACCGCCGTCCGCCGCCGGGTCCAGGACGAACTTCTCGGCGGCCCGGCGCGGATCGGCGTAACCGGTGCTCTGGAAGGGGGTGGAGACCTCCAGTTCGCCGCGTCCGGGCCCGGTCAGCAGCCGGCCGTCGGAGTTCCGCAGCCTCAGGCGTACGCCGGGGAGCGGGCGGCCCAGCGGCATCGGGGCGGACTGCGGGAGGCTCCGGTCGACCTCGTGGATCAGGCTGTCGTTGGTCTCGGTGCAGCCGTAGATGTTGTGCAGCCGGGCGCCGGGGGCGAGGTCCATGAGTTCGGCGAGCGCCTGCTCGGGCATCACGTCGCCGGTGAACGCCGCGTGCCGGACGGTCTCCAGCGGGCCGCCGCCCTCCACCCGGACCTGGGTGCCGACCAGGGCGTAGAAGAGCGGGACCGCCTGGACCACCTCGACGCGGTGGGTGCGCAGCAGGCGCAGGAGCCCCCGGCCGCTGGCCGCCGTCGCCGGGTCCACCAGGACCACCTGGCCGCCGTGGGCGAGGGTGGTCCAGACGTCGAGCAGGCAGAGGTCGAAGTTGAGCGGGGCGTAGTTGAGCACCGGGGTGGTCTCGGCGATGCCGAAGGCGTCCGCGGCCCAGCCGGTGAAGGCCTCCACGGACCGGTGCGGCAGCGGGACCGCCTTGGGGATGCCGGTGGAGCCGGAGGTGGTCAGGACGAGGGCGGTGCCCGGCGGCACCGCTCCCCCGCCGCGCTCGCCGTGCTCCGGATCCCTCGCCGTGACGGCAGGACCGGCGAGCGCGTACCGGCAGCCCGCCTCCGCCATCACCGCCGCGACGTGGTCGGGCGGCAGGGTGGGCGAGGGCAGCAGTGCGGGGCGGCCGGTGGCCAGGCAGGCCAGGACGGTGGCGACGGTGCCGGGCGACTTCTCGTCGAGCACGGCGACCGTGGCCCCGGCGGGGACGTGTTCGGCGAGCCGGGCGCGGGCGGCGGCGGTCGCGTCGGCCAGTTCCCGGTAGCTGGTGGGGCTGCCGTTCCACCACAGGGCGGGGGCGTCCGGGGTCTTGTCGGCCCAGCGGAGTACGGATTCGGCGGTCTCGCCGTGGCGGTCGGTCCGGGTCATCGGCCCGCTCCCGTCCCGGGGCCCAGCCGGAGCCAGCCGCCCTTGACGGCCGCGGCGCCCCCGGACCGTACGGTGAAGGCGACGGTGTCCCCGGCGGAGGAGGGCGTGAGGTCGAGGGTCGTTGCCTCGCCGGGCAGGACCGGGCGGGCGAAGCGCGCGCCGATCGCCCGGACCCGGTCGACGTCTCCGTCCGCGTACCGTTCGGCGGCCTCCTCCACGGCGAGTGCCACGAGGCTCATGCCGTGGGCGATGACATCGGCGAACCCGGCCGCCCGGGCGGCCTCCGGGTCGAGGTGGACGGGGTTGAGGTCGCCGGCCGCGTGCCCGTAGTCGGCTATCCACTCGCGGTCGATCGTGAGGTCGCGGCTGACGGTGTCGCCCGGTGTCTGTGGACGCGCCGATGCCGTGGGGACGAGGGTGCCGTGCGGTTCGGCCGCTCGGATGCCGGCGAGCAGGATGTGGGCGGTGAGCCGGGCCTGTTCGGCGCCGGTCGCCCGGTCGGTGAGTGTGGTGGTCAGGACGAGCCGGGTGCCCTTGGCCTCGACGCGTACGGCGTCGAGTGCGGCGGACGCGTCGAGCGGGGCGCCGGGGCGCGGCGGGTGGTGCAGCTCGATCTCCTGGGCGAGGTGGACCAGCGAGTACGGGCCGTGGCCGGCGGCGAGGCCGGCGACCGTGCGCTCGGCGAGCGGATGGGTGAGGACGAAGGCGGCCAGCGGCCCCGCCGCGGCCCGGCCGGGTGCCGGGCGGGCCAGCGCCCGGCGGGTGACGGTGCGGTGGCGGTGAGCGGCGGCCGCGTCGAGGAGCGGTGCGGACGGGGCGGGCGCGGAGGCGGGGGTCGTCATGCGGGGGTCACCACCAGGCTGCTGTTGTGGCCGCCGAAGCCGAAGGAGTTGGTCAGCGCGGGGCCGGTGGGGACAGGCCGCGGGGTGCCGTGGACCACGTCGATCTCCATCTCGGGTTCCGTTCGTGTGTGGTTGGCGGTGGGCGGCACCGCACCGGCGTTCATCGACAGCACGGCGACCACGAGTTCGACGGCTCCGGCCGCTCCGATGAGGTGGCCCAGCACGCCCTTGCTGGCGGTGACCGGCGGGCCGTCCGGCCCGAACACCTTGGCCAGGGCGGTGGCTTCGGCGCGGTCGTTGTGCACGGTGGCGGTGCCGTGGGCGTTGACGTGGGCGATGTCCGAGGGGGCGAGACCGGCGTCGGCGAGCGCGCCGGTCATGGCTTCGGCGGCGTACGCCCCGTCGGGGTGCGGGGCCGAGAGGTGGTGGGCGTCCGAGGTGGCGGCGTATCCGGCGACCAGGCCGTGCGCCCGGCCGCCCCGGGCGCGCACGTCGGCCGCCCGCTCCAGCACCACGAAGGCGGCGCCCTCGCCCATCACGAAGCCGTCCCGGCTCTCGTCGAACGGCCGGCACGCGGTGGCCGGTTCGGTGCGCAGGGAGGCGGCGTTGAGGTTGCCGAACCCGGCGAGGGTGATCGGGGTGAGGGTCGCCTCGCAGCCGCCCGCGATCACCACGTCGGCGCGGTGGTCGCGGAGCATGGCCGCGCCGATCCCGATGGCGTCGGCCCCGCTGGCGCAGGTGGTGGAGACGGTGAGCGCCGGTCCGTGCCAGCCCAGTTGGAGGGCGATCTGGGCGGCGGCGGCGTTCGGCATCGTCATCAGGGGCATCAGCGGGCGGACCCCGCCGGGCCCCTTCGCCGCGAAGTTGACGGACTCGGCGTCGCTGGTGCTGCGGCCGCCGACGGCGTTGCCGACGACGATGGCGCAGCGGGCGGCGGGCGCCTGCGGCAGCCCGGCGTCGGCGTGGGCGGCCAGCGCCGCGGCGAGCCCGTAGCGGGCGAAGGGGTCGAGCCGCCGGGCCGCCTTGCCGGCCAGCGCCTCCTGCCAGGGCAGGCCGTGGCCGGTGAGCTCGGGCACCCGGCAGCCGATCTTGATGCGGTGGCCGGTGGTGTCGAAGTGGGTGAGGCCGACCGCGAGGGACCGGCCCGCCGACACCGCGGTCCACAGGTCCTCGGTGGTGAGTCCGGCCGGGGTGACGGCGCCGATCCCGCTGATGGCGATGTCCGGCCGGGCGGAGCGTTCCGCTTCGGTGCGCATGGTCCGTGTGGTTCCTTCCCGTTCCGGTGACCGGCCGTCGGCCGTGGACGAGGTCGCCGCGCTCGCGTGGGTGCGTGGGCGGCGCGGGCGGTGTCAGCCCGTCAGCAGGCCGCACTCTCCGGCGGCCTTGAGGAACGCCTCGGCGGCGAGGTCCACGTCCGCTTCGGTGTGCCGTGCGGTGACGGCGATCCGCAGCCGGGCCAGGTCGCGCGGTACGGCGGGGGTGACCACGGGCAGCCCGATCACGCCCAGCCGACGGGCGGTGGTGGCCAGGTCGTAGGCCGACTCGTCGCTGCCCGCGATGAGCGGCACGACGGCGGTCTCGCTGTCGCCGGTCCGCATGCCGCCCGCGGTCACCAGCTCCCGGAACCGGGCTCCGTACCCCTGGATGAGGGCGACGCGCTCCGGTTCGGCCCGCAGCACGCGCAGCGCCTCCAGGGCGGCGCCGGCCGAGGCGGGCGCGAGGGCGGCGGAGAAGAGGAACGGCCGTGCGGCGTACCGGAGATGGCCGATCAGCTCGGACGACCCCGCGACCCAGCCGCCCATGGAGGGGATGGCCTTGGACAGGGTGCCGAGCTTGACGTCCACCCGGACCCGCCGGTCGAAGTGCTCCTCCACGCCCAGGCCGGTGCGGCCGATGACGCCGAGGGCGTGGGCCTCGTCGGCCATCAGGAGCGCCTCGTGGGCGTCGCAGACCTCGCGGAGCCGGGGCAGCGGCGCGATGTCGCCGTCCATGGAGTAGACGCTGTCGACGATGACCAGACGGACTCCGCCGGGGGCGGCGGCCTCCATGCGGCGGGCCAGGTGCTCGGTGTCGTTGTGCCGGAACCGGACCACGGTCGCCCCGCTGAGGCGGCAGCCGTCCACGATGCTGGCGTGGGCGTACTTGTCGACGAAGACGGTGTCGCCGGGGCCGACCAGGGCTCCGATCGTGCCCACGTTGGCGGCGTAGCCGGAGCCGAAGACGATGGCGGACTCCCGCTCGGCGACGGTGGCGACCTCGTCCTCCAGCTCCTCGTGGAGCGGGATGGACCCGGCGAGGGCGCGTACTCCGTGGTTGCCGGTGCCGTAGCGGGCGGCGGCGGCCTGGGCGGCGGCGACCACGCGCTCGTCGCCGGCCAGCCCCAGGTAGCTGTAGCCGGACATCATCAACAGGCGGCGGCCGTCGAGGTCGACGTAGGCGGTGTCGCGCTCGGCGGTGTAGGGGACGAAGCTGTTGCGGCGCTCGGGATCCGACTCCAGCGAGGCCACGCGCCGCCCCGTCGCCTCCAGTTTGTGCGCGATTCTCCCCCACGCTGCGGATGCCATCGGCCGTCCTCTCATTGGTGACTGCCATTGCACACGGGTGCAACGAATCTGATCCGGCTCGAATTCAACGGGCCACTCGCAATCGAGGCGCAACACGGGAGCAAGATCAAACAGTCATCGGAGGATTTGCCTGTGCCGGGGACTCTGATTCATCAGGCGTTAACTGATGCAACTTAATGGGGTAGTTGACACACACTCTTTTTGAACGAGAATGCTGTTTACTCAGCCGTGGAGAAGAATTGACCAAGCTCCTTCCGGATCACCGCAGCCCTCCCACGGGATCCTCACGTGCGCCACTGGGCACACGAGCCACACGCTGAGGTCCACGCACGGAACCGCACGCACGCCAGACAGTCGACTTCCGTCACTCATGCCGCCGAGGAAGTCGCCGCAACCTCTTCTTGGGGGGATCGATCGTGCTCATCAGGCTTGTCGGCCTCGTCTCCATCGAACATGAATCCGAAGCCCCGCGGGTGCTGGCCAGTCATCAGGCACAGATCGCCTTGGCCCGGCTCTGCCTGGAACGTCCCTCCGGCATAGGCCGGGAGCAACTCGCCGACACCATATGGCCGGACGGCCTGCCCAGCACCTGGGCCTCGGCATTACGCAGTGTCGTCAGTCGTCTCAGAGCCTCCCTCTCGGAGGGGGCGAGCGCCGAGCCGGCGGTGATCGCCCACGGCGGACGCTATCTGCTGCGACTGCCGGAGGACGCCCAGGTGGACGTGGAGCGCGCGGAGCAGGCCGCGTTCACCGCCGCCGTCGCCCACCGCGAGGGCGACCACAGCACCGCGCAGCGGCTCGCGACCACCTCCGTGTCCTTGCTGCGGGGCCCGTTCCTGGCCTCCCACGAGGGCGAGTGGGTGGAGTCCGTCCGGCGTCACCTCAAGGATCTGCGGGTCTCGGCCCTGGAGACCGCGAGCAGTTCCTCGTCCGCTCTCGGCGACACCCACCACGCCCTGCGGTACGCCGCGGAGGCGGTGCGCCAGGCGCCGTTCCGGGAGAGCGCCTACCGCTGCCAGATGACCGCGCACCGGCTGGCCGGCAACCGGGCCGAAGCCCTGCGGATATACCAGCAGTTGCGCGTCGTCCTCGCCGAGGAGCTGGGCTGCGACCCCAGTCCGGAGAGCGAGGCCGCCTACCTCGGCCTGCTGGACCGGACCCGGCTGCCGGGCGCCCCGCTCCGGACGGAGTGGGAAACGATGTCAACCCACCGGCTGAGCTGATCCCCGGCACGGCAGTGGGGAGGGACGC
>MUNB01000168.1 GCA_002154345.1 Streptomyces griseus
ACAGCTCCCGCGCGGCCGCCCTCGGGGTCGGAGTGATCGTCGAGGACGGCCGGGGGCGCGTTCTGCTGGGCCGGCACCACAGCGGTACGTGGGAGCTGCCGGGCGGAAAGGTCGACGCGACGCACGAGTCGATCGCCGGGGCGGCCGCGCGGGAGCTGTGCGAGGAGACGGGTCTGGTGGTCGACGCGGCGTCCGTGGAGATCATCGCGATGGTCCACGACGTGATCGGCGGGATCAACCGCATCAGCATGGCGGCCGTCGTCCGCCTCGCCTCCGGCGTTCCGGAGGTGACCGAACCGCACCTGATCAGCGCCTGGCGGTGGACCGCGCCCGAGGAGCTGCCGGCCCCGCTGTTCGATCCGTCGGCCCAGATCCTGGCGGCCTGGCGGCCGGAGCTGGGCATCACCCACCCGCCCGCGCATGTGCTGCGGATCGCCGGATGCGGACCAATCGGACCAGCTGTATGAATAAGGGACCATCCGTGCGATCGGAGTAGGCCCATGGACGATTACCCGCTGCTGAACCTGTTCCTGACCATGCTGTACCTGTTCCTGTGGGTCATGTGGTTCTTCCTGCTGTTCAAGGTGATCACCGACCTCTTCCGGGACCACTCGCTGAACGGCTGGGCCAAGGCGGGCTGGCTGGTCTTCGTCATTCTGCTGCCCTATCTGGGCGTACTGGTCTACCTCATCGTCCGCGGACGCAGCATGCACGAACGGGACGAGAAGCTGGCCAAGGACTCGGAGGCCGCCTTCCGGAAGTACGTCCAGGACGCGGCGGGATCGCAGGGCGCGTCCGGCGGGAACAGCCATGTGAACGATCTGGCGAAGCTCGCGGAGCTCAAGGACAAGGGCGCGCTCAACGCCGAGGAGTACGAGCGCGCGAAGGCGAAGCTGCTGGCCTGAGGCAGGGCGACGACGACTCGATCGCCGGTACGGGAACGTCGGACCGGCCGGTGCCGTGTCACCGCTTCGAACGGTCGAAGCGGTGACACGGCACTTCTCCGTCGCCCGATCGGACCCGCTCGATCAGCCGCGCTCGATCGGCTGTGCCCGACCGGCCGCGCCCACCGCCGTCTTCACCAGTTCCCGCACCTGGCGCACGATGTCCGTGCGGTTGCGCTCGAACTCGGGGTCGGTGACCGTGCCGGTCTGCGGGTTCGCGTTCTCCGCGCCGAACCGCAGGACCGGGGTGTGCAGATGACCGCCCGGCAGCTCCGGGAGCCCGAGCCGGTCGCGGAGCAGGGTGACCCGGTAGGCGATCTCGTTGGAGAGGTAGTCACCGCCGCCGCCGGCCCGTGACGCCGAGCCGGGGGTGGGCCCGTCCGGCCGGGTCACCGGCTGGGTGCCGCCCGCCGGGATCTCGGTGACCTCGGTGTTGTCGTACACCGGGAAGCGGCCCGTGTCCGCTTCGGTGAGCTGTCGGTACGGGAGCGTGGTGGAGGTCCACTGCGGCTGTGAGCCGGGGTCGGTGACGGGCACGGGCCCGGTGCTCGCCAGGTTCTCGTTGTCGGGGAAGCCGCCGCGCCAGGCGCCGTTGGTGCGCTCCACGTCGAAGCGGCCCTCACGGCCCTGGCTGACGGTGGTGAACAGGTCCAGGCGGGGCAACTGGCGGGCGAGAGCCCGCTCGACGGTTCCTTCGGCGAAGTCCGTCCAGCGTACGGGGAAGACGACGGTCTCGATCCGGGCCGGCCCCTCGGCGGTCTGCACCAGGGTGCCGTCCAGGGCGAGCGCGCTCGCTCCCGAGGGATTGCCGATCCGGGCGTCCCGGTCCAGGGTGAACGGGTCGAAGCCGGTGACGAGCACCCGCTTCACCCGGTGCCCCGGGTAGTGGATGTCCGCCTGGCCGCGCGAGGAGGTCTCCAGGGCGGTGTGCAGGGCCTTGCGTTGCTCGTCGTCGAGCCCGAACCGGGGTTCCCACGCCCGCAGTTCACGGCTGAGCGCGAGCCGGGCCCAGTACAGCGGGCGATCGTCGCCCCGGCCCAGATCGCCCGTGGCGGGTCCGCGGCCCTGGGCGCGGTCCACGGCGCGCCGCCACAGCTCCGCGGCGTGGCGGGTCACCGTTCGCTCCGCCTGCGGGTAGCTCCGGGCGTCCTTCAGGGCGCGCTGGAAGCGCGGGGCGAAGCCGTCGAACGCGCTGCGCCTCAGGATCTCCTGCGGGGCGGCCCGGTCGAGGCGCTGCTCCTCGACGGTCGCCTCCGTGGGTGTGCGGGCGGTGTCCGCCGGGGAGGCCGTGGCGGGCAGGACGGTGCCCGCGACGGCGAGCAGGAGCGCCAGGCCGCCCAGACCGAGCCGGGCTGTGGTGGGGAGCTGATACGTCACGTGGACCCTTTCGACGATGCGAACGGTCGCAGTATCGCGGTGACACGGGAGGCGATGCCATGGGGCAGGGGGCGCCGGGCCGCTCCCGCGATCACCCCTTCGGACCTCTCCCGGAGCGGGACAGCGCCGCCGCCCCGCGGGACTCGCTGAAGGCGAACACCAACGGCCCCAGCACCGCCGCGCCCGCACTCGCGGCGAGCACCGCGCCGGGCCGGAACCACTCCGGGAGATCGGCGAACAGCTCGCCGGAGGTGGCCACCACGCCGATGAGCATCACCATGGTCAGCGGGACGCATCCCGCCGTGGCGACGACGCCGCACCGGCCGAGGAACCTCCAGGCCCGTGCACGTCCCGGCCCGGGCCCTTCCGGACGGAGGGGTTCAGGAGCCCTCCTGGCCTCGGCGGGCCACCGGACGACGCGGATGTCGTCCATGTCGTCGGCGTCGTGGGTGCGGTAGCGGAAGCGGACGGACCGTCCGACCAGACCGCGTCCGCTCCCGGGGACCGGGAGCGGGCAGGTCACCCTCCGACGGAGCTGCCCGTGCGTCGGCACGTCGGCTCTGATGATGAGCGTGTCGGGGCCCTGCACCTCGGTGGGACCGTCCTCGATCGCGTCCTCGATCATGCCGAGGGCCAGGTGCCCCTCGGTGACGGGTTCTTCCTTCGGGCGGGTCCGCCGGCCCGGGCGTCCGAAGCTCATCGGCGGCTCGCCTCCTCGGCGTCGGGCCATCCGTCGAAGAGCACGTCGTGCTCGTCGTCGGGGTCGAGCGTGTTGTGGCGGAAGCGGATCGCCCGCCCGGCCCAGCGATAGTCCGGCCCCGAAGGGTCTCCCGATCCCCAGCCGAGGGTGCGCCGGAGCGCGGGCCGTCCCGGAAGCTCGGCGCGCACGACGAGGTCGTAGGTCGGGTTCCCGTCGGCATCGGGCACAGGCAGCTCGACCACCTCCTCGATGGTGCCCACGGTGCACCGCCCGTCGGCGAACCGGGCCTCCGCGAGCCGGGGGCCGGCCCATGCGTCGAGGCCGACGCCTATGAGCAGCACCCCTGCGCCCGATCCGTACAGCCAGGCGAAGACGTCGAACCGGCCGACGCCGGCGGTCCAGAACCAGACGGCGAGACCGATGCCGACCGGGACCGACGCGACGAACGCCACCGTACCGACCAACAGGATCAAGCCGGAGACCTTTTCCACGCGCGACCACCGGCGGATCCGCGCCCGGGTCTCCGGCGTCCTCGCGCGGCTCATCCACTCATCGGTCTGCCCACGGGTCATGACGCTGCCGCCTTCCGCGCACGGCGGTCGTCGGCGAAGCGGCGCAGCAGCAGGTCCGAGCCCGGCCCCGGTTCGTTGTGCAGCACGTGGGCGCCGAGGTCGTAGCCGGACCGGATGATGTCCTCGTGGCGTTCGGTGAGGATGACCCGGGTCCGGTCGTCGTTGTTCAGTTCTGCCGGGTCCTCGAACGCGTACACGTACCAGACCGAGCCGGCCGCGAAGCACGCAAGGCTCTCCGCGGCGACGATGTCGGCGATCGTCGTGTCGACCTGGACGCCGTCGATGTCGACACGGACTTCGATGAGATCGTAGGCGGGCATGTCGCTGTCGGAGTCGGGATCCACGGCGAAGTGGACCTGCCCGGTGACGGTGGCCCGCCGCGGCGTCCGATTGAGCGCGGGAAGCGTCCTGCGGTAGCCCATCGTCACGATCATGGGCGTGGCGAAGCAGAGGGCGAGGACACCGACGGTCCACCGCTCCGGCCAGGAGGCCGCCGGCTCCCGGACGAACCCGAAGGCCAGCCAGGCGACCAGCACCGCGACCACGATCCACATGACCCCGAACTGCGCGCGCTCGGACCGCAGACGCTCCTCCGGCAGGCTCATGATCGCACCGCTTTCGTCTCCGCGCCGGGGAGCTCCGCGCCGGCCCTCAACTCGTACGGCGTGGTGTCGTCGCCACCACGCCGATCGTCTCCGCCCGCGACCGACGCCGGACGCGTGTACGCGTCGCGGGCGTACGGGCCTTCGCCGTCCAGTCCGCGGTCCGGTCGTCGGCGTTGTGGAGCCGGATCCGCCGGTCGAGCCGTCTCATCGCCTGTTGCACCCCGGCAGTCGGTCAGTCGTCCCTCCGAGAGTGATCCCCCCGGCGCACGGCGTCAAGGTCGCCCGGAAGTCCGGTGGTTCCTGACACAAGGGTTGACATGAGCATTGGTATGAACCAATCTCTCGCACCAGGTCGGTGGCCACCGATGTCCCCCATACGCGAACTCCCCCCCACACGCACCTGGAGATCCCTCGTGGACCGGACGCATCGCAAGAAGCGCACCAACAAGATCCTGGGCGGCGGCGTCGCTCTCGCCCTCGCCGTCGGCGGATTCATGGCGGCCACCACCCTGGCGGGCAGCGCGGGCGCTGCCGAGGGCGGGCAGACCCGTGCGGCGGTACCCGCGCACGCCGTCACCGGCTACTGGCAGAACTTCGACAACGGCGCGGCCGTCCAGAAGCTGGGCGACGTCCAGGACGGCTACGACATCATCGCGGTCGCCTTCGCCGACTCCACCGCCACCGCCGGCGAGATCGAGTTCAACCTCGCCCCGGAGGTCGGCTACGCGTCGGAGGACGACTTCAAGGCCGACATCGCCGCCAAGCAGGCGGCCGGCAAGTCCGTCATCATCTCCGTCGGCGGCGAACTCGGGAACGTGACGGTCAACGACTCCGCGTCGGCCCAGAAGTTCGCCGACAGCACCTACGCCCTCATGCAGGAGTACGGTTTCGACGGCGTCGACATCGACCTGGAGCACGGCGTCAACGCCCAGTACATGGGCGAGGCGTTGAAGTCGCTGTCCGAGAAGGCCGGCGACGGCCTGGTCCTCACGATGGCGCCGCAGACGATCGACATGCAGAACACCGGCACCGAGTACTTCAAGCTGGCGCTCGACGTGAAGGACATTCTGACCGTCGTCAACATGCAGTACTACAACAGCGGTTCGATGCTCGGCTGCGACGGCAACGTCTACGCCCAGGGCACGGTCGACTTCCTGACCGGGCTGGCCTGCATCCAGCTGGAGAACGGCCTCGACGCGGACCAGGTCGGCATCGGCGTCCCCGCCTCCACCAGCGGCGCCGGCTCCGGCTACGTCGACCCGAAGATCGTGAACGACGCGCTGGACTGCCTGACCAAGGGCGAGAACTGCGGCTCGTTCAAGCCCGGGAAGACCTACCCGCAGCTGCGCGGCGCGATGACCTGGTCCACCAACTGGGACGCGTCGAACGGCGACAACTGGGTCACCAGCGTGGCGCCGCACGTCCACGAACTCCCGTAGTTCGCGCCTGCGCCACGATCACCACCCGGGCCCGGCCGCCGCACCTCGGCGGCCGGGCTCACGTCCGTGGAAGGGCCGAAGGATCCGGCGTCCCCGCGCCGCCCGGGCGGTTCACCGGAGGAAGGTCCATCCGTGAGCGGTCCGCCAGTGGCCTCCGGACCGCAGGTGACGGACGAGGGAACGCTGCAGGGTCGTCGCCCGCGGCAGACGCCCGAGGTCCGCCGTCCCCGGCGGCACGTGGAAGACGAACTCCAGTACGTCGTCGTCGCCGACCGGGCGGGCTCCGAACTCCGTGAAGCGCCGCTGGAACGCGAGGATGTTGGCCTCCCGCGGAAGGTACGCGCCCAGCTGCCGGTCCAGCAGCCAGGAGCTGCACATCGCATGCCGGAAGGGGGTCTCGGGGAAGCGGCGGGCGAAGAACGCGCGGGCGGCGTCGAAGGAGGCGTCGCAGCCCTCCCGGTCGAGCGGACCGTCCCCCGGGACATGCACCTTGAGCACCGGGCATCCGTGGGCGGGGCCCCCGGTATCGGCCGCGTCCCCGCCGCAGGCCTCCGCGTCGAGGACGCCCCGCTCGAACTGGAGACGGCCCAGCCGGTGCAGAACCCCCCGGAAGTGGTGGACCATCCACCGCTGACGGTCGAACCCGCCCGTACCGTGCGCGCGTCGGTACGTGGTCAGCTTCGCGCCGAGGTCCGCGAAGGTGGCGGCCACGACCTCGTCCGGGATGCCCAGACGGCGCTGGCGCTCCAGGGCGTGCGGAAGCGCGAGCAGGTAGAGGTGGACGTAGAAATAGCGGCCGGAGCTGCCGAGGGCGGCGGGCGCGTCCGGCCAGTCGGGCACGGCGGACCGGGCGTCGGCACCCGGGGCGGCGTCGGCGTACAGCTGCCGGTGGCAGTGGAGCAGGGCCTCCCACAGAGCGGGGGTACGCCGGGGATCGGGCAGGCCGGCGCTCACCTCCTCCCGGTCCGGTCCGGGAATGTCCAGCAGGTCCACGCGCTCGGCCAGCTCGCCCGGGGCCGGTGCCACCGGGTCCGCGACGGTGGGCACGGCGGGGCGGCGGGCCAGGCCGGTCAGCCACCGGTGGACCTCCGCTTCCGGGCCGGCTTCCCGATCCGCACCGCCGTTCCCGCTCGTCGTACCGCTCACGCGTGGGCCGCCGTCCCGAGCTGGTGGCGGAGCCGGTCCAGCTCGCCGATGCTGTCGTCGAGGCCGCCCGGACGCGACCTGAGGAGCCAGCAGGCGCGCTGCTCGCCGAGCAGCGGGTCGATCCGGCGCAGCAGGCGGCGCGCGGTCGCCGGGTCGATCGCGTCGGCGTCGGGGACGGTCCCGGTGCCGGCCCGCGCGGCGGCCCGGGCCCGCAGGACGTCCAGGGCGAACTCCGCCAGTGCCACGGCGTGCCGGAGTTCGCGGCGGACCACGTCGCCGTCGGCGGCCGCCGGGTCGGCCGCGTCGAGGTCCGTACGGCAGGCGGTGAGGGTGGCGGCGACCCGGTCCATGGCCTCCGGCTCCGGGAGGGACGGCAGGGGGACCGCCGGGTCGGGGAAGAGCGCGCGGGCGATGGGCGAGCCGTTGAGCAGGGGCACGCCCAGGTCGCGGTGGACCCGGCCCAGACGGGTCAGGACGCCGCCGGTCAGACGGGCCCCGTCCAGCAGCACGTGGTCGTCGAGGACAGCGGCGATGTCGAGGTCCCGGTTGGCCTCCAGGGACCAGCTGACCGCCCCGCCGAACACCACGGGCCCGAAGGTCACCGGAGGGGCGTCCCAGTGGCCGTGGTCGCCCCAGGAGGTGAGGAGGAAACCCTCGGCGTCGTTCTCCCGTCCGGTCTCCGCCGCGTCGAGCATGTTGTCGACGGCGTTGTCGATCCGGCCGAGGAGCGCGTTCCAGTTGCTCGCTCCGGGGGCCACCCAGAACGGCACTCCGGCCTGGGAGAGGAGCTTGCCGCGCGAGCGGAACCCCTCGCGGAGGTTGTCGAGGTCCGCGCCGAGCCGCTGCCAGGTGCGGGCCTCGGGGGTGTCGCCGTCGATGACCTCGCCGAGCAGCCGGGGCCCGTCGTACTGCCACACCACGGGCACGGCTCCCGGGGGCACCCGGTCCATGAGGCCGGGGTGGTCGGCGAAGACGTCGGCCCAGAACTCGACGGTGTACCCGGCCTCCAGCCAGGGGGCCATGAGCCGGGTGACGAAGGAGAAGTAGACCTCGCCCGTACCCTGTTCGGCCACCCGCCGCGCGGATCGGCCCCGTCCCAGCTCGAAGGGTTCGTCGGCGCCGATGTTGAGGCGCCGGGAGCGGATCTCGCGGGTGACCTCCGCCACCAGGGCGGTCGCGAAGGCGGCGTTGTCGTCGGTGGGCTCCAGTGTGCTGGGCGGGCGGTGGACGCCGCCGCGCTCGAAGCCCTCGGGGTTCTCCGCGCGGTGGAGGTGGCGGGGGTGGCGCAGGAAGCGTTCCATGTGGCCGAAGGTGTTCTGGTTGGCGACCAGTTCGATACCGGCGGCGGCGCAGCGCGCGTCCAGCCAGCGCAGGTCGTCCGCGGTGAGCGGTGAGGCGTCCTGCCAGACGTCCTGCTGGTCCCGGAAGGCGTAGGTGTGCTCGGTGTAGAGCTCCAGCTGGGTGAAGCGGGCCAGGGACAGGATCTCGGTCCAGCGGGCCAGGGTGCGACGGGTGGGGACGCGGTCGCGGCTGATGTCGAGGAGGAACCCCCGGACGGGGAAGTCGGGGTGGTCCCTGATGTCGTAGCCGGTGGCGGTGTAGTCGTGCCCGGCCCGGAGTTGGTCCAGTGTGCTCAGGGCGTAGCGCAGTCCGAGGGCGTCGCGGTGGTCGATGCTGACGCCTTCGGGTCCGGTGCGCAGACGGTAGCCCTGCGGCGGGAGGTCCGGGTCGGCCCGGGTGCGGACCGGTGCGTCGAGCGCCGCGCCGCCCGGGGTGGTGGTCAGCGAGCGCGGTGCGGGGAAGGGGGTGACGGGCACGGTGGGTCTCCGGGGTGCTGGGGGCCGGTGCGTCGGGCGGCGCGGGCCGGTGCCCGCGCCGCCCGACGGGGGACGATCAGGTGCAGGAGCCGAGTTCGCAGATGTCGTCGCGGTCGGTGGAGACCTTGAGGTCGTCGTACCAGATGAAGCTGTTGTCGTTGTTCGGGGCGAAGGAGGTGGTGGCGCCGCCCGCGAAGCTGGAGAAGTAGGCCTTGTCGACCTGGTCGTCGTTGCTGACGAAGCGCAGGCCCGTCACCTTGGCGGCGGACTGTCCGTTGTAGAAGACCTCGATCTCGCCGTCGGCGTTGGCGGTGTTGCCGGTGACGGTGTTGACCTTGACGCGCTGGGCGACGTTGACCCACTGTCCCTTGGGCCAGTGGATGTCGGCGCCGTTCCTCTTGAGGACGGCGTAGTCGCCGTACTCGCCCTCGTGCCCCATGTGGTAGTAGTACACCGCCGCCTGGCCGTTGTTGAGCCGCCAGATCATGCGGGAGCTGAAGCCGTTGGTGCCGTCGCAGACCTGCCCGCCGGAGCAGGACGCGCCGCCCGCGAGGCCGAGTCCGACCTTTCCGGCGTACTCGGTGGTGCCCCAGCTGAAGTCGTCGCTGAACCTCACCCAGTACGAGAGGTAGTACTCGCGGGACTTGGTCAGCTCGAAGGGCGCCTGGGCACCGGAGTCGGCGGGGCCGATCTTGCCCTTGGGGTAGTGGACGCGCAGGGACTTCGAGCCGCCGTGCGCGGGGGTGGTGGCATCGATGCGGGCCCGGTCGTCCATGCCGAGGGCCCAGGGGGCGTTCCAGCCGTCGGCGGCCCACTGGTCGAACGGGTAGCCGTTTCCGGCGGCGGGGCGCTCGAAGGTGTTGACCTGGTACGTCGCCGCCTGCGGGGCGGGTGCCGGTCCGGCTGCGGCCTGCGGGGTCAGGACGGCGGCCGGGACGAGCAGTGCCGCCGCGGCGGTCAGGAGCAGGGTTTTCGTCTTCATCGTTCCTCTTCCCTGTGGGGTGGGGGTGCGGGGTGATGTCAGGCGAGCCAGCGCGGCAGGGCGCCGGCGATGAACGCGTCCTCCTCTGCGAGCCAGGGGTAGGCGGTGTGCACACGGGCGATCTCCCGCGCCTGTCCGGGCGAGAGGCCTTCCGTGGGATCGAGGCACCAGATGCCGGTGAGCAGGCCCTGGCGGCGCAGCACTTCGTGGACGCCCGCGATGACTCCGGCGAAGCGGCCGCGTACGTCGTAGACGGCGGCGTTGGCGTCGGTGTCCCCGGCGAGCCGGGCCAGGGCGCGCTGCCGGGCCCGTTCGTCCCCGGCGTCGGCGGCGTGGACGTCGGCCAGCAGCCGGACGGCCGAGCGGGTCCAGACGGCCCAGTGGCCGAGCAGCCCGCCGACGAATCGGCGGACCACCGGTCCGGTGGGGGTGGTCACGTGGTACGGGGTGAGGAGGTCGGCGACGATGCTGTCGTCGTTGCCGGTGTAGAGGGCGACCTCGGCTCCCCGGTCGGAGTCCGCGATGCCCTGGACGAGTTCCAGGGTGCGGTAGCGGTCGAAGGGCGCGGCCTTGACCGCGACGGTGGCCTCCTGGTCGGCGAGGGCCCGCCAGTAGGCGCGGGGCAGTTCGCGTCCGCCGACGGCTTCCTGGAGGTAGAAGCCGATGACCGGGAGGACTTCGCCGACGGCGGCACTGCGGTCCAGCAGGTCGTCGAGGGTGGCGTCCGGGAGCCCGGCGGGTGAGACGAGGACGGCGTCGTAGCCGAGTTCGCGGGCGGTGGTGGCCTCGGCGACGGCCTGGCGGACGGGGCCGGCGACGCCGGCGATCCGCAGGAAGGGGCGCTCGGCCGCCGCTGCCGCGCTCTCCTCGGCGGCGAGTTCGAGTACGGGCCGCAGGAGGCCGTGGTCGCGGACGGCGAACTGGGTGGTGTGCACGCCCACCGCCACTCCCCCGGCGCCCGCGTCCAGGTAGTAGCGGGTGAGCGCCCGTTGCCGGCGCTCGTCGAGTTCGCGGTCGGCGGTGAGGGCGAGGGGGTGGGCGTGCACACCACCCAGTTC
>MUNB01000169.1 GCA_002154345.1 Streptomyces griseus
GAACGCCAAGCACTCGTAGCTTAACGGATAGAGCATCTGACTACGGATCAGAAGGTTGCAGGTTCGAATCCTGCCGAGTGCACATCAGGCCAGAGGCCCCCAGGAGAAATCCCGGGGGCCTCTCGCGTTGTCCGTACAGCAGCGACGTACAGCAACCGTGTCAGTCGGTGTCGGGTCTGAGAGGGCGCACGACCGCCGGCAACCCGCCACGGCGACGTTCGAGGCCCGGCTCCGTGAAGTGCTGCCCTGCCAGGTCAGCGGATCGCCTCGTCCATGAGGACGTAGAGCAGTCCGACCAGGGAGCCGCTGTTGACGATCTCGCGCCGGTCGATCATGCCGCGCACGTCGGCCAGCGGGATCCACTCGATCCGGTCCGACTCGTTCTTCTCGGTCGGCGGGCCCCTCGTAGTCGCTCCGTCGGCCCGGAAGACATGGTGCTGGGAGTCGGTGATGCCGTTGGCCGACTCGGCGCAAATCAGGGTCTTGACCGGGCCGGGCCGCCAGCCGGTCTCCTCCAGCACCTCCCGGGCCGCCGCTTCCGCCGGGCTCTCGCCTTCCTCGACCAGCCCCATGGGCAGCTCCCACGCCCAGGCGTCCGTGATGAAGTGATGCCGCCACATCATCAGCACCTCACGCTGCTCGTTGGCGATGGCGGCCACGGCCAGGTGCCGGAGCTTGACGACGTGGTGCTCCCAGCGGTTCCCGTCGGGCGTCTCGACGTCGATGAGCCACAGGTTCACCCAGGTGTTCTCGTAGATCGGGCGTTCCCCGTGGATCTTCCACTGCATCGCCGAAGCCCCCTCGATCGGCCTTCAGCGTCGCAGAGTTGTGGAGACGGGCATCGGGATTCCGGGCGAGTTCGTGTCGTGCTGACGCACACGGGTTAGGCATACAGCAGGACACTTGCCGAAGACTTGCGCTGAGTTGGAGTTCTTCGCTCGACCGGCATGGTGCCGACTGGAGTTGGGGGATGTGCACCTTGCGTAGAGCGAGTTCCGCCCGTGGGCTTTGAGGGTGATTGAGTGAGTCTCTGAGCCTGGCGTCCTGATCAACGCGCGAGCGTTGAGCCAGTTGATACTGGTATCTCTACCTCATCGAGCGGTCGCGGCCCAGGGTGTCAAGGTCGTTCGTACGGTGGCTCGCTTCACTTTGGCGCTCTGAACCACGACCGCTCCACGGAGTGTGGGGCGAAGGCGGACGAGATGGGAGCTGTGGGTGAGCGGTGGGTCCAGACGTGATCGCATCTGCAGTCTCAAACGAGTCTCTACGCAACGCTTCAGGGGCTATCAAAGCGGCACGCTCAAATGCTTGAACGGTGAATATATATGGCTGAAAAATGCCTCGCCTGTTCCATTTCGTCGTGATTCACTCCCTGAGTGTTGAAGATCATGTGAAGGGGATGTGTCGTGACTCACGCAAAGATAATTGGTCGCAGCGTTGGCTTGGTCCTGGCCGCGACGGCCCTGACTATCGGTACCGCCTCGGTGTCGAGCGCTGCTGCGGCAGCCAACACGGCAACTGCGAGTTGTTCTACCACCGGCGCGAAGGGGTCTTCTAGTACGACCTACACGCCTGGAAATATTCACGCCAACATGCCAGTTACCCTCACGGTTACTGATACGAAGGCCGACGGTCACCACGTTCGCGTGCGCTATTTGAGCAAGACTGATCCTGGGACCACCGTTAAGTGGTCCTGGCACGCACTGTACGACGGCCAGGGCACGACGCTGAAGTACCCCACAACGGCCCGTCACGAATACGGCATTGTGAATATGGGAGTCGAGGTGGCGCGCTTCGAGGGGAGTAAGCTCCTTAACTCGTGTACTGACTGGGCCTTCTGACTCAGCCGTGCGCTGCTATTTGGGCGGCTGATCCTCCTGTGCGGATCGACGTGGGCCGCGCGAATTTGCTCTAACCGCCGCCTTGCCCAGCAACCGCATCGACTGTCCTTGGCCGCTACTGTCCCTTCATGGCCTCGTAGCGGCAGGCATGGCTGTACCTGCCCGATCCGGCTAGAACTACAGATCGGAAGGCTGCAGGTCTAAATCCTGCCGAGTGCACATCAGGCCAGAGGCCCCCAGGAGAAATCCCGGGGGCCTTTCGCGTTGTCCGTGCGGCCCGGGTGCCGAGCGGCACGGACGGTCAGTCGGCGGGGAGGCCGAACCAGCGCAGGAGTACGGGGCGTGCCTCGGCGGGGGCGTCCTCGGGGCCACGGGCGTAGCGCGCGAGCAGGGTCAGGTAGTCGTCGTGGAACGCGCTCAGCTCGGCCTTGGTGAGGTGGGCGAGGCTGCGGGAGCCGCGCATCCAGCCTTCCGAGTCCGCTTGTCCGGCGGTGAACTGCCGGGCGAGCTCGACGTCCTCCTCCATCCTCATCCGGTCCAGCTCGGCCGACATGGCGCGTTCGGCCTCCGTCAGTTCGCCTTGCGGCGGTCTGCGGATGTCGAGCCCGCGTACTCCGCGCCACCAGCGCTCCCGCCCGGTGGAGCGCTCGGGGATGTCCTCGATGAGGCCGCTGCGCTCCAGCATGCGCAGGTGATAGCTGAGCGTCCCGGTGTTCTCGCCGAGGGCGGCGGCCAGCGTGGTCGAGGTGGCCGGGCCTGCTGTGCCGAGGTGGCGCAGGATGCGCAGGCGCAGGGGGTGCGAGAGGGCCTTGAGCACCTCGGGGCTCTCGACCGTGTGCCGCTCCACGGCTTCCGTTCTCCGCTCTTCCGTCATGGCGGCAGTCTAGCCAGGCGGCAGCGAATTCTCTGCAGACCTTCCTCTGCAGAGAAACCTCTGCAATACTGGGGGCATGACGCCGAATCGAGTGACCTTGAATCGCGCGGTCCGCCGCTTCGTACGTGGTGCTGCGGGGGCCCTGCTTGCCGGACTCGTCCTGGGTGCCGTGCCGGCCCACGGAGCCGAACGGGCCGTGGAGCTTCCCGAGTTCGACTTCTCCGCCTGCCCGGCCGCCGATGAGCTGCCCGCGGGGGCGGACCCCGGGACCTGGCGCTGCGAGGTCATGCACGCCACGGGGCACCTGCGCATGGGCGCCGTCGACGAGCCGCTCACCGAGCCCATGAAGATCACTTTTGCGGAAGGCCGTGTGGACGGTGAGTTTCGCCAGGTCTTCGGGGAGATGACCGCCGCGCCGATCCGGGTGGGAGGCACCCCGCTGACCCTGACTCCGCAGTACGGCGGGTACGCGGACTTCCTGTCCGACGACACCCGGCGCGGCGAGTTCGACATCACGTTCGCCCTGGGCTCGGCGCACGGGCTGGCGGGCCGGCCGTTGGCGGGATGTTCGGTGGGCAGCGATGAGGACGCGGTTCACCTGGTGCTCAAGGACACCGTGCCCACCCGGGTGATATCCGGCGACCCGCTGGTCCTCGCCTTCGGGGCCCGGGACGCGGAGTTCTCCGCGCCGCGCACCAGTGGCTGTGGCCCCCTGGGGCGTGTGCTCGATCGAGCCCTGGGCCTGCCGTCCACCGCGGGGGCGAACGCCTTCGACATGGATGTCATGGTGGCCATCCGGCCCTACGTGTAGAGCTGTTGGGGCATCGGCTCTCCTCGGCCGGAGGCCCTGGGTGAGATACCCCGTGACCTCTCGCGAATTCCCAGTGAGGGTGGCGAGCCGGTCGCCATGCGGCCCTCGTTAGGCTCCTCGCTCATGGATGGCAAGGGTGGGGAAGGGTTCGTTTCCGACAGGGGCACGGACATCGGAGCCGGCACCGGCATCGGCACGGGAGCGGATGTGGTGTTCGTCTACCGGCCGACCGTCGCGGACTTCGAAGAGGCGCTTCGTGCGCGCGCGTTGCGGACAGGGGCGGGGCGGGTGCAGGCGATGACGGGGCCGGTGGTGTCGGTCGGTGCTCTGGCCGGGTTCGGTCTGGTCGTCGGTATGTCGGCGCCGGTGCTGGTCGTCGCCCTGGTGGTCTGCGCGGCCGTCGTTTCCTGGGGCACCCTGCGGGCTCTGCGCACCCAGGCCCGCCGGATGTTCAGCATCGTGGAGCCGTACGGGCAGTGCCGCATGGTGGCCGATGAGCGCGGCGCTGTCAGTACCGGCGAGCGGGTGTCCTTCACTGTCGAGTGGGCGGTGCACCGGGAGCATCTGGAGACCGCCCGTCTCTTCGTGCTGCTCGGCGGTGAACGTTCCGCCGGTGTCGCGGTGCTGCCGAAGCGGGGCGCCCAGGGCCCTGAGGGCGTGGAGCGCCTCAGGGGGATCCTGGACCGGAACCGCAAGCCGCTTCGGCGGCGGTGACCGTAGTGCTCGCCGGGGCCGGCTCGCTCGTGGTCCTGCGGCGGCGGGTCGGCAGGCCCAGGGTCGGGTTCGCGACGCCCCAGGCCGCGCCCTTGCAGACCAGTTCCTTGTAGAAGGCGGCCAGACGGCCGGTGAGGGCGGCGCTGACGGCCCGGTCGTCGGCGGTGACGTACTGGATCAGGCCCTCCTTGCGGCCGAGGGAGATGCATTGGTTGAAGTAACGGGCCGAGATGGTCGGGAGCTTGCCGTCGGTGAGGCGGGCCGCGATGGCGTCGGCGGCCTGCCAGGCGGTGGGGACGCCCGAGGCGCACGACATGCGCAGCGGCTTGTCGCCGGGGCCCGCGACCAGGGCCGCGTCGCCGATGGCGTACACGTCCGGGTGGGAGACCGAGCGCATGGTGACGTCGACCTCGATCTGGCCCGTGTCGCCGGTCTGCAGGGTGGTGGCCCGGGCGATCGGGTGGACCGAGAAGCCCGTCGTCCAGATGGTGACCGCGGCCGGGATGTCGCCCTCGGCGGTGGTGACGCGGTCGGCCTCCACGGCGGTGGCGGTGGTGTGTTCGTGTGCGGTGATCTTCAGGCCGGTGAAGACCTTCCGCAGGTGCCGGGCGCCCTTGGGGGAGAGCCAGTCGCCCAGTGCGCCCCGGGCGATCAGGGACACGTCGAGGTCCGGGCGGGTCTCGGCGATCTCCGTCGCGGCCTCCACGCCGGTGAGGCCGCCGCCGACGACGACCACGGGTTCGCCGGGGCCGAGGGCGGCCAGGCGCTCGCGCAGTCGCAGGGCTCCGGGGCGGCCGGCGATGTCATGGGCGTGCTCGGCGGCGCCCGGCACGGCATGGGTGTTCCACGCGCTGCCGAGGGCGTACACGAGGGTGTCGTACGCCAGGTCCTCCGGCTCGCCCGCTTCGTCCGGGGCGGTGACGGACACCGTCCTGCGGTCGACGTCGACGCCGGTGACCTTCGCGAGGCGCAGTCGGACGCCCGTGCCGGCGAACATCTCGCGGTAGGGCCGCGGGCGGAGGTCCTGGCCCGCCGCCAGCTGGTGCATCCGGACGCGTTCGACGAAGTCCGGTTCGGCGTCGACGAGGGTGATGGAGACGTCCTCGCTGCGCAGCCGCCTGGCGAGGCGCCCGGCGGCGGTCGCTCCGGTGTATCCGGCTCCGATGACGACGACGCGGTGCTGCTGGATGTTCTGCCGCATGTTCTGCATGTCCCTGCACTCCTGTCTCGCGCGGTTTCGCCCCTTGAACCGGGCGGGCCGCCGATTACTGACAGGTGGAGTGTGTGATGTGGGTCACATGTGCTGGTCGATGGTGAGGAGAGGGGTCCCGTGGTCCGTGGCCGCCCACTGCCGCGTCGCGCGTTCGAGCTTGTCGGGGTTGACCTGGCTGCGGAACGCGGCGATGCCGTCCGGGGTGAACTCCAGGCAGACCACCCCGATGACCCGGCCGTCGACGAGGACCACCAGGGCGGGCAGCCCGTTGGCGGACGAGACGTGGATCTCCGCGGTGCCGCCGAGGAGCCGGCGGGCGGCCTGGTTGGGGGTGAACAGGCTCCGCATGAACTTCGCGACGGCCACGGCCCCCTCGAACGCCTTCGCCCGGGCCGGTACCTTCCCGCCGCCGTCGCCGATCGCGACGGCGTCCGCGGTGAGCAGTTCCACGAGCGGTTCGGTGCGGCCGCTGGTGGCGGCCGTGAGGAACTCCTCGACGATCCGCCGGGCGGCGGCCTCGTCGATCTCGGTGCGGGCCCGGCCCTCGGCGATGTGCTTCTTGGCGCGGTGGAACAGCTGCTGGCTCGCGGACTCCGTGGTGTCGAGGATCTCGGCGATCTTCCCGTGCGGGTACGCGAACGCCTCCCGCAGCACGTACACCGCCCGTTCGTTGGGCGACAGCCGCTCCATGAGGGCGAGGACGGCGTACGAGACCGATTCGCGCTGTTCGACGGTGTCGGCGGGACCGAGCATCGGGTCCCCGGCGAGCAGCGGCTCGGGCAGCCACTGGCCGACATAGGTCTCGCGCCGGGCGCGCGCCGAGGTCAGCTGGTTGAGGCAGAGGTTGGTGAGCACCTTCGTCAGCCACGCCTCGGGCACCTGGATGCGGTCGATGTCGGCGGCCTGCCAGCGCAGGAACGTGTCCTGCACGGCGTCCTCGGCATCGCTCGCGGAGCCGAGGAGACGGTAGGCGATGGCCTTCAGCCGGGGCATGGAAGCCTCGAACAGGTCCATCTGGTTCCCGGTCAGCGCCATGGTTCGCATCTTAGACAGACGTACCTCTCAACACTCCCGTCAGCACTCCCGTCGCCCGTCGGAGACCGTCGGGGCGGCGAGGTCGAGGGTCACCCCGGACAGCGGGCGGCTGACGCAGGCCAGCACCTGGCCCTCGGCCTTCTGCTCGGGGGTGAGGCAGGTGGGTTCGGGTTGTGCGACCTCGCCGTCGCGCAGCCGCAGCACGCAGGTGCCGCAGGTGCCGACCGTGCAGGAGTACGGCAGGGGCAGCCCTGCGGCGAGACCGGCGTCGAGCAGGGTCTGGCCGGGTTCGACCACGGCGGTGCCGACGAGGCCCCCGCCGTTCCCGCCGTTCTCGCCGTTCTCGACGCGCATCTCCTGGGGCGCAGCGGCGCCGGTGGGCGCGTCGGTGCCGCCGGTGAAGCGTTCCTGGTGCGTGAACTCGTCCGGCACCCCGAGCCGCCGCTGGACTTCCCGGACGCTGTCCATGAGTGCTTCGGGACCGCAGACGTAGTGGTGCGCGCTGTCGGAGAGGGGCAGGCCGCTCACCCACCGGTGGATGCTGTCGGTGTTCAGTCGTCCGTCACGGCAGGTGAGGACGTGTGTGACGGTCAGCCGGTCGGCATGGTCCTTCGCCATACGGCCCAACTCGTCGCCGAAGATGATCTCTTCAGAGCTGCGGCTGCTGTAGAGCAGGTCGATCCGGCCGGTCGTCGCGGGGTCGGACAGCCGGGTGCGCAGCATGCTCATGAGGGGCGTGATGCCACTGCCGGCGGCGATCAGCACCGTCTGTCCGGGCTCCTGCTCCTGGGCGTGGAAGGCGCCGGAGGGGCCGCGGACCGCGAGGCGGTCCCCTGGGCGCAGGACGTGGTGGACGTGCGTGGAGAAGCGGCCACCTTCCACCTTCTTGACCGTGACCTCCAGCCGGGTCGTGCCGGGGGCCGAGGAGGCCGAGTAGGCGCGCCGGACCTGGTGGCCCTCCACGTCCATGACCAGGGTGAAGAACTGCCCGGGGCGGAAGTCGAACGGCCTTGCCCCGCCGGTCGCGTCCTCCAGGACCAGTGTTCGGGTGGTGGGCGTCTCCTCGCGTATCTCGCGGATGTGCACCGGACGCAGCGGCGGCAGCGAACCTTCCCCCGCGTTGTCGCTGCGCGTCTTGCCGTGGCGCGTTTTGCCGTGGCGCGCGGCGACGGGGGCCCGGGCGTCTGCGTAGCCTTCCTTGCGCAGTCCGGAGACGTAGGCGCGGTCGATGGCCTTCCGTATCAGCCGGCTCACGCCGGGGACGGCGGTGACGGTGGTGGCCAGCTTGATCAGCCAGGCCGACGCGCGCCCGAAGCCGGTGGGGTCGGTGGAGTCTGCGGAGCCGGCGGCCAGGTGGGCGCTTCCCACGGCCATCATGTCGGGTGCCTGAGCCCGGCCGGTCTGTCCGCGACCCGTCGGTCCGTGACCGGGCCGTCCGTCCGGTGTCCAGAGGCGGGCACCGGCCACCGCCTCGTTGCCGCACACCTCCGCGTACTCCACGTCGATGAGCAGCGCGAGATGCGGGGGCACTCCGCGCAGCGCCATCGTCTCCAGCAGCGCGGCGTCGTCGGTGATCGCACCCCGCCCGCGGATGTGCAGCACGCCGCTGCGGCCGGGGACGAGCGCGGCGAGCGAGAGCCGGTCGTCCTGCAGCAGGTTGTGCAGGCTGTCGGCGCGCTTGTTGCCCCTGCGGTCGGCCAGGACCAGGGTGCGGCCGTCCAGGACGCCCGCCACCGTCTCCCGCTCCCCGCGCGGGCTGGTGTCGCCGCCGCTGTCCGTGGCCCAGGTGGAGAGGGCCAGGAAGGGCGAGGCGGCGAGGAAGTCGCGCACCCCGGGGCCGGTCAACGGGCCGTCGCCCGGCACCGGTTCGGCTGCCCGGGGCCGGGCGGGCGGCGGCTCCCACAGGCCGGAGCGGATGACGGCCTGTGCGCAGTGCACGTACGCCTCGGTGACGTCCACGGCCGTCTCCCCGTTTCTGAGGGCGGACGCGGTGCCGTTGACGCGCAGCACTTCGCCCACCCCGGGCAGTAGGAAGAACAGCGAGACCGGACCGTGCGCGACCGCCGGACCGGGGACAGCGAAGGAGAACCGCTTCGAGGAGTGGACGCGGGCGAACCCGGGGGCGCCGCCGACGAAGGTGGTCCGGGCGGCACCGTCCGTGCCCCGGTGGCCGAACGCCGCGACCGGGCTGTGGGCCAGGACCTCGCGGCAGCCCGCGTCGAGGAAGCCGATCTGCTTGCGCGTGATCATGGCGGCCGGGCGGCCGATGACCGCCTCGACTTCGGCCGCGGAGGAGAGCCGGTGCCACGAGTCCGGCCGGAGGGAGTGCTGCTGCATGAGGGGCCTTTCAGCCGAGGGCTGACCAACTGGAGGCTGACCAACCGGGGGTGGATCAGCCGGGGGCTGACCAACCAGGGGTGGATCAGCCGGGGACGGATCAGCTGGGGGCGGACCAACCGGGGGCCGACCAACCGGGGGTGGACCAGCCGCTGGCGGATCAGCTGGGGGTTGACCAATCGAGGGTGGATCAGCCGGGGGCAGACCGGCCCAGTCGCCAGTAGCCGTAGAACGCGATGTTCTGCTTGGGTACGGCGCGGTCGTCGACCAGGTGCCGCCGGACGCCGGTGGCCAGGCGGGACTCGCCGGCCACCCACGCGTAGAGGGGGCCTGCGGGCAGTTCGGCGGCGCGGACCGCCTCCAGCGCGAGCGTTCCGGGCCGCAGGCTCTCGTCGTCGCGGCTGAGCCAGTGGATGCGCACCCCGGCCCGCGGGGCGACGGACCGGATGTCGGCCGCGGTCGCCACCTCCACGAAGACCTCGGTGGGCGGCGGGTCCTGGTCGTCCTCCAGGATCGACAGGACGGCCGGCAGCGCGCTCTCGTCGGCCACCAGCAGCCGGCCGCGGGCGTGTTCGGGCAGCCGGTACATGGTTCCGAGGTCGAAGATCCCGGCCTGGTCGCCCGGCCGGACCTGGCGCACCCACGAGGACATGGCCGAGTCTCCGTGCAGGGCGAACTCGATGTCGATCTCCCGCTCCGCGGGCCGCAGCCGCCGGACGGTCAGGTTCCGCACCCACGGGCGGACCGCCTTGGGCATCAGCATGACCTGGACCATCCATGCCTCGTTCGAGGCGGTCGGCATCCGCAGCCCGCTCTGTCCTTCCCGGGGGAAGAAGAGCCGGACGGCCTGGTCGCCACCGCCCGCCACGAGGTCCCGCACGCCGGGCCCGCCGAGGGTGACGCAGGCGGAACCGGGTGTGAGCAGCTCGCGCCGCCGGACCTCCAGCGTGATCATCTTCCGCTCCCGAGGAAGGCTCACCCGGGGCATCACGGCCGTTCACCTACTGCTGGACTTCTCTTGTTTCCGCAGCTCATGGCACTATTCTGAGTAAAAGCTCACCTCTTGGCTACTCGCTTTCGCCGACCGGGAAGGATCCACGGATGTCCGCCTCCGAACGCCGTCTCGCCCCACGTCGCAAGCCTCGGCAGGTGCGCGCCGAGCTCACGCGGGAGCGCATCCTCACCGCCGCTGCTCACGTTTTCGCCGAGTACGGCTACGCCGCCGGCACCACCAACCGCATCGCCGAGCACGCCCGGATGTCCATCGGCTCGCTGTATCAGTACTTCCCGAACAAGGATTCGATTCTTGCGGAGCTGCTGGTCCGGCACATCGACCGTGGCTCCTGGGCCGGAGCCCAGGCGCTGGACCTGTCCCCCGGCACCCTGGAGGAGACCGTGCGCGCCCTGGTCCGCGATGCGATCGACCACCATCGGGACGACCCGCAACTGCTGCGCATCATGATCGAGGAGGCGCCGGTCTCCGGTGAGCTGCTCGAAGCGATGGAGCGGCACGGCAGGGAGCGGGTGGCTCAGGTGCGTGATGTGCTCGTCCGGCATCCGGATGTCCGCGTGCGGGACCTCGACATGGCGGCGGAACTGATCGTGGGGACGGTGGAGTTGAACACCCACAAGTTCATGGCCACGTCGCGGCCCGGCCAGGTGGAGAGGCTGGAGGCGGAGCTGGTCGCCATGGTCACGCGATACCTGAGCGGCGATCGGTGACGGCGATCGGTGACGGCGACCGATGACGGCGATCGGTGACGGCGACCGATGACGGCGATCGATGACGGCGATCGATGACGGGGAACGGAGTCCGGGTGTCCGGTGGTGGGTGGCGGTGTGCCGGGGTGCGGTGGCCCGGGGAGGCGCCCGAGCTGGGGTGGAGCAGGGGCCGTGACCGGCGGGTGAGTGTGCTCGCGTACGGGGCCGGGCTCGGGTTCCGGGCGCTCGGGGAGCGGCACTGCGTGGGGGCCCGGGGCAACGTGTGCCCGCTCGGGGCCGTGGTGCCCGGGCGCTCCACCGGAGGGCGGTGCGCCGAGTGTGCGCGGCTGGACCGGGCGCATTCGGTGGCCGCCGACACGATGGCGGACGACCCCCGGACGTACCGCGTGTATCTCGCCTGGTTCGGGCCCGGCCTGGTCAAGGTCGGCATCACCGGCGAGGAGCGCGGCGCGGCCCGGCTGCGGGAGCAGGGGGCTGTGGTCTTCAGCTGGCTGGGGCGCGGGCCCCTCATGGCGGCCCGGCGGACCGAGGAGGTGCTGCGGGCGGCCCTCGGGGTGCCCGACCGGATCCCGTACGCCAGGAAGCGGGCCGAGCGCGGGCTCCTCCCCGACGCGGACGAGCGGGCCGCCGAGGTGACGGAGCTGTACGGGCGGGCGGCGGGGCTCGAAGGGCGCGGCTGGCCCGAGTCGTTGGAGCGGCTGCCCCTTGAAGTCGTCGACCAGGTGGGGATCTTCGGGCTCGACCGTGCGGACCCGCCCGTCCGGTCGGTGCGGGAGCTGGTGGACGGCGGTGTCGTCGCGGGGCGGCTCGTCGCGGCGGCCGGGCCCGATCTGCACCTCGCTGTGGACGGTCCGGGAGCGGGGGCGGGCGTGGTCGTGCTGGACACGCGGCTGATCACCGGGTGGCAGCTGACGGCGGTGGCCGAGAACGATGTACGTGTCCCCCTCATCGACATCGGCGGCGGCGGTGTGCAGGGTGGGTTGTTCTGAACGACCGGCGAAAGGACCTGCGCATGGATACGGGAAGCGATGACGTGGTGCGGTTCTGGGAGCGGCTCGGCCTGCCCGGGATCATCGACGTGCACACCCACTTCATGCCCGAGCAGGTCCTGCGCAAGGTCTGGGCCTACTTCGACTCCGCCGGTCCGCTCACCGGGCTCGAATGGCCGATCACCTACCGGTACGAGGAGGACGCGCGGCTGGCCGTGCTGCGGTCCTTCGGGGTGCTGCGCTTCACCGCCATGCTCTATCCGCACAAGCCCGGCATGGCCCGCTGGCTGAACGACTGGGCCGCCGGGTTCGCCGCCCGGACGCCCGACTGCCTGCACACCGCGACCCTCTTTCCGGAGGAGGGCGTGGAGACGTATGTGAAGGAGGCCGTCGAGGGCGGGGCCCGGGTGTTCAAGTCGCACCTCCAGGTGGGCGCGTACGACGCCAACGACCCGTTGCTGGAGCCCGCGTGGGGGCTGCTCGCGGAGGCCGGGGTTCCGGTGGTGATGCACTGCGGGTCGGGGCCTGCGCCGGGGCGGTTCACCGGGCCCGGGCCGATCGGCCGGCTGCTGGCGCGGCACCCCCGGCTGCGGGTGATCGTGGCGCACATGGGGATGCCGGAGTACGCGGAGTTCCTGGCGCTGGCGGAGGCGTATCCGGAGGTGCGGCTCGACACGACGATGGCGTTCACCGACTTCAGCGAGGGGTTCAGCCCGTTTCCGGCGGCGGAGCGGGGGCGGCTTGCCGATCTCGGGGACCGGATCCTGCTGGGGACGGACTTCCCGAACATTCCGTACCCGTACGTCCACCAGCTGGAGGTGCTGGAGCGGCTCGGGCTGGGCGAGGAGTGGTTGCGGGCGGTCTGTCATGGGAACGCCGCCGCGCTGTTCCCCAGCGGTGCGTGACGAGGCTCCCCGGGCGTGACGAGGCTCGCCGTACGTGACGAGGCTCGCCGCACATGGCGAGGCCCCGCACATGGCGAGGCCCCGCACATGGCGAGGCCCCACGCGTGACGAGCCCGCACGGACCGCTTTCTCAGGGAATTCACAGAAACGGGTCAGGCTTCTCTCACGGGTGACTCACAGAGTGGTTCCCATGACGATGACGACCTCGCCCCAGGGGCGTACCGAACTGCTCAGGCCGGACCGTACCCCCGTGCGGGTCCTGGTCGTGGACGACGAGGCTCCGCTCACCGAGCTGCTCTCGATGGCCCTGCGGTACGAGGGGTGGGAGGTGCGCAGCGCGGGCGACGGAGCCGGGGCGGTCCGGGCCGCGCGGGACTTCCGGCCCGACGCGGTGGTCCTGGACGTGATGCTTCCGGACATGGACGGGCTGTCCGTCCTGGGCCGGCTGCGCCGTGAGTACGCCGATGTGCCGGTCCTCTTCCTGACCGCCCGCGACGCCGTCGAGGACCGGATCGCCGGGCTCACCGCGGGCGGCGACGACTACGTCACCAAGCCGTTCAGCCTGGAGGAGGTCGTGGCCCGGCTGCGCGGGCTCATCCGCCGCTCGGGCTCGGCCGTCGCCGCCGGGCGGAGCGAGTCCACGCTCGTCGTCGGGGACCTGGTCCTGGACGAGGACAGCCACGAGGTGAGCCGGGGCGGGGACGCGATCCACGTCACGGCCACCGAGTTCGAGCTGCTGCGCTTCCTGATGCGCAATCCGCGCCGGGTCCTCAGCAAGGCGCAGATCCTCGACCGGGTCTGGAACTACGACTTCGGCGGCCAGGCCAACGTCGTCGAGCTCTACATCTCGTACCTCCGCAAGAAGATCGACGCCGGGCGCACGCCGATGATCCACACCCGGCGCGGCGCGGGGTATCTGATCAAGCCCGGTGAGTAGGCGCTCCGCCGTGAAGGCGCCGCGCCGCCCCTGGACGCTGCGGACCCGGCTCGTCGTGTCGGCCGTCTCGCTGATCGCCGTCGTGGCCGCGGTCATCGGGTCCGTCACCGCCATCGCCTTCCACAGCTACATGTACGGCAAGCTCGACGACCAGCTGCACTCCGTCGCCGAGCGGGCCGAACGGCCGCCCGGGCCCACGCCGGTGCCCGAGGCGTTGCGCGAGACCGGTCCGCTCGGCTTCGTCGGCGGCGGCGGGCAGCCGCTCGGCACGTTCGGGGCGCTCGTCGGCGACGACGGCTCCGTCGGCGCGTCGAAGGTCGTCGAGGACAGCGGGCTGCGCGCCCAGGAGAGCGCGAAGCCGCTGACCGAGGAGCAGCGGCGGGCGCTGGAGGAGGCCGCGCCGGAGACCGGTGAGGGCACCACGAGCGTCGATCTGCCGGGGCTCGGCGGCTACCGGGTGGAGGCCGCGACCACCACCGACGGTCACACCGTCCTCGTCGGCATCCCCAGCGCCGAGGTGAGCGGTGCGCTGACCACCCTGATCGTCGTCGAGGTCTGCGTCACCGCCGCCGGGCTGCTCGCCGCCTCGATCGCGGGCACCGTCCTCGTCGGGGTCGCCCTGCGTCCGTTGCGCCGGGTCGCCGCCACGGCCACCCGGGTCTCCGAACTTCCGCTGCACAGCGGCGAGGTGGCCCCCCTCGAACGCGTACCCGAAGCCGAGGCCGACCCGCGTACCGAGGTCGGACAGGTGGGCGCGGCGCTCAACCGGATGCTGGGGCACGTCGGTTCGGCGCTCGCGGCCCGGCAGGAGAGCGAGACGCGGGTCCGGCAGTTCGTCGCCGACGCCAGCCATGAGCTGCGCACGCCGCTGGCCTCGATCCGGGGGTACGCCGAGCTGACCCGGCGTGCCACCGGCGGGCGGGATGCGCCGGAGCCGGATCCGGTCACCCGGCACGCGCTCGGGCGGATCGAGTCCGAGGCGGACCGGATGACGGGCCTGGTGGAGGATCTGCTGCTGCTGGCCCGGCTGGATGCCGGGCGGCCGCTCTCGTACGGCACCACCGATCTGCTTCCGCTGGTCGTGGACGCGGTCAGCGACGCCCAGGTGGCGGACCGGCCGGATGCCGGTCCGGGCGGTGGTGCGCGGACGGCGGCCGGGCCCGGAGCGGGCCCGGGGTCCGACGCGCTCGTGGCGGACCGGCCGGGCGCCGGTCCGGACGCCCGGCACCGCTGGCGGCTCGAACTGCCCGACGAGCCCGTGACCGTACGCGCCGATCCCGACCGGATCCGGCAGGTGCTGGTCAACCTGCTGGCCAACGCCCGGACGCACACCCCGCCGGGGACCACCGTCACGGTCTCCGTGCGGCCGTCCGTACGGGGTGGGGAGCCGGTCACGCTGGCGGTACGGGACGACGGGCCCGGCATTCCGGCGGAGCTGCGGCCGCACGTCTTCGAACGGTTCGCCCGGGGCGACGCCTCACGGACGCGGGGCGCCGACGGCGGCGGAGCGACCGGTTCCACCGGGCTCGGCCTCGCCATCGTGCAGGCCGTCGTCTCCGCCCACGGCGGCCGGGTACGGGTCGAGTCCGCGCCGGGGCGCACGGTGTTCGTGATCGAACTGCCGGCGGAGGAACCAGCGATCCGTACGGACTCACAGGCCAGGGACAGGCTCACCACACCGGTGTGACAGCGCGGTTGGCGAATGTCGGAGCATGACCACCGACAGCAGCCTCCGGAGCGGCCCCGGAGCGACCGGCCGCAGTAGCGGGGACGGCGCGGAGCACCGCGCGGGGCACGGCCTCCTGCCGGTCCGGGAGCACCTCCCGGCCCGGCAGCCGGCCGCCGCGCCCGACGCCCCCGTGCTCGACGTCGTCGTCCCCGTGTACAACGAGGAGAAGGACCTCCGCACCTGCGTGCTGCGCCTCCACGGCCATCTCGCGCGGACCTTCCCGTACCCCTTCCGCATCACCGTCGCGGACAACGCCAGCACCGACTCCACCCCCGCCGTCGCCGCCGCGCTCGCCGCGGAGCTGCCCGGGGTGCGGAGCGTACGGCTGGAGGAGAAGGGGCGCGGGCGGGCCCTGCGGACCGCGTGGGCGGCCTCCGACGCCCCGGTCCTCGCCTATATGGACGTCGACCTCTCCACCGACCTCAACGCCCTCCTCCCGCTGGTCGCCCCGCTGATCTCCGGCCACTCCGACCTGGCCATCGGGTCACGGCTCGCCCGGAGTTCGCGGGTGGTGCGGGGTCCGAAGCGGGAGCTCATCTCGCGCGCCTACAACCTGATCCTGCGCTCGTCCCTCGCCGCCGGTTTCAGCGACGCCCAGTGCGGGTTCAAGGCGATCCGGCGCGAGGTGGCCGAGCGGCTGCTGCCGATGGTGGAGGACAGCGGCTGGTTCTTCGACACCGAGCTGCTGGTCCTCGCCGAGCGGGCGGGGCTGCGCATCCACGAGGTGCCGGTCGACTGGGTCGACGACCCCGACTCGACCGTCCACATCGTGCGGACGGCCACCGACGACCTGAAAGGCGTGTGGCGGGTGGGGCGGGCGCTGGCCGTCGGCGCGCTGCCGCTGGACCGGCTGGCCCGGCCCTTCGGGGACGATCCGCGCGACCGGGCGCTGACCGGGGTGCCGCGCGGACTGGCCCGCCAACTCGTCGGGTTCTGTGTGGTCGGAGTCCTCTCCACCCTCTTCTACCTCGCGCTCTACTCCCTCTTCCGGCTCGGCGTCGGCCCGCAGATCGCCAACGGCGGCGCGCTGCTCGTCTCCGCCGTCGCCAACACGGCCGCCAACCGGAGGCTCACCTTCGGCGTACGCGGCCGGGGCGGGGCCGTCCGCCATCAGGCCCAGGGCCTGGTCGTCTTCGCGATCGGCCTCGCGCTGACCAGCGGCTCGCTCGCGGCGCTCGGCGCGGCCTCCGGATCGCCCTCGCACTCCACGGAGCTGGCCGTACTGATCACCGCCAACCTCGCGGCCACCGTGCTGCGCTTCCTGCTTCTGCGCGCCTGGGTCTTCCCGGCCCGCGCCTGCCCCGAACCCGAGGATCTCCGATGACCACGGCCACGACCACGATCACCGCCACCGCCCCGCCTCCGGAACCCGATCGCCGTTCCGGACCGAGCCCTCGGTGGGCGCGGCCGGCGCTGTACGGGCTGCTGCTGGCCGTCGGGCTCGCGTACTTCTACAACCTCAGCGCCTCCGGTTACGCCAACTCCTTCTACTCCGCGGCCGTCCAGGCGGGCAGCCAGAGCTGGAAGGCCCTCTTCTTCGGCTCGTTGGACGCGGCGAACGCCATCACCGTCGACAAGCCGCCCGCCGCGCTCTGGCCGATGGCCTTGTCGGTGCGGCTGTTCGGGCTCACCTCCTGGGCGATCCTGGCCCCTCAGGTCCTGATGGCGCTGGCCACGGCGGCTGTGCTGAACTCCGCCGTACGCCGTCGATTCGGGCCCGTCGCCGGGCTGATCGCGGTCGGCGTGTTCGCGCTGACGCCCGTCGCCGCGCTGATGTTCCGCTTCAACAACCCGGACGCGCTGCTCGCCCTGCTGATGACCGTCACCGTGTGGTGCGTGCTGCGGGCCCTGGAGCAGGGCCGGACGAAGTGGCTGCTCTGGGCGGGCGCGGCGGTCGGGTTCGCGTTCCTGACGAAGACCCTCCAGGCGTTCCTGATCCTGCCCCCGCTGGCCGTGCTGTACGCGGTGTGCGCCCCCGTTCCCGTACGGAAGCGGCTCGGCCAACTCGCTCTGTCCGCACTGACGATGGTCGTCGCCGGTGGCTGGTGGGTCGCGATCGTGGAGCTGATGCCCGCGTCCTCGCGGCCGTACGTCGGCGGCTCCCAGAACAACTCCTTCCTTGAACTCACCTTCGGCTACAACGGGCTCGGCCGCATCAACGGCGAGGAGACCGGCAGCGTCGGCGGCGGTGGTCGCGGGGGCGGAGGCGGCGGTGGCTGGGGCGAGACCGGCATCGGGCGGATGTTCAACTCCGAGGTGGGCGGCCAGATCGCCTGGCTGCTGCCCGCCGCGCTGATCCTGCTGGTGGCCGGTCTCTGGCTGACCCGGAAGGCGGCCCGGACCGACTCCGCGCGGGCGGCGTTCGTCGCCTGGGGCGGTGCGCTGATCATGACCGTCGTGGTGTTCAGCTTCATGGCCGGGATCTTCCACCAGTACTACACGGTGGCCCTCGCCCCGTACGTCGCGGCGCTCGTCGCCATGGGCGTCACGGTGCTCTGGGAGGAGCGGAGCGCGTGGTGGCCGCGTGCGGTGCTCGCTGCCACGGTCCTCGCGACGGCGCTCTGGGCGTACGTCCTGCTGGGCCGGACCCCGGACTACCTGCCGTGGCTGCGGTGGGCGGTGCTCGCGGGCGGGATCGTCGGCGCGCTCGGGCTGCTGGCCGTGGGACGGTTCGGCGGGCGGGGCCTGGCCCTCGCCGCGGTGGCGCTGAGCTGCGCGGCGTCGCTGGCGGGGCCGACGGCGTACACCGTCAGTACGTTGAACAGCGGTCACCAGGGGTCGATCGTGACGGCCGGTCCTTCGGCGGGCGGGTTCGGCATGGGCGGGCCCGGCGGTGGTGGCCGGGGCGGTCCGGGTGGACCCGGCGGCGGGGCCGGCGGGCAGCGCGGCGGCGGCATGCAACAGCCGCCCGGACAGGGGCAGTTCCCCGGCCAGGGCCAGGGGCAGGGACAAGGCCAGGCACAGGGGAATCAGCAAGGGAATCAGCAGGGCAACGCA
Source organism: Streptomyces griseus (assembly GCA_002154345.1). Lineage (GTDB taxonomy): Bacteria > Actinomycetota > Actinomycetes > Streptomycetales > Streptomycetaceae > Streptomyces > Streptomyces caviscabies. The sequence goes on from MUNB01000169.1 coordinate 18,105, forward strand.
CCGGGCGGCATGCCCACCATGCCCGGCGGCACCGGAACCGGCACCGGCACCGGTACGGGCAATGGCTTCGGCGAAGGCATGAGGGGCGGCGGCGGTGGAGGCGGCGGCATGGGCGGCCTGCTCAACGGCGCGACCGTCGACGCCGAGGCGAAGGCCCTCCTGACGAAGGGCGCGGACGACTACACCTGGGTCGCCGCGGCGGTCGGCGCGCAGAACGCGGCCAGCTACCAACTCGCCACCGGCGACCCGGTGATGGCGATCGGCGGCTTCAACGGCAGTGACCCGTCACCGACGCTGGCCCAGTTCAAGAAGTACGTGGCGGAAGGAAAGATCCACTACTTCGTCTCGGGCGGCGGAATGGGCGGCGGCATGGGCGGCGGAGCCATGGGCGGCGAAGGCGGAGGCGGCACGGGCGGCGGCCCGGGAGGCTCCTCCGGCACTTCCTCCCAGATCTCCTCCTGGGTCACGGAGAACTTCACCGAGGTCACCGTCGGCAGCGCCACGTTCTACGACCTGACGCAGCCGGTGAGTTGACGGCCGGGGACGTGCGCGGCCGGGCTCAGAACCCGGCCGCGTACGTCCAGAAGTCCCGCATCACCTGCGGTGTGGTGGGCCCGGACATCGCCATCTGGGTCAGCAGGACGGCGACCGTGCCCGTGGCCGGGACGATGTGGGCCGTGGTGCCGGTGCCGCCGACCCAGCCGTAGCGGCCGAGGACGTTCCACGGGGCGGCGATCTCGACGTCCACCGCGCCGCCGAACCCCCAGCCCTGGCCCTCCGTGAACAGCCCGCTCGCGGCGCGCTGCTCCGGGGTCAGGTGGTCGGTGATCATCTGGCGCACCGACTCGCCGGCCAGCACCCGGTCGCCGGCGTCGTTGAGCCCCTCGGCGAGCAGCATCCGGCCGAAGGCGTACCAGTCGTCGACGGTCGAGACCAGGCCCCCGGCTCCGGACGGGAAGGCGGGCGGGCTGCTCCACTGCCCGTCCGGGGCGTCGTCCAGGACGGGATCGCTTCCGCCGTCCGCCCCGGGCCGGTAGGAGGAGGTGAACCGGTCCAGCGCGGCGGGCTCCACCCAGAACCCGGTGTCCTTCATGCCGAGGGGCTCGAAGATCCGCTCCGCCAGATACCCGGGCAGCGGGCGGTCGGCGACCCGGGCGATGAGGACGCCGAGGATGTCGGAACACGTGTTGTAGAGCCAGCCGTCGCCCGGCTGGTGCAGCAGCGGGACCCGGGACAGTTCGGCCATCCAGGCGTCCGGCGCGAGGCCCGCCTGCGGCTCCGGCGGACCTTGCCTCAGCTCCGCGAACAGCGGGGCGACGGCCGGGAGCGAGAAGTCGGACGGGAAGCCGTAGCCGGCCCGGAAGGTCAGCAGGTCCAGCAGGGTGATCGGGCGGACCGCCGACACCACGTCGTCGACCGGGCTTTCGGGGGTCCGGACGACCAGCGGCGAGGCCAGCTCGGGCAGCCAGGCCGCGACCGGGTCGGCGGGGGCGATCAGGCCGTCCTCGACGAGCGTCATGGCGGCGGCCGCCACGACGGGTTTGGTGATCGAGGCGATGCGGAAGATCGAGTCCCGCCGCATCGGCGCGGACCCGGCGAGCCCGGCCGTACCCGCCGACACGACCTCGACCCGCTCGCCCCGGGCGACCAGCGCCACCGCGCCCGGCATCGATCCGGCGGCGATGTGGGTGTCCAGCAGTTCGTGCAGGGTGGTGGAGGTGGTCATGGTCGTGGTCGTCCTTCGTCCGGTACCGCGTGTTCTCTCGGAGCTCTGGGCCCGCCCTCGGGCAGGAAGAAGCGCTCCGGCCGTAAAAGGAAGCTTTCAGGCCGAAATTGCCGAGGCAGCGGAGGCAGCGGAGGCAGCCGAGGCCGCCTGAGCCGCCCGGCCAGCCGAAGCCGCCCGGGCTCCCGCAGCTCCCGCAGCTCCCGCAGCTCCCGCAGCTCCCGCAGCTCCCGCAGCTCCCGCAGCTCCCGCAGCTCCCGCAGCTCCCGCAGGTGGAGACTCCCGAACGGCTCCGGACTCATCGGTCCCGCGCCCTCCCGCGTACCAACAGGTCCGCCACCACTGCCCGGTGGTCTGATGCGACGCTCTCCGGCACCCACGCCCTCCGCACGCCGACGCCGCCCTTCGACACCGCCACGAAGTCGATCCGCTTGACCGGGTCCTGCGCCGGGAACGTGGGCGCGCCCGGGTCCGCGTCGGTCAGCTCCCGCCACAGCGGGGCGAGTTCGGGGGCGGCGGGCTCCGCGTTGAAGTCGCCGAGCAGGATCCGCGGGCCCCGGTCCTCGGCCATGATCCGCCGGGTGTCGGCGACCTGGGCGACACGGACGGCGGGGTCGGGGCGGTAGTCGAGGTGGGTCACGTACACGTGTACGGGCAGCCCCCGCACCCGTACGACGACCTCGCCGAACCCCGGCGCGGGGGCCGGGACCGGGTTCGGGTCCTGGGTCGAGAGGCGGGTGATCTCGTGGTTCTCGGCGCTCACGATCCGGTGCCGCGACAGCACGGCGACCCCGTACTCCGCGCGGGGCGCGCCCGGTTCGGCCGGGTCCAGGCTGTAGATCGGCGCGAAGGAGACGTGCATGCGCAGCCGGCGCGCCAGCTCACCCGCGAGATCCCGCCACTCGCTGCGGGCGCCCCAGTGCCGGTCGACCTCCTGAAGCCCGATCACATCGGCGTCCAGGGAACGGAGTTCGGCGGTCTGACGGTCGAGGTCGAAGACGCCGTCCACGCCCGCCCCGGCGTGGATGTTGTACGTGGCGACCCGGAGCGGCAGGCCCGCGCCGGGCCCGCCCGAGGGGGAGGAGCGATGAGCCGACGCGGCGGCCGCGGGCGGTGCGAGGAGCACGCCCAAAAGGGAGGCGGCGAGGAGTAGTCGAGGGAATCGAGCGGAACGGCGACGCAGAGACATGGCTCTCCAAAGGGCCGAACGGCCGAACATCACGCACTTTGTCAGGTCAGCGTCGAGAACCGTACCGTCGGGCCGCCCTCCGGGTCCCGGCGGCGCGACGGGCCCGACCCCACGGAAATCGACTTGTACGTCGTACAGGGCTGTCTTACGGTGTACAACACGGTGTCCTGTACGCCGTACAACCACCGGTCGCGCGATCACGCTCCGGTCGACCCATGGAGCCCAAGGAGCCCGCATGACGGCGCCCGCCGCAGAGCGAAACGACCTCTCCCCCCAGGGACATCCGCAACGCTGGCTGATCCTCGGCGTCATCTGCCTGGCCCAGCTCACGGTGCTGCTCGACAACACCGTCCTCAACGTCGCGATCCCCTCCCTCACCACGGAGCTGAACGCCTCCACCGCCGATGTGCAGTGGATGATCAACTCCTACTCGCTCGTCCAGGCGGGCCTGCTGCTCACCGCGGGCAGCTCGGCCGACCGCTACGGGCGGAAGAAGATGCTGATGGTGGGCCTCGCCCTGTTCGGCGTCGGCTCGCTGGTGGCCGGGCTCGCCCAGTCCTCCGGCCAGCTCATCGCGGCCCGCGCCGGGATGGGCATCGGCGGCGCGCTGCTGCTCACCACCACGCTCGCCGTCGTGGTCCAGATCTTCGACGAGACCGAGCGGGTCAAGGCGATCGGCATCTGGTCCACCGTCGCCTCCCTCGGTTTCGCGGCGGGCCCGCTGTTCGGCGGGTTCGTCCTCGACCACTTCTGGTGGGGCGCGATCTTCCTCATCAACATCCCGGTCGCCCTGATCGGTCTGATCGCCGTCGCCCGGCTCGTACCGGAGTCCAGGATCGTGCAGGGCGACCGGCCCGATCTGCTGGGCGCGCTGCTCTCCACGATCGGTATGACCGCCGTGGTCTTCGCGATCATCTCCGGGCCCGAGCACGGCTGGGCGTCCGGCCGGGTGCTGCTGACGGCGTTCATCGGCGTCGCCGTGCTGGCCGGATTCGTGCTGTGGGAGCTGCACATCCCGTACCCGATGCTCGACATGCACTTCTTCCGGAACCAGAAGTTCGTCGGCGCGGTGGCGGGTGCGCTCCTGGTCGCCTTCGGGATGACCGGCTCGCTCTTCCTGCTCACCCAGCACCTTCAGTTCGTGCTCGGGTACGGGCCGTTGGAGGCGGGGCTGCGGACCGCCCCGATGGCGCTGACCGTGGTCGTCCTCAACCTGGCGGGACTGGGCGCCCGCATGGTGCGGAAGGCCGGGACGCCCGCCGTCATCGCGGCGGGCATGAGCTGCCTGGCGGCCGGGCTCGCCGCCATCGCGCTGCTCGGGCGGCACGGGTACGGCGGGATGCTGCTCGGCCTGCTCGTGATGGGGGTGGGGATCGCGCTGGCGATGCCCGCGATGGCCAACGCCATCATGAGCGCCATCCCGCCGGAGAAGGCCGGGGTGGGCGCGGGGGTCAACGGCACGCTCGCGGAGTTCGGCAACGGGCTCGGGGTCGCGGTGCTCGGCGCCGTGCTGAACGCCCGCTTCTCCGCGCTCGTACCGGCCGCCGTCGGCGCGACCTCGCTGCCCGCGGCCCTGGCCGCCGCGGACGGGCCCGCCGCCCGTGAGCAGATCAAGGACGCCTTCTCCTCGGGCCTTGAGGTCAGCCAACTGGCGGGCGCGGTCGCGGTGCTGGCGGGCGGTCTGCTCGCCGCGTTCCTGCTGCGCCGGGCCGAGCGGCTGGAGGCGGCGGTGGCCGGTCCGGCCGGGACGGCTTCCGGTGCGCCCGCCGCCGGTGCGGAGAGCCCCGCCCCGGCCGGGAACGGCGCTGCCGCCGACCAGGACGACCCTTGTGAGCAGGGCGATCGGCTGAAGAAGGCCGGGGACCGGGCAGACTCGACGGGACCGGCGGCATAGCATCGGACGGGACGGCGTACCGGACCGTAAGCGTCCGGTACGTCGTCCTTCCGGCAGGACGGCTCGGTGGGCCGGTCCGAGACAGACGAGGAGAGTGCGCCATGGTGTCCGCGTCCGGGGCCGAGTCCAAGTCCGCGCCCGAGCCCGATTCCGGGACCGCGCCTGACTCCGCGTCAGCGCCGGCGTCAGCTTCCGGGCCCGCGCCCGACGCCGCGTCAACGTCCGCGTCCGCATCCGACCGCGCGACCGACACCGTACGGACCAGCGTGTGGCTGGACCGGCGGACGCCTTCACGCTCCCGCAGGGCGGAGTCCCCGGCGGGCCTGGACCGTACCCGCATCACCGAGGCGTCGGTGCGGCTGCTGGACGCCGACGGACTCGCCAAGTTCTCCATGCGCCGGCTCGCCGCCGAACTGGACGTCACCGCGATGTCCCTCTACTGGTACGTCGACACCAAGGACGACCTCCTGGAGCTGGCGCTCGACTCCGTCTACGCCGAGATCGCCCCGCCGCGCGAGGCCGACGACTGGCGGGACCGGCTCCGGGACCTGGCGCGCAGCTACCGCGAACTCCTCGTCCGCCACATCTGGATCTCGCCGCTGGCCGGGACGTTCCTCAACATCGGCCCGAACTCCATGCTGTTCTCGTACGCCGTCCAGGACATCGTCCGGGCCACCGGCCTGCCCCTGGAGCGGCAGACGGGCGCCCTCTCGGCGGTCTTCCAGTTCGTGTACGGATTCGGCACCGTCGAGGGCCACTTCAAGGCGCGCTGCGACGCGACCGGGCTCACGCAGGACGAGTACCACCAGCGGGCGATGGGCACGATCAGGGCGCAGCCGCACATGCGGGAGATCGCCGCGTACTCCGACGACATCATGGCGGCCCGGGGCGGCGACACCGTCGAGGAGATGCGCGAGCGGGACTTCGTCTTCGCGCTGGACCTGCTGATCGCGGGCATCGAGACGATGAGCGCCCGGACCGGCACCGGCACGCCTTCGCCGTGAACCGGCCCCCGCACGTTCAGTAGCCGCGCCCCACGTCCACCGTCAGCCCGGGCCGCCGGCCCGCCGTCACGGCCTCCCAGCAGGCGGCGAAGTCCACGGCCACGTCCTCGTCGGCGGTGATGCCCGAGGAGTGCGAGGTGATGACCGTACGGGGCAGCCTCCACACCGGGTCGTCGGGCGCGGCCGGCTCCGTCGGCAGCACGTCCAGGACCGCCCGCCGCACCCGGCCGTCCCGCAGCGCGTCCTCCAGCGCCCCCATGTCCACGGTCGCGCCCCGCCCCACGTTGACGAACGTCGCCCCGCGCACCGCCGCGAACCGGGCGGCCCCGAAGAAGCCCTCGGTGGCCGTGGTCAACGGCAGCGTGGAGATCACCCACCGCGCCTCGGCCAGCGCCCCGCCGTCCTCACCGGCCCCGACGACCAGATCGAAGCCCGGCACCCCTGGTCCGGGGCTCGGCACCACCGGGGCGGCGCCCGGCACCACCCCACGCTCCGCCCCGGGCGCCGGCCCCGACCGCGTCGTACGGGCGACGCCCACCGTGCGCACCCCGCAAGCCCCCAGCAGCCGCCCCACGGCAGCGCCGATGCGGCCGGTCCCGTAGATCAGCGCGGTCTGCCCGGCGATGAGCTCCGTGGGCAGGCGCTCCCAGTGCGCGCGGTCGTGCTGGGCGGTGAACTCCGGTACGGCCTGGCACTCGGCGAGGATCCAGCCCAGGACGTACTGGGCCATCCGCTCGCCCATCCGGCCCACGGTGCGGGTCAGCAGCGCCGGGGCGGGCCAGGGGCCGGCGGAGAGCAGCGGGTCCGTGCCCGCGTTGACGCTGTGGAACCAGAGCAGCCGGTCCGTCCGCAGCGCCTCGGGCAGCGTCTCGCCCACGCACAGGAGCGGTACGCCGGACGGCGGCGGGACGTCCGTCAGGGGTTCCGCCGTACGGCCGGCGACCCGCTCCAGCTCCCGTACCAGGCCGCCGTCCAGCGAGGGCGCGACCAGCAGCCGGGCCCGCGCGAGTTCGTCGGGCGCGGGCAGCGGCGTCGTGGTCATCGCGGGGTCAGCTCCCCGGGGCGAGGCGGGCCGGGAAGCCGCCGGTGGCGACGGGGCCCCAGCGCTCCGGGGTGACCCGGATGATCGACTTGCCCTGCTTCACCATCGCCGCCCGGTACTCGTCCCAGTCCGGATGCTCACCCGAGATGTTCCGGAAGTACTCGACGAGCGGCTCGACGGAGTCCGGGGCGTCGATGACCTCCGCCGTACCGTCGATCTGCACCCACGGCCCGTCCCACTCGTCCGACAGCACGATCACGCTGACCCGTTCGTCGCGCCGCGCGTTGCGGGTCTTGGCGCGCTCGGGGTACGTCGACATGACGATCCGCCCCGAGTCGTCCACGCCGCAGGTCAGCGGGGAGCCCTGGGGGCGGCCGTCGGCCCGGGCGGTGAGCAGGACCGCCCGGTGCCGGGGGCGTACGAACGCCAGCAACTCGTCGAGCTCCACGGCGGTGTTGGTCGCGATGTTCGGTGCCATGCCCACCACCCTACGACCGGGCCCGGCACCCGGCCGGGCAGCGCCTCGCCCCCACGGGCGGGACGGCACCCGCCCGGGCAGCGCCCTCGCCCCACGACCGGGCCGAACCGCTGTCCGGGCAACGCCTCGCGCGACCGGCGCGAGGCGGGCCGGGGTCACGGTACGGGCAGCGCCTCGCCCTGCACCGCCTGGATGTCCAGCTCCACGCGCAGGGTCGTGCCGATCGCGGAGATACCTGCCTGGACGACCTGGTTGTAGTTCATCGCGAAGTCGTCGCGGCGCAGTTCGGCGGTGGCGTGGAAGGCCGCGCGCACCCCGCCCCACGGGTCGGGCCCGGTGCCGAGGTAGCTGAGGTCCAGATCGACGGCACGGGAGACGCCGTGCATCGTCAGCTCGCCGTGCACGGTCCAGCGGTCGGGCCCGGCCGGGGCGAGGCCGGTGGAGCTGTAGGCGATCTCCGGGAACCGGTCCACGTCCAGGAAGTCGGGCGAGCGCAGATGCTTGTCCCGCATGCCGTTGCCGGTGTCGATGCTGGCCGCCCTGATCACCGCGTCGACGCGGGAACTCCCGATCTCCTCGGCGATCTCGATCCGGCCGCCGAAGTCGGTGAAGCGGCCGTGCACGCTGGAGATCCCCAGGTGCTGGGCGACCGCGCCGACCGAGGAGTGCGCGGGGTCCAGCGACCAGGCGCCCGGCGGCGGCAGTTCCACCCCGCCCTGGCGGGCCAGCACGATCTGGCCGGCCTCGATCCGGCCGCTCGCGGTGACGAGGGCGGTGGAGGCGGCGGGGGCGTACCCGACCGCCGTGACGATCACCGTGTACGCGCCGGCCGCCAGCGAACCGTCCGTGCGGACCGCCCCGTCCTCGTCGGCCGCGGCCCGCAGCACCTGGGCGCCGGTCATGTCGGTGACCGTCACGACGGCGTGCTGGACCGCCCAGCCGTCCCGCGTCCGTACCTGTGCGCGAAGTCCCATCCGTACCTCTCCTAGAAGCCCTGGCTCGATGACCCGTCCGGCCGTGCCGTCGGGAAATGAGTCGGGCCCCGGGGCGGACACGGCAGGCCGTCCCCTGCCCGCCGTATCCGCCTCCGGGGCCCCTTTCCACCCGGTCGTGACAGCCTCTCCGCTGGAAGTGCCGTCCGACCAGGGGTCTTCGCGATCCCTTCACGTGCGCACGCGCATCCCTATAGGTGCACGTGCGCCCGCGTCCGAGGGATCAATCACTCACCCGGGTGGGCGAGTTCGATGTCGTGCCCGTCGACTCCCGTGCCGCTGACGGTGAGGGAGCCCGCCACCGGCGGGTAGCCGGTCGCGATGACGGTGTACTCGCCCGTGTCCAGGTCGGTGAAGGCGTACGCCCCGTCCTCGCCGGTCGTCGCGGTGGCGACCACGTTGCCCGCCGCGTCGATCAGCGTGACCCGGGCGTCGGTCAGCGGGCTCCGGGCGGACCCGGCCCGCACGACGCCCTGGACCAGCGCACCGGACCGCAGCGTGGCCTCGACGCGGGTGACGCCCTGGCCGCCGATCTCCACCGGCAGCGCCAGCGGCCGGAAGCCGGCCGCGTTGACCGCGACGGTCACGGAGCCCGGGATCAGCTCGCCGAAGGCGAACTCACCGGTCGGGCCGGACGTGCCGGTGGCCAGCACGTCGCCCCGGACGTCGGTCACGATGACCATCGCCCCGTCGACCGGAGTGCCGGACCCTTCGGCCCTGACGGTTCCGGCCAGCCCGCTCGTACCGGACAGCAGGATGTCGAAGGCCAGCGGCTCCTCGCCGACGACCACCGTGGACGCCTGCGGCTGGTAGCCGTCGGCGGAGGCGATCAGCACATAGCTGCCGGAGCCGGGGGCGTCGAGGGTGTAGCCGCCGTCGGACCGGGCGACCGAACGCCCGAGCTGACGGCCGCCCAGCGAGATCAGCGTGACGGCCGCACGGGCGACCGGAGCGCCCTCCGCGCCGCGCACCACACCGCGGACAGGGGTGCCCTGGACGGTGTCGTGCACGTTCTCGTACGCGGCACTGGCACCGGCACCGGCACCGCCGCCCGCGGCAAGGGCGTCGGCCTCGGCGTCGGCCGTGTCGACCGAGGTGACCCCGGCCGCGCCCTCGGAGACCAGCCCGGCCGCGCCGACGGCGGCGGGCACGGGGGCCTCGGCCGTCTCGACGGCCGCCGGAGCCTCGGCCGGGGTGTCGACCGGGGTGTCGTTCCCGGCGCTGCTCTTCAGCGCGACCTCCTTGATGAAGATCGTCACGATGAAGGCGATCAGCGCGCACGGAGCGGCGTACAGGAAGACGTCGCCGACGCCGTGCCCGTACGCGGCCTCCATGACCACGCGGAACGGCTCGGGCAGCTTGTCCAGGTCGGGGATGCCCCCGCCGCCGGTGCCGCCGTGGCCGAGCTTGGCGCCCTCGGGACCGAGAGCGGCGAGGCCGTCCTTGACGTACTGCGTGACGCGGTTGCCGAGCACGGCGCCCAGCGCCGAGACGCCGATCGCACCGCCGAGGGACCGGAAGAAGGTGACGACGGAGCTCGCGGAACCGAGGTCCTCGGGAGCGACCTGGTTCTGCGTGGCGAGTACCAGGTTCTGCATCATCATGCCGATGCCGAGGCCCATGACGAACATGAAGACCGCGACGTGCCAGTACGGGGTGTCGTACCGGATCGTGCCCAGCAGCCCCAGCCCGGCCGTGACCAGGAAGCCGCCGCTGACCAGCCACGCCTTCCAGCGGCCCGTCTTGGTGATGACCTGGCCGGAGACGGTCGAGGAGAGGAAGAGCCCCGCGATCATCGGGATGGTCATGACGCCGGACATCGTCGGCGACTTGCCGCGCGCCAGCTGGAAGTACTGGCTGAAGAAGACGGTGCCCGCGAACATCGCGATGCCGACGAACAGCGAGGCGATCGAGGCCAGCGTGATGGTGCGGTTGCGGAAGAGGCGCAGCGGAATGATCGGTTCCTTGGCCCGCGACTCGATGAACACGAAGATCAGGCCGAGCAGGGCGGAGCCCGCGACCATCACGTACGTCTGCCACGACAGCCAGTCGTACTTGTCGCCCGCGAAGGTCACCCAGACCAGCAGCAGCGAGACGGCGGCGCTGATGAAGAACGCGCCGGACCAGTCGACCTTGACGCCCTCGCGCTTGACGACCGGGAGCTTCAGGGTCTTCTGGAGCACGATCAGCGCGATGATCGCGAAGGGCACGCCGACGTAGAAGCACCAGCGCCAGCCCATCCAGCTGGTGTCGGTGATGACGCCGCCGAGCAGCGGACCGCCGACGGTGGCGACGGCGAAGACCGCGCCCAGGTAGCCGCTGTAGCGGCCGCGCTCGCGCGGGGCGATCATCGCGGCCATGACGATCTGCGCGAGGGCGGAGAGCCCGCCGACGCCGATGCCCTGGACGACCCGGCAGGCGATGAGCATGCCGCTGCTGGTCGACAGACCGGCGACGACCGAGCCCAGGACGTAGATGATCAGGGCTATCTGGACCAGCAGCTTCTTGCTGAAGAGGTCCGAGAGCTTGCCCCAGAGCGGGGTGGTGGCGGTCATGGCCAGCAGCGAGGCCGTCACGACCCAGGTGTAGGCGCTCTGGCCGCCGCCGAGGTCGGAGATGATCTCGGGCAGCGCGTTGGAGACGACCGTCGACGACAGGATCGCGACGAACATGCCGAGCAGCAGCCCGGTCAGCGCCTCCATGATCTGCCGGTGTGTCATCGGCGTGCCGTCGGAGGCGCCGGAGGCGTTGCCGCCGCCGTGCCCTCCGTGCTTGGCGTGGCCGCCCCGCACACCGGTGGGTGTGGTCGTAGCCATTGAGTTCCTTATCCGTGCGTATTTGCTTCTGTTACACAGGTGTACGGGTGTGAGCCTCGTCGCCGAGGCGGGTCCTGCACTCGCCGGTGTGACGTCCGGGGGCGCAGCCGCCGGATCCGCGACAGGCGAAGCTGTCACGCAGCCGGGACAGCAGCGCGATGAGCCGGCCGACGTCCTCGTCGGACCAGTCCTGGAGGTTGTGGGCGAACATCTCGGTGGTCCGCCGGGTCAGCTCGCCGAGCTGTTCGTGCCCGCCGGGGGTCAGCCGCAGGATGCGGGACCGCTTGTCCGCCGGGTCCGGAGACCGTTCGATCCAGCCGCGATCGGCCACATGGGCCACGTGCCGACTGGTCACCGACATGTCCACGGACAGCAGCTCGGCGAGCCTGCTGATCCGCATCTCGCCGTGCCGGTCCAGGAGGGTCAGTACGGCCGCGGATCCCGCGGGACACTCGGGGGGCAGGGCTCGGGCGAGCCCTCTTTTGACGGCCCCGACGGCACTGAGCTGCCGGGCCAGTTCCTCGTAACTACTCCGTGCGGCCACGGGAACCCCCAGCACACTCACGACTATGTTGTTGCTTAGGGCAACGATAGAAGCCGTTGGTTGCTACAGGCAAACGAAAACGGCCTTGCAGAAGTAAAGGAACGCAAAAGCCTCTGTAGGGCCGAGGTCAAGCGCGGCGCCACCTGCTCTCCACAGGGCTGTGGGGCGATCTTCGGGCGGGCCGCCGCAGGTGGAGCGGGGTGCCCCGGGTGGCCCCGGGGGTTGGGCCGGGGCCCCGAGTTCGCTAGGGTCCTGCCCCATGGCACACAACCCCCACGCCCCTCAGCCGGGCCCCGAGGGCAACCACGACCCGGCGGGCAGCACGCAGATGTTCCGCGCCTTCGTCGACGAGGGCGAGCCGCAGCGCCGGCAGCAGCCCGCGGCGACCTCGTCCGGGCCGAGAGTCGGGGTGATCGCGGCGGTGATCGCCGTCGTCGTCGTCCTCGGCGCGGTGGCCTGGCTCGCACTGGGCTGACCGGCTCGCACGCTCGTGCCGGGCTGATCACGACATCACGCGGGGCAGCACGCAGGACATCACGCACGACCGCACGATCCGGCCGCACGGGGGACGGACGGCGGGGCCACGACCGACCGGCTCCCGCTCCGCCCCGGGCGGCCTTCGTGCGTCCGGGGCAGCTTCGAGAGTGCTGCGCGGATTCGAGCGTGCTGCGCGGGTTCAGCGGATTCAGCGGGTCGCACGACAGCGGCGGCCCCGCGGCTTCAGCGGGCTCTACGAGTTCCGCAGGCTTTACGGATTCCGCGGGTCCGCCCGGATCACTCCCACTCGGCGGAGACGTCCTGGGTCTCGACGCGCATGCCCAGCGGTACCCGCCAGGACTCCACGCAGACGGTGTACGTCTTCGAGCGCGTCGAACCCGCGGCGATCGGGGCGGGCAAGGGCTGGGACGAGGTGATCGTCGCCCAGTCGACGCCGAGGGCGCCGATGATGTGGGTGGCGAAGGTGACGGTCCCGGAACGCGCCGGGGAGCCGCCGGTGTTGCGGAACTCCACGGTCACCTTCTCGCACCACCGCTTGTCCGCCGCCGCACGCTCCGGGGCGCTCAGTGTCAGCGCGGCCGGGGCCGGGGCCGGGGGCGGAGCGGGAGGTTCCGGGCTGCCGGAGGACCCGCCGCCGGGCTTCGGAGGCGTGGAGGGTTCGGTGGGCGTGGACGGCTTGGAGGGCGTCGAGGGCCCTGTACTCGCCTCACCTGGTGAACCGGGAGAGCCGGATACATCAGGCGGCCTGGCCGCACCCGCACCCCCTTGACCGCCGGCCGCCCCCGTAC
>MUNB01000017.1 GCA_002154345.1 Streptomyces griseus
TGGTGGGGAGCAGTCCGCTGCCGCCGCCCGCGGACTCGGGGAGTTCGGGGATGGTGAACCGGGGTACGTCCCCGAGTCCGGCCCGGGTGAGCAGCGCCGCGTACTGCCGGGACACCTCGGCGATCACCTGGTGGGGCACCCGGTCGAGGACGGTGACGAGGGCCGCGTCGTACTCCTTCGCGGTACGCAGCAGATGCCAGGGCACCGCGTCGGCGTAGCGCGAGGCGGTGGTGACCATCACCCAGACGTCGGCGGCGCAGATCAGTTCGGCGGCCAGGACGCGGTTGCGGACGACGAGCGAGTCGATGTCGGGGGCGTCCAGCAGCGCGAGCCCGCGGGGCAGGCTCACCGCGGTCTCCACCCGCAGCGCGGTCTCCTCGTCCGCCCCCCGCGCGGCGAGGTCGTCGAGCCCGTCCGGGTCGGGCGCCTGCCCCGGGGGCAGCCAGATCCGGGTGAGCTGCGGCAGCACCCGTACGCCCGCGAACCAGTGGTGGTCGTCCGGGTGGCAGACGAGCACCGGGGTCCGGGTGGTGGGCCGCAGCACCCCGGCCTGGCTGACCCGGCACCCCACCAGCGAGTTGACCAGCGTGGACTTCCCGGCCCCGGTGGATCCGCCGATCACGGCGAGCAGCGGGGCCTCGGGGTCCTTGAGGCGTGGCAGGAGGTAGTCGTCGAGCTGGGCGAGGAGTTCGACCCTGGTCTGCCGGGCGCGTTCGGCCCCCGGCAGGGGCAGTGGGAGACGCACGGCGGCGACACGGTCGCGCAGGGCGGAAAGTGCGTCGATGAGCTGAGGCCGTACGTCCATGGTCACCACATGCGAAGAATGCCCAATTTTGAAGCCTTTTTGAAGCGTATAGCCCCCTCTGCGCGGCGGTTCCACCCTCTGGACAGAGTCAGGACAGAGGGGACGAGTGGGGCAGGGGCATAACGAGTGCACAACACCCGGCGCGTGGAAAGCGAAAACCGATGCAGGAATCGCACCCACCTGCGATTATCGGTTCGCTTCACCGAACCTCCACATCGTGCCACGCAGGTGAAGCAACCGGGTCCAGGGGATCGGAGCCCTATCCTTGTCCCGGCACGGCCACGGAACCACCGATCAGGACTCCCGGCCCCCGTAGCTCAGTGGATAGAGCAGGCGCCTTCTAAGCGCTTGGCCGCAGGTTCGAGTCCTGCCGGGGGCGCACCGACCGAACGACCGCACGACCGTGAGGCCCTCCGCACCGGAGGGCCTTTTCGTCGCTCAGGGGGACGTTAGCGAGCACGGCGTCATGGCGGCGTAAGCGCGCTACGCGTCCCGCCGCCGCAGCAGCGCCAGTGCGCCGAGCGCGAGCGCCGTCGTGCAGGCGGCGACCAGGAGCAGGGAGGGCCAGGGGCCCAGGCTGCCCACCGTACCGGCGGCGGCGTCCGAGGTCTGGGTGAGCTTTTCCAGGGCGGCCGTCGGGGAGAGGCCGGCGATCCAGCGTTCGGCGTCGCCGAAGAGCGGGCCGAACAGGGACGGCAGGAGCAGCAGGCCGATCACCGTGGTGACCGCGCCCGCCGAGTGCCGTACGAGGGTGCCGACGGCGAGGCCCAGCACGGCGGCCACCGCGAAGGACGCGGCGATCCCGAACAGGGCGGGCAGCGGCTCGCCCTGGGCGTACCGGCCGTCGGGGAGCAGGGCGTCGCCGACGAGGTAGGCGGCCGTGCAGGAGGCCAGGGCGAGGACGTACATCACGCCCGCCACCAGGGCGGCCTTGGCGACGAGGACCGTGGTGCGGCCGGGCACGGCGGCGAACGTCGTACGGATGGTGCCGCTGCTGTACTCCCCCGTCACCACCAGCGCGCCCACCACCGCCGCCAGCATCTGGGCGACGACGGAGAGGGTGAGGCTGCCGCCCAGGACCGTGTCGTCGGACTGGAGGCTTCCGGTCGTGGCGACGAACACCGCGCCCAGAACGGGCAGTACGGCGGTCGCCACCGTCGTCCACACCGTGGAGCGCACGCTGCGGAACTTGATCCACTCGTGGGCCAGGGCCCGGGATCCGAGAGCGGGTGTCGTCATCGGACTGTCTCCTTCCGGCCGGGCTCGGCGGCCCGGTCCTCGGTCCGGTACTCCACCGAGGACTGCGAGAGCGCCGTGTAGACCTCCTCCAAGGAGGAGTGGGCCGGGGTGAGTTCATGGACGGCGACGCCGTGGTCGCGGGCCAGGTCGCCGATGGTGGCCGGGTCCGGTCCTTCGACCCGCCAGCCGCCCGTGGCGTCCAGGCGGACCCGGGCCCCCACCGTTTCCAGCAGTGCCCGGAGCCTCTCCGGCTCGGGGGACCGTACGAGCGTGTGCGCGCGGGAGTTGGCCTCGATGAAGTCGCGCATCGTCGTGTCCGCGATGAGCCGGCCCTGCCCGATCACCACGATGTGGTCGGCCGTCAGCTCCATCTCGCTCATGAGGTGGCTGGAGAGGAAGACCGTGCGGCCCTCCGCCGCCAGGGACCGCATCAGTCCCCGGATCCAGCGGATGCCCTCGGTGTCGAGGCCGTTGACCGGTTCGTCGAGGATCAGCACCTCCGGGTCGCCGATCAGCGCCGCCGCGATGCCGAGCCGCTGGGCCATGCCGAGCGAGAAGCCCTTGGTGCGCCTGCGGGCCGTCGCGGCGGGCAGGCCCACCAGGTCCAGCACCTCCTCGACGCGGCGGCGCGGGATGCCGTTGCTCGCGGCGAGTCCGGCCAGGTGGTGGTAGGCGGAGCGGCCGCCGTGGACGCCCTTGGCGTCGAGCAGCGAGCCGACCGCGCGCAGCGGTACGGGCAGGTCCGCGTAGGCCTTACCGCCCACGGTGACGCGCCCCGCGCTCGCGGAGTCCAGGCCGAGGATCAGGCGCATGGTGGTCGATTTCCCGGCGCCGTTCGGGCCGAGGAAGCCGGTCACCCGGCCGGGCCGGACGGTGAACGAAAGCCGGTCGACGGCGGTCCGCCCGCCGTAGCGTTTGGTGAGTTCCGTTGCTTCGATCATGCGGCCGACGCTACGAGCGGGCCCCGGGTCGCGAATCCTCCGGCGGGAGCCGGGGGCTACTCCGGCGGGAGTAGCCGCCTCCCCGCTCAGCGCTCGCCCGGTCTCACCAGGCCGGTTTCGTACGCGATGACCACCAGCTGGGCCCGGTCGCGGGCGCCCAGTTTCGTCATGGTCCGGCTGACATGGGTCTTCGCGGTCAGCGGGCTCATGATCAGCTCCTTGCCGATCTCCTCGTTGGACAGCCCGGCGGCGACGAGCGCCATCACCTCGCGTTCCCGCCCGGTGAGGACGGCGAGCCGTTCGGCGCCGGCCGCCTCGGGGGCCTTCAGCCGGGCGAACTCCTCGATGACCCGGCGGGTGACGGCGGGGGCGAGCAGGCTCCGGCCCGCCGCGACGTCACGGATCGCGGTGCGCAGGTCGTCCGGCTCGATGTCCTTGAGCAGAAAGCCCGCGGCACCGTGGCGGAGGGCCTCGAAGACGTACGCGTCGACCTGGTACGTGGTGAGCATGACCACGCGGACCCGGTCGAGGGTGCGGTCGGCGGCGATCAGGCGGGTGGCCTCCAGGCCGTCGACGCCGGGCATCCGGATGTCCATCAGCACGACGTCCGGGCGGGTCGTGCGGACCGCCTCGACGGCGCGGGCCCCGTCGGCGGCCTCCGCGACGACGACCAGGTCGTCGGTGAGGTCGAGCAGAGCGCGGAATCCGGCCCGTACGACGGTCTGGTCGTCGGCGAGGACCACCCGGACCGGCCGGCCCCCGCCCCCTGCCGCAGGTCGTGTCATGGTGTCGCTCCCTCGGCCGGCAGCACGGCGTGGACGCGGAATCCGCCGCCCGGCACCGGACCGTACGTGACGCCGCCGCCCACCGCGGCCGCCCGCTCCCGCATGCCGATCAGGCCGAAGCCCCGGTCGGCGGGCGGGGCGGCCGGCGGCGGAACGGGCGGACCCTCGTCCACCACCTCCACGGTCAGCCGGCCGGCGGCGCGGGTCACCGACACCGCCGCGTGCCGCGCCGCCGAGTGCTTCACCACGTTGGTCAGCGCCTCCTGCACGATCCGGTACGCCGTCGCCTCGACGACCGCCGGGACGGCGGCGTCCCCCGTGTCCCGCCGCAGGCTGACCCGCACCCCGCCCGCCTCGACCCCCGCCACCAGTTCGTCCAGCTGGTCGAGGCGGGGCGCCGGGGCCGTGGACTCCGCCTCGCGCAGGACGGAGAGCGTGGCGCGCAGTTCCCGTACGGCTTCCTTGCCGGAGGCGCGCACCTGGGTCATCGCCCGCCGTGACACCTCCGGCGCGGCGTCCAGCGCGTCGAGCGCCACCCCGGCCTGCACGGTCATCGCGCTCACCGTGTGGGCGAGGATGTCGTGGATCTCCCGGGCCACCCGCACCCGCTCCTGGCGGACCCGGCGGGCGGCCTCCCGTTCCCGGTCCTCCTCGGCCCGGGCGGCGCGCGCCGCGTACTCCGCCAGCAGCTCCCGGCGGGTCCGCACCACCTCGCCCAGGAGCAGCGGAACGAGCGGCCAGACCATCTCCAGGACCGGCAGCCCCTGCGGATTGACCACGTCCCGGCCGACCTTCAGCGCCACCGCGCCCGAGACCGTCGCCGCGATCACCCCGGTCCACAGCGTGCGCCTGCGGTCGCCCAGCACCGCGACCGTGTACAGCGCCACGATCACCGGGAGGTTCAGCAGTTCGCCGATGTGCCCGTGCAGCGCCCACCCGGCACACGCCGCCCCGGTCACGCAGACCACCGGAACGGGCCAACGGCGTCGGCAGGCGAGCGCCGCCAGCGAGACCGCCAGGAGGGTCCAGGTCAGCGCGTCCGCCTGGCGGTAGCCGGGTTCGTTGACGGCCGCGTCGGCGGTGGTGAACGCCCCCACCACCGCCACCACCAGCAGATCCGCGACGATCGGCGGCAGGGCGCGCGCACGGGCGGCCAGGCGGTCGAAGGTCATCACCCCCTCACGGTAGGAGGCGGGACGTCCGGCCGCATACGACAGCGGGAGTAGCCACGGATGTGGCGTCGGGGCGGCTTCGGCGGCCACGCGGATCGGCCATGCACATCGGGCATGCACATCGGCCATGCACATCGGGCAGGAGTTCGGGCAAACCCGGACGGGGGTTCGAGTCCGGGGAAACCTTCCGCCCGACGGGACGTTCGGCGGGGCCCGGCAGCGGGCAAATCGATCAGGGGGCCCGAAGGCGGAATCCCCACCACAGGCGCTCCCGACCGCCCCGACATCCGGCGGGAGTACGCGGCTCCGCGCCGCCGTCCGTCCACCGGTCCCGCCGCCCCCACACCGGAGCACCCGCGTGATCTACGCACCATCAGGGAAAGGAGCGCCGCGATGGCGACGCCGCTGTCCGCCGACAAGCTGCTCAAAGCCCTCCGCGACGAAGGCCTCCACGTCGTCGAACACCGGAGCTGGCGTACCAACAACCGGAACCACAAAGGCCCCTGGGGTCCGACGCACGGGGTGATGATCCATCACACCGTCACCTCGGGCACCGCGTCCTCCGTCGAGCTCTGCTACAACGGCCACTCCGCCCTGCCCGGTCCGCTCTGCCACGGGGTCATCGCCAAGGACGGCACCGTCCACCTCGTGGGGAACGGGCGGGCCAACCACGCCGGGCTCGGCGACGACGACGTGCTGCGCGCCGTCATCGCGGAGAAGGCGCTGCCCCCGGACAACGAGGCCAACACCGACGGCAACCGGCACTTCTACGGCTTCGAGTGCGTCAACCTCGGCGACGGCAAGGATCCCTGGCCGGCCGCCCAGCTGCTGGCGATCGAGCGGGCCGCCGCGGCCGTCTGCCGGGCGCACGGCTGGTCGCAGCGGTCGGTGATCGGGCACCTGGAGTGGCAGCCGGGCAAGGTCGATCCGCGTGGGTTCACCATGAACTCGATGCGCACCCGGATCGGCAAGCGGCTCGGCGGCGCCCCCGACGGCCCCTCCAAGCCGCCGCCGAAGCCGACGTACGAACCGTTCCCCGGGGCCGCGTTCTTCAAGGTCGGCCGCAACAGCGCGATCGTCACGGCGATGGGCAAGCGGCTGGTGGCCGAGGGCTGCGGGCGGTACACGGTGGGTCCGGGTCCCGCCTGGTCCGAGGCCGACCGGAAGTCGTACGCCGCCTGGCAGCGCAAGCTGGGCTACTCGGGCTCCGACGCGGACGGCATTCCCGGGAAGAGCAGTTGGGACCGGCTCAAGGTGCCCAACGTGTGAGTACGGACAGCCGGCCCGGCTCTCCTCTCCGAGGGGAGGAGAGCCGGGCGCGGATCAGCGGTTGAAGCCGCTGCCCAGCTGCGCCTTCGTGGCGACCGTGCCGAGCGTCCCGTGGCCGAAGCTGAACGAGCCCTTGGCCACGAGGCCGGAGGCGGTGGCCGGGAACACCCACAGGGAGCCTTCGCCCGCGTTCTCGCCGGGGGCGCCCACGGCCAGTTCGGTGCGGCCGTCGCCGTTCAGGTCGCGCAGGATCGCCGCGCCGCCGAAGCGGTCGCCCTTCTCCACGGCCCCGACGACGTCCGGCGTGCCCTGGTTGAAGCCGTAACTGCCGGTGCCCGTGGGGCCGGTGGCGGTTCCGGGCAGGATGACGAGGCCGCCCGCCGCTTCGACCGTGCCCAGCGCCTCGCCGGGCACGCCCACCGCGATCTCGCCGTAGCCGTCGCCGTCGGTGTCCCCGATGGCGACGGACGAACCGAAGCCGTCGCCGTGCTCGGCCGCGCCGGGAACGCCGGGTGAGTCCTGGTTGAGGACGGTGGCCTCGGTGCCCCGCGGTCCGGTCACGCTGCCCGGTACGTACGTCAGCATGCCGCCCTTGGACAGCGGCAGGTCGAGGTCGCTGTCGTAGCCCCCGACCCCGCGTCCGACGGCGAGGTCGGCGTACCGGTCGTTGTTCACATGGCCGACGGCGATGTGCTCGCCGCCCTCCAGCCGGTAGCCGTCCTCGCCCCTGACCACGGTGAGCTCGGCGCCGAGGCCGTCCGGACCGCCGAGGCCGGTCTCGATGCGCCGGTCGTCGTACTCGTCACCGCTGTTGGAGACGGCGGCGAGGTCGTCGCGGCCGTCACCGTTCAGGTCGCCCGCCGCCAGGTCGAGATAGCGGTGGTCGTAGCGGTCCGGGACCTCGGTGGTCCGGGCGGCGGCGCCGTCGCGGGTGAACGGTCCGCTGAGCGCGTACAGATCGGCGTAGCCCGCCGCGGCGATGTCCGGGGCGCCGTCGCCGTCGAAGTCACCGACGGCGAGCTGCCGGCCCATGCCCGCGTACTCCTCCCCGGCCAGCAGGTTCGCCCCGCCCGCCAGTCCGTTGGGACCGCCCCACAGGACGGTGATGCCGCCCGCGCCCACGGCCGGGCCGATCTTCTCGCCCGGCGAGCCGACGACCAGGTCCGCGTAGCCGTCCCGGTCGAGGTCGGCGGAGGCGACGGCGCCGCCGAAGGTGTCACCGGTCTCCGGGGTGCCGGGCACGCCCGCCGATGCCTGGGTGAACACCCGCTTCGCGGAGTCCTTGATTCCGTTGCGGGATCCGTAGGCCACGCCGACGTATCCGGCGCCCTTGAACCCCTTCACGGTCGCGCCGGGCGCGGCGAACGCCAGGTCCGGATAGCCGTCGCCGTTGAAGTCGGCGCGCGGGCCGTGGGGGTCGGGGGCCGGGGCGGGGGCCGCATGGGCGGTGGCGGGCAGGGCGACGATCGCGGTGGCCAGGGTGAGGGCCAGGACCACACCGGTGCCGAGTGCTCGGGATGTCACGGGGACTCCTTCTGCTGGGGTGGGTGTCGAGTGGCCGCTCGTACTTCCTGAGACCGGCGTACCGGGCGAAGGGTTGTGCCTCGTACGACAGTTCACCCTCTAGGGTCCGCTCATGACGGTGAAGGACGGTGCGATGACGGCTGAGGTACGAACCGAGGTACGAACGGTGCGGGCCGGAGAGCTGGACCGGTACGCCGACGGGATCCGCGAGGTGTACGCGCGGGCGTTCGCGGCCCCGCCCTGGAACGAGGATCCGGCGACGGCCGACGCCTACGCGGAGCGGCTCGCCCGGGACGCCCTGCGGCCCGGGTTCACGGCGGCGGTGGCGACGGCCGGGGGCACGGTGACCGGTTTCGCCACGGCCTGGATCACCCCGGAGGTCTTTCCGGCCGACCGCAGCTACGGGCAGGTCGCCGAGGCGCTCGGGGCCGGGCGCACGCGGGCCTGGCTGTGCGGCGCGCTGGAGGTGAACGAACTGGCGGTCGCGCCGGAGGCCCACGGCGCGGGGATCGGCGCGGCGCTGCTGCACACGGTGACCGAGGCCGCCCCGGACGGCCGTTGCTGGTTGCTGACCTCCGTACGGGCCGAGGCGGCGCTGCGCCTGTACGAGCGGACCGGCTGGCGGCGGATCGGCGCCCGCGTGCCCGGCGCGGCCGCCCTCGTCGTGCTGCTCGGACCCCGCCACCCGCAACGGGCCGAGGCGGACGGGCGGGCGGCCGGCTGACTCCTACAGCGCGACCGCCAGCAGGACGCACGCCACCAGGTTGAACGCGGTGCGCACCTGGTGGAAGGTGTTCCAGCGGGACTCGAAGGCCGCGCGGGCGGTGCTGTCGTCGCCGCCCTCGGCGGCGGCGAGGGCGTTGTTGAGCGGGACGTTGCCGGCGATGGTCACCAGGTGGCTGACGACCACGCAGATCAGCGCTCCCAGGACGGCCGGTCCCGTGGTCTCGTCGTGCTCGCCGAGACCGGTGAAGAACGCGGCGGCGGGAAGCGCGACGGCCCCGACGAACAGGACCAGGAAGACGGGCCCGGGGACCTTCTCGTTGAAGCGGCGCATGGCCGCGGTGAACTGTTCGTCCGTCAGCTCGGCCAGACCGGGCATGACCGCGATCAGGAAGGTCAGCAGGAAGCCCGCGTAGAGGCCGTTGACGATCGCCGAGAGCACCAGGAACAGGGAGGTCATGGCGGACATCATGACCTGCGGGGGCGGCCCGCACCGGCGTTTTCTCGTATGCGCGTACGAGCCGGGGCAGGGCCGGCCGGGGCGCAGCGCAGGGGCGCCCGGCCCTCGCCGGACGCCCCTGCCCCTCCTATCCCTCCCGTCGCTCCCGTCGCTCCCGTATCAGCCGATCTCGCCCTCGCTCGGTTCCGGTCCGTCGTCCGTGCCGGCGCCGCCCTCCAGCCGGTCCGCCTGCCCGATGGCCGTGGCCAGCTTCCTGACGGCGCTGTCCTCGGTCGTCTCGGCCAGCGCGGAGGCGCGGGACGCGAGTTCGCGGAGACCGGGCGCGCCGGGCAGGTCGCCGTGGCGCAGGTGGTCGGCGAAGTAGGCGGCCACGGCCGCCACTTGCAGCCGGTCGTGCTCGCCGCTCCACAGCGGGCCGTCGATCGCCCCGGTGGTGACCGTTCCGGTCTTCTCCTGGGCCTTGCGGGTCTTGGGGTCGAGCCAGCGCACGGTGGCCTTGGCCACGGTGCCGGAAGCGCCCTCGCGCAGCCGTACGGCGTACAGAGCGGTCACCGTGTGGCCGGGGCCGACCTCGCCGCCGTCGACGCTGTCGTCGCGGAAGTCCTCGTCGGCGACCTTGCGGTTCTCGTAGCCGATCAGCCGGAACTGCTGCACGGTCTTCCGGTCGAACGCCACCTGGGCCTTGGCATCGCGGGCCTGGATTTCGAGGTGGGCGGGCAGCTGGTCGACGAAGACCTTGCGGGCCTGCTCCTCGTCTCCGACGTAGGTGGTGTTCCCGTCGCCCTTGTTGGTGAGCGTTTCCATGAACGCGTCGCCGTAGTCGCTGCCGACGCCGACGCCGAAGAGGGTGATGCCGTACTCGCGGCGGGCGGAGTCGATCTTCTTCAGGATGGACTCGGCCTCGGTGTCACCGGTGTTGGCGAGGGCGTCGGAGAGGAGCACCACCCGGTTGGTGGCGCCTTCGCGGTGGCCGTCGACGGACTTCTCGTAGCCGAGGGTGATGCCCGCCTCGACGTTGGTGGACTGCGCCGGCTGCATCTCCTCGACCGCGTCCTTGATCCGGTTCCGGTTGCCCTTCACCCGGGTCATCGGCAGCCGGGTCTCGGCCTCGTCGCTGAAGGTGACCAAAGCGATGGAATCGTCGTCGCGCAGTTCGTCGGTGAGGATGTTCAGCGACTTCCTGACCAGGTCGAGGCGGCCGGTCTCGGCCATGGACCCCGAGATGTCGACGACGAACGTGAGCGCGGCGGGCGGCCGTTCGGCGGTGGACGGGGCGGCCTCGGTGGCCAGCCCGACCCGTAGCAGCGACCAGTCGGAGGCTCCGGTTCCGCCGCCCTTCGCGCTCTTCCCGTCCTTCCCGCCGTCGATGCGCGCGCCGTCGACGTTCACCGAGAAGCCGGGGCCCTTCGGCCGTTCGTACCCCTGGCGGAAACTGTTGACGAACTCCTCGGGGCGTACGTCCTCGGCGTTGGGCAGGCTGCCGTCGCCGAGGGTGCGGCGCGCGTAGCCGTAGCTGGCGGTGTCCACGTCCAGGGCGAAGGTGGAGAGATAGTCGGGCGCCTTGACGTCCGGCGCGGCGGAGGCCCCGTTCTCCCCGGACTGCCGGCCCTTCTCGGGCGCCGCCACGTCCGGCGCGGGCTGCCCGCCGCCGGTCGGTCCCTGCCCGTCGCGCTTGCCCGAGCTCAGGTCCCGGGTGGTTCCCGAGCCTCCGTCGCTCGCGCTGCAGGCGGTGATCAGCAGGGCGCCGGCCAGGAGGAGTGCCATGCCTCCGGCCCGGCGCCCCGCCCGGCCCCCCGCGCGCTCTTCGTCTCGTCGGCTGATCCGATACATACGTAACCCCCCACGTCGTCACGGTGTCCTCGACACCTGTGAATGTGACGTACGGGACCGCCGACCGGAGTCGACGAAAGCGTTGCGGAACCGTCTCGATGCGGCAACAGCGGGCCGCCCGCGGACGGAAACCGGCGGAACATCAGGTTCAGGACACGATGTCCTTACGACTGAACCCCCGGAAGGCCAGCGCGAACAGAATCAGGGCATAGGTCACTGATACGGCCGCGCCCTTGATCATGCCGCCCCACTCCAACTGCGGCTGGAGCGCGTCGGCCCAGGCGAACTGCCAGTGCGCGGGCAGGAAGTCGCGCCAGGAGCCGAGCGCGGTGACCGCGTCGAGGACATTGCCGACGATGGTGAGGCCCACCGCGCCGCCGACCGCGCCGAGCGGGGCGTCCGTCTTCGTGGACAGCCAGAACGCCAGGCCCGCGGTGACCAGTTGGGAGACGAAGATGAACGCCACGACGATCGCGAGGCGCGGCACCGTGTCCCCGGCGGCCAGCGCACCCCCGGTGGGCAGTTTCAGCGGCCCCCACCCGTAGGCCGCCGTGCCCGCCGCCAGCGCGACGAGCGGCAGCAGCACCATCGCGGCCAGGCTGAAGCCGAGCGCGACGACGAGCTTGGACCAGAGCAGCCGGACGCGTGGCACGGGTGCGGCAAGCAGATAGCGCAGCGAGGACCAGCTCGCCTCGGAGGCGACGGTGTCCCCGCAGAACAGGGCCACCGGCACGACCAGCAGGAATCCGGCCGAGACGAACAGCGAGGTGGCGGCGAAGTTCGCGGCGG
>MUNB01000170.1 GCA_002154345.1 Streptomyces griseus
GCTCACGCCAGTCCGGCCGCCGCGCCGTGGGCCCGCAGCGCGTCCACCGCGGCCGTGATCGCCGGTCGCCGCGCCGCCTCCGTACGCCACAGCGCGTACAGCCGGCGCTCGGGCACCGGGTCCAGCCGCACCGCCTCCACCCCGTCCGGGAGCGGCCCCCGCCCCAGCCGGGGCATCATCGCGATGCCCAGACCTGCGGCCACCAGCGCGAGTTGGGTGTGGTTCTCCTCCGCCCGGTGCCGGATGTCGGGCTCGTGCCCCGCCGTGCGCAGCGTCCGCACCAGCCAGTCGTGGCACACCGTCCCCGGCGGCTGGCAGATCCACCGCTCGCGCGCCAGCTCCTCGCGCCGCACCCCGTCCCGCCCGGCCAGCGCATGGTCCCCGGGCACCAGCAGATCGCACCGGTCGACTCCGATCACCGCCTGGGCCAGGCCCTCCGGGGCGGGCAGCGGGGCGATGTCCCAGTCGTGCGCCACGGCCAGATCCACGACCCCCTTCGCGGCCAGGTCCACCGACAGATGCGGATCCACCTCGTCCAGCCGGACGTCCAGCGCCGGGTGGTCCCGGTCCAGCCCGGCCAGCACCCCCGGCAGCAGCCCCCGCGCGGCCGAGGCGAACGCGGCGATCGTCAGCCGACCCGTCGGCAGCCCCCGGCGCTCCTCCAGCTCCGTCTCCGCCTGCTCCATGATGGCCAGCAGCCGCTGGGCCGTGCCCGCCAGCCGCAACGCCTCCTCGGTCAGCGCCACCCCGCGCCCCCGCCGCTCCAGCAACGTCGTCCGGGTCTCCCGCTCCAGCTTGGTGATCTGCTGGGAGATCGCGGACGGGGTGTAGCCGAGGGCGGCCGCCGCACCCGCGACGGAGCCGTGGACGGAGACCGCGTGCAGGGCGCGCAGCCGGGCCAGATCGAGCACGGTGACCTCATCCTTCGGGGCGTCTTCCGGGGGCATTCTTCAGCAGCGCTGAATTCCATCATGAAGGAATCGGTGCTGGTGCTACACGGTCATCCTGCTGAATGCTCGCCCCATGCGTCCACGCCATATCGCCCTGGCCGTGCTCGTCGCGGCACTCTGGGGCGTGAACTTCGTCGTGATCGAGCTGGGGCTCGACCACTTCCCGCCGCTCCTCTTCTCCGCGCTGCGCTTCCTCGTCGCCGCCGTGCCCGCGATCTTCCTCCTGGGCCGGCCGTCGGTGGCCTGGAAGTGGGTCGTGGGCGTCGGGCTGGTCCTGGGGGTGGGGAAGTTCGGGCTGCTGTTCATCGGCATGGACCAGGGGATGCCCGCCGGGCTCTCCTCCCTGGTCCTCCAGGTCCAGGCCGTCTTCACCGCCCTGTTCGCCGCCCTCGCCCTCTCCGAGCGGCCCGGCCGGGTCCGGCTGGCGGGCATGGCCGTCGCGCTCGCGGGCATCGGGGTGGCCGCCGTGGACGAGGGCGGGGGCGGCCCGGTCCTCGCGTTCGTCCTCGTGGTCGGCGCGGCGGCCTGCTGGGGCGTGTCCAACGTGCTCACCCGCCGGGCCGCCCCCAAGGACGCGCTGACCTTCATGGTCTGGGTCTCGGCCGTCCCGGTGCTGCCGCTGCTGGGCCTGTCGCTCCTCTTCGAGGGCCCGGACCGGGACGCGGAGGCGCTGGCCGCGCTCGACTGGAGCGGGGCGGGCATCATCCTGTTCGTCGCCTGGGTGAGCACGGTGTTCGGCTTCGGGGCCTGGGGCTTCCTGCTCCGGCAGTACCCCGCCTCGTCCGTGGCGCCCTTCACCCTGCTCGTCCCGGTCTTCGGGATGTCCTCGGCGGCGCTGGTGCTCGGCGAGGAGGTGAGCCCGCTGCGCTGGTGCGCGGCGGTGCTGCTGGTGGGCGGGGTGGCGCTGACCTCGGGCGTCGGGCCCGGCACCGCGACGCGCCGACCGGAGCCCGCCGCCGGGGGTGTGGCCGAGGGTGTCGCGCCCGCCGCCGGTGCCGCCGCGACGCCCGCCGCCGGATCCGCTACCGCTACTGCTTCGGTGCTCCGAGCCGCAGCAGATACTCACGCCCCGCGCCCAGCAGACCCGGCAGCTCCGCCGCCCCCGGGTGCCAGCGCTTCTCGTACTCCCAGCACACCCACGTCTCCGGATCCAGCCCGTCCAGGCACTCCGCCAACGGCAGCGCCCCGGCCCCCAGTGCGAGCGGAGTGAGGTCCTCCGCCGACGCGACGTCCTTCACCTGTACGTAGCCGAGGTGCGGGGCCAGCACCGCATGGCTCGCGGCCGGCTCCTCACCGGCGAGCCAGGTGTGCAGGACGTCCCAGATCGCGCCGACCCGGGGGTGCCCGACCGTGGCGACGACCCGGGCGACGTCGAGGCCCGCCCGGTGCGAGTCATGGGTCTCCAGCAGGATGCTCACGCCCATGTCGGCGGCGGCCGGGGCCGCCGCCCCGAGCCGCCGGGCGGCCGTCGCGTCGGCCTCCGCCTGCTCCTGGTCGCCGCCGCCGGGGAACACCCGGACATAGGACGCGCCCAGGTCGCGGGCGAGCTTCACCAGTTCGGCCAGTTCCGCGAGGACCGCCTCGTCGTCGCCCTCGGCGGCCGCCTTCACATAACCGGCGAGCGCCAGGATCTCCACCCCGCCGGCCTTGAACGCCTCGACCACATCGGCCCGTTCCAGCGAGGAGAGCCCCAGGTGCACCGGCTCCTCCGGATGGACGCGCAGCTCCACCCCCTGGTAGCCGTGGTCGGCGGCGAGCCGGACGACCTCGGCGACCGGCGTACCGGGCACTCCGAGCGTGGAGAAAGCGAGCTTCATCGTGCGTGTCCTTCCCTTGGTGCCGACGCCCCGCTCCTGCCCGCCGGGCCGGTGGCTACTCCCGGGCGCCGGTGGCGCCGGTGACCTCAGCCGACGCCCCGCAGCAGTCGCTCCAGGCTACCCAGCAGTTTCAGCGCGTCCTCGCGCCGCGCACCCTCCAGCGCGCCCCCGGCGGACACCGCGCGCTGCTCGGCCTCGCGCACCCGCTCCGGCGTGAGCACCCGCAGGGCGGCGGCGGCCTGCCGGGCGAACATCGCGAGCAGATCCAGCTCCCGGACGCCCGACCGGGCCTGCGGGGACGGATCTAGCACCTCCAGGACGCCGAGGATCCGGGCGTCGCTGATGAGCGGGGCCGCCATCAGGGCGTTCGGCACATACGCGGTCGACTCCGCCAGCGAACGGTCGAAGGACGGATCGGCGCTCAGGTCGTCCACCACCATCGGCTCGCCGGAGGTCGCCACCCACCCGGCGATCCCGCGCCCGGCCGGGAACCGGCGGCCCACGAGGAACTCCTCGCCCTGCCCGGACACGGCCTGGAAGACCAGCTCGTCCGCCTCCTCGTCGAGCAGGAAGACCGAACTGGCCTCGGCCCCGAAGATGGCGCGGGCCACGTCGACGACCGACTGGAGCAGCTCGCTGCGCGGCGCGTCGGCGACCGTGGCGGTGGCGGAGAAGGAGGTGGCGGAATCAGTTCTCGGAGTCATCACGGATATCTCCTGCCGGAGTGGAAGAAGGACGCGGTGCGGGGCGCACATTGGCCGCGGACAGATAGAGGGCGTTCTTGAGCTGGAAGGCCGTCATCCGCGGATGCGCGGACAGGACGCGGGCGCAGAGCCCGGCGACGTACGGCGTGGCGAAGCTGTTCCCCGTGGTGCGGATCGTCCGGCCGCCCAGCCACGGCACGGTCACGTTCTGGCCCGGGCCGAAGAACTCCACCGGGGGATCCGGGTTGTACAGATGCAGTTCGGGATCGTCCTCCTGGTGGCTGCCCACCGAGATCACCGAGGCGAACCGCCAGGGGAAGCTCTCCACCGGGGTGTTGTGGGCCGAGGCGACGATCACCGTACGGGCGAAGTAGGCGCTGTCGGCCAGGCTGTGCAGCTCCTGCGCGAACCGGGTACGGGTCGTCGACAGACTGAGGTTGACCACGTCGAAGCGCTGCTCCACCGCCCAGCGCAGCCCGGCCATGAGGACGTCGCCGGTGCCGGAGAACCGCTCCCCGAGCACCCGCACACTGTGGATCTCGCACTCCGGGGCGGTCCGGCGGACGATGCCCGCGCACGCGGTGCCGTGGCCGCAGGTGTCCCCGGTGGTCGTCGGCTCGACCGCGATCTCGCCGCTCTCCCCGTCCTTGACGACCACCCAGGAACCGGCCAGCGGGCCGATCAGCGGATGGTCCCGCTCCACACCCGAGTCCACCACGCAGACGCGTACGCCGCGGCCGGTGGCGGGCCCGGTGGGGCGGCCGAGCGGGGGTCCGGCGTCCGCGAGCACCGGTACGTCGTCGGGGCCGCGCCCGCGCAGACTCCAGGTCAGGCCCTGCCCCGGGGCCGTACGCGCCCGGGGCCGTACCGATTCCGCCTGTGCCTGCGCCGGTGCCGGTTCCGTGGTCGTCATCGGTCAGCTCCTCTCCCTCGTCGTGGCCATGGCCAGAGGCGGGTGCGCGAGGAACCCG
Organism: Streptomyces griseus; assembly: GCA_002154345.1. Classification (GTDB taxonomy): domain Bacteria; phylum Actinomycetota; class Actinomycetes; order Streptomycetales; family Streptomycetaceae; genus Streptomyces; species Streptomyces caviscabies. Next base: position 4,443 of record MUNB01000170.1, read on the forward strand.
GAGACCCGGCGCACCCCCGGCAGATGCCCCTTGCCCGTGAAGTGCGCCCCGGCCGACCGGGCCGAGGCCCCGGCCTCCGGCCACCGGCCCAGGGCGGCGAGCGTGTGCGCCCGGTCCAGCTCGGCCGTCGCCTGCACCAGCGGTGAATCGGTGAGCAGCGAGGCCCGGACCGCCCGGTCCGCGTGCCCGGCCGCCTCCTCGGGGGCGGACCGGGCCGCCAGCCGGGCCCGCAGCCCCGCCAGATCCACCGCGTCCGCCCGGCTCAGCCCCGAGGTGTCGCCGACGCCCGCCAGCCGGGCGGCGGCCAGGTCCTCGCGGCCCTCGTCCAGCTCCAGGCGGGCCGCGTCCAGCGCCACCGCCGTCCGCATCCCCGCCGCCCCCGTGCGCCGGGCCGCCGCGTCCGCCCGGCCCAGCAGCTCCAGCGCGGCGGCGCTCCGGCCGGACAGCGCCTCCACCGTCGCCCGGAACACCGGCAGGAAGACCTCCGCCTCCGCGAACCCCAGCTTCCCGGCCAGCCGTTCCGCCTCGGCCAGGCAGCCCCGCGCCTCCTCGGTCCGGCCCTGGAGCGCGTACAGCACCGCCAGCGGGCAGTTGAGGGTGATCCGGACCGTGGGCCGGCCCGCACCGTGCGCCGCCAGCAGCGTCCGGCAGCGGACCACCGCGGCGGGCACCGGAACCGGCCCGCGCCACAGCGAGATGCCGATCGCGCCGAGCGCCCCGGCCCGCTCCGGCTCCGCACCGGCCAGCACGGCGTGCTCCAGCGCCCGCGCCTGGTCCCGCTCCGCCTCCTCGTGCCGCCCGGACCGCTGGAACTGCTGGGCGAGCCGCAGATGCGCGCGGGCCCGGCCGGTCGAGTCGCCGGCCGCCTCGAAGACCGGCAGTACGGTACGGGCCACGGCGGCGGGGCCGGGCGCGGCGGCCGGATCCAGCACCGCGAGCGCGAGCCGGGCGTGCGCCGCCTCCACCGCGTCGGCCCCCGAGTCCCGTACCCGGCGCAGCAGTTCGGCCCCTTCGCCGGTGCGGCCCAGCGCGACGCGGACCTCGCCGAGCCGCCGCGCCGCCGCCGGATCGCCGGGGCACAGGTCCACCGCGCGTTCCAGCAGCCCGTGCGCCCAGTGCAGGTCGGACCGGGCGGCGGCCTGCGCCCCGGCCCGGCCCAGCGCGGCGGCGGCCCGGTCGCGCAGCCGCCGGGCCGCGTCGTCCAGCAGACCCAGCTCGGCGCGGTAGCGGTAGGCGCGCTCCAGATGGCCGCCCACCGCACCGTCGCCGGCGCGCAGCACGCTGGGCAGCTCCGCCGCCCAGGCATGGCGGTCCGCCTTGGCCCGCTTGGACAGCGAGGCGTACGCGACCTCGTGGACCAGCCCGCTGCTGAACCGGTACGCCGCCTCCTCCCGGCCGCCCGGCGGCCCCGACTCCACCAACCGGCGGCGGCCCAGCACCGCCAGCGCCTCCTCGACGCGCCGCCGGTGTTCGGGGCCGGCCGCGCCCGTGAGCGGACCGGGGCCGTGGCCCTCCCCGGCCTGTACGGAGAGCTCCAGCCGGACCAGCTCCGGTGCGGTGAACTCCCGGCCGATCACGGCGGCCAGGTCCACCACCCCGCGCTCCGCCCGGGCCAGCGCCCCGATGCGGGCGCCGAGGAGGGCCTGGAGCGTGGGCGGCAGTTCCTCGCCGGGGGCCGGGCCGCCGCCGGGGCGGGAAGCGGTCGCCGGGTCCTCCCGGTCGCCGACCAGGAGCTGTTCCAGGTAGAGCGGATTGCCCCCGGCCCGTGCCAGGACCCGGTCGTCCACCGGGGCAGGACCGCCGTCCGCACCGGCGAGACCGGCGGCGAGCCGGGCCGCTTCCTCGCGGGGGAGGCCGGTGAGCTGGAGGTGGCCCGCACCGGCCGGGGGTTCGCCGTCCTCGCCCGGTCCGTCCGGCCGCCCGGCGCAGAGCACCAGCACGCCCGCGCACCCCGAGCCGTCCGTCAGCCGGTGCACCGTGCGGACCAGCAGCGGGGCCGCCGCGTGCCAGTCGTCCAGCACCAGCACGACCGGGCGGATACGGGCGGCCCGTTCCAGGACCGCCGTCAGGGCCGCGCACATGTCCTCGAAGGGCGCGTTCGGCGTGCCGTCGCGCAGCAGGCCCCCGGAGAGCAGGGCCATCGCGTCGTCGACCGCCAGCCCGTCGACCGCCGGCCCGTCGGCTCCGCCCTGCGCCCTGTCCACTGCCGGATCCACCGCCGGACCCACCGGAGGAACCGTCGGCCGACCCGCCGACCGACCTGCCTGAGGGCCTGCCGACTGACCCGCCGGGGGACCGACCAGTGAACGCACCGCGTCGGCCAGCGCCGCGAGGGTGCCGTGGTCCCCGTAACTGCGGCACCGCCCCGCCCCGTACACCAGCGCGCCGGACGCGGACCGCCCCGCCAGCCACTCCCGTACCAGCCGGGTCTTGCCGATGCCCGCCTCCCCGGTGACCCGCAGCAGCCCGGCGCCACCGCCGTCGACGGCCCGCTCCAGGGCGGCGTCCAGCGCCTGCCGCTCGGCGTCGCGGCCGACGAAGGGGACGTCGAAGCGGCGCAGCAGCTCGGGGTCGTCCGCGCCCAGCGCGAGCAGCCGGTAGGCCTCCACGCTGTCCCGCTTGCCCTTCAGCCGCAGTGGCCCGGTGGGCTCGGCGCGCACCGTCGGCCCGGCGGCGAGCAGCGTCCCCGGGCCGATCAGGATCTCGCCCCGGCCCGCGTTCTGCTCCAGCCGGGCGGCGATGTTGACGGTCTCCCCGGAGACCAGGGCCTGCCGGGCGGTCGCGTCCGAACCCGCCACCACCTGACCGGTGTTGACGCCGACGCGGGTGGCCAGCTCGATGCCGAGGGTGGCGGTCAGCTCCTCGTTCAGCCGGGCCAGCGCCCGGCGCATCCCGAGCGCCGCCGCCAGCGCCCGGCGGGCGTCGTCGTCACGGACCACCGGCACGCCGAACACCGCCATCACCGCGTCCCCGATGAACTTCTCCGGAGTGCCGCCCCGCGCCACGATCTCCGCGCTCATCGCCTCGAAGTACCGCAGGGTCACCGTCCGCAGCGTCTCCGGATCGAGCACCCCGGACAGCGCGGTGGACCCGACGAGATCGCAGAACAGCACGGTCACCGGCTTGCGTTCGTCACCGGCCGGGGCGACGGCGGAAGCGGTCGCGGCGGCAGCCGGCGGGCCGGCGGTGTCCGTGGCGCCCGCGGTGGTCGCGGTGGACGCGGCGGTCGCGCACGGTGTTCCGCAGGAGGAACAGAAACGGGCCGTCGGCGGCAGATCCTGCCGGCACGCGAGGCAGTTCATGGCGGGTCCTTCTCTCCGATGTCGGGCGGGTACGGGCCCGCTACCGGCGCTCGATGGCCGGCTACGGGCCCGTACCGCTGATCGGTCGCCGGTCAGAACAGCGCGCCGCCGGCGATCTCGCCGTGCGCCTGTACCTCGGGACCGACGGCGTCCAGCCGGCTCTTCACATCGAGCAGCAGCGCCAGTTCCTCCGGCGTCAGCCCGCTCAGCACCTCGCGCTGCTCCTCGGTGAGGAGGTCCACGGGGAAGCCCGCTTCGTACAACGCGTCGGGCAGCACGGTCCGTTCGCCGTTCTCGGGTGGTCCGGTCATGGTGTGACTCCCATCGGTGGGACAGGTCCGGCTCCCCGCAGCGACGGCGCCGGTGCGGAGCGCCCGAGCCGGACGAACAGCCGGGTGAGCGCGTCGAGGGAGTGCAGCGCGCTGACCGCCACGGCGGCTTCCCGCTCCCGGCCGAGCGGCAGCCGGTCCAGCAGCGCGTACAGCTCGTCCAGGTGCTCCGTGTCGAGCACCGAGTGCTCCCGTACGGTCCGCAGCGCGGCGGCGGGCAGTCCGGTCAGCCGGGCGATGCGGCCGGTGAGGCCGGGGGCGGGCGCGTAGCCCTCCAGTACGGCGATGTAGCCGAGCAGGGCGACCGGGTGATGGTGCTCGATCCAGTAGTACTGGGACCCGACGAGCGAGGCGGTCAGCGGCGAGGGCAGCCGGCCGAGCGCGTCCTCGGGCGTGCCGCCCGCCGCGCGGAGGTCGTCCAGCAGCCAGTCGTCGTGGCCCGCCTCCTCCCGGATGTGCTCCTCCAGATACGCGGCCAGCGGCGCCGCCAACAGGTCGCCGGAAGCATCCAGTTGGCGGGCTCGGCGCAGGGCCAGCTCCATCAGCGGGACGGAGGCGCGGATGACGGCGTGCATGGTGCACAGATACGTCCGGTAGCGCGGCAACAGCCCTTCGGCGCGCCACATGTGGTGCGTCGCGTCCCGGAACTCCGGCTCCAGCAGCAGGAGTTTGACCCGCAGACGTGCGGAGGCCCCGGTACGCCCGAGTGATGCGCCCGCGGAGGTGGGGGCGGGCGCGCTCATCGGACCTCCTCCGCTTCGCTCTCCGGCAGGGCCGGCCCGCCCGCGACGACCAGCGGTGCGTACGCCGCGCAGCCGTGGCGGCGCACGACGCCCTGCGCGCCCTCGCGGGACCCGCGTACCGCCGCCGTCAGGTCCAGCAGCGCACCGGCCGCACCGCCCGCCACCGCCTGGGCCCCGGCCATCGCCGCCTCGTCGCCGCCCAGCGCCCGGCAGCCGTCGCAGTAGGAGCCCGCCGGGGGGCCGGAGCCGTACCGGGCGGCCAGATGCGTGGGCCCGACCGTGCGGAGCATCCGCAGCACCGGGGACTCCAGCGCCCGGCGGCGTACGGTCGCCCAGTCGTCGGCGCCGATGTGCCCGAGGTCCAGATGGGCCGGGACGGGCCGCCGGTCGACGGTGTCCTGGTTGCAGCAGGCCAGCACGCGGCCGTCGAAGGCGACCACGGGCCAGGCGGCCATCGAGCACGGCGACGCCGCCGCCGGGTCCGGGCCGCTGCGGGCGGGCCGGGCCCAGGAGGCGGCCCGGCCGAACGGCCGCACCTCGTTGACCAGGCACGGGACCTGCCCGCCGAACTCCTCCTCCACCGCCCGGGTGAGGCCGGCGAGATACGGATCGGCCGCGCCGGTCCCGGTCAGGTGCAGGCTCACGGCCACGCCCTCCGCCCGGATCCGGTGCAGGGCGCGGAACACGTCGGCGCGCGGGACCTCGCGTTCGTGGTGGACGTCGAGGGAGGCCGAGAAATGGTCGACCGAGCGGATCGCGCGCAGGATCGCGGGAGGAATCGCCGCGCCGCGCCGACCGCCGCTCAGCCCGCCGAACCGGCCCCCGGCGCGGGCGCTTCCGCTCCGGGCGAAGAACATGCCGCTGAGCAGTGCGGTACGGGACCCGGCGCGGCGTGCCAGCGTGCTCAGCCGCTCCGCGAGCGCGGGCAGCAGCAGCGGCTCCCCGCCGGTGAGCATGACGACGTCGGGCCGGTTCTCCTCGGTGAACGAGCCGACGAACCGCTCCAGTTGACCGCCGTCCGGCTCCTGTCGGGTGAACAGGTCCGATCCGGTCGAGCAGTGCGCGCAGCGCAACGGGCAGCGCCGGGTGAGGCCGATGAGCAGACCGGCGGCCGGGAAGGGCCGCCGTGCGACGAGTTCGGCGAGTTCCATGGTGGGCCGCCTCCTTCGGGGCCGGTGCGCGTCGGGCGCGTACCCAGGCTGTGCGGAACCGGTTCGCGGACGGTCCGGAATCGCTTCGGAGGCGGTATGGGCCCAGGTCGGGGCGGATGTCCGGACCGCCGCCGGAGGCTCGGTAGGCGGTCCCGGCCCGCTCCGGGCGGGCCCGAACTGGCCCGATACCGACGCCATACCGCCGCCGAAGCGATCACCAGGCCCGGCTTCCTAACTTTCTCGGCAACGGCAGGCACCGGCCCGCCGCACCGGACACCGAGGGGCGTTCCCCACGGGCCCCGGGTCCCGCAGTGACGAGTGGATGGAGACCACCATGTCCGAGAACACGAAGCCCGCCGCCGACGACGCCAACGAGAGCCCCGAGGTCGAGGCGCACTCCGTCCTGGACCTCCAGGAGACCGCCGTCCACGGCGACCGCGACATCATCGCGCCCCCCGGCAACTGCATCAGCGTGCTCAGCGTCGTCGAGAACTGACCCCGCACACCGGACGCCCAAGGCCCGTCCGTGGCCAGGGAGTTCCGGTCGTTCCGCAGTGACCAAGTGACGAGTGGATGGAGACGACCATGTCCGAGAACACCAAGCCGGCCGGCGACGAGACCAACGAGACCCCCGAGGTCGAGGCGCACTCCGTCCTGGACCTCCAGGAGACGTCCGTCCAGGGCGGCGACACGACCGACGGCAACTGCATCAGCGTGCTGAGCGTCGTCGAATCGCAGCGCTGACCGCAGGCGCGACGCGGCGCCGATCGCGGCGCCGGGCACACCGGGCCGTGCGCCGCGGCGGGCCGAGGCCGATGCCTCGCCCTCCGCGGCGCCCGGCCGGCGGGCAGGCGGGGACAGGCGGTACGGGGCGGCTCCGCGAACACCGGAGCCGCCCCGCCGCGCTTCGTACGCCCCTGCCCCGCCACCTCACCCATGTCCTCACCCATGTCCTGGCCCTAGTCCTGACCCGAGTCCTGGCCCATGCCCTGCAATGCCCTGTCCGCCGACCTCCGGGAGCCCCCGATGGCCACGCCGCTCCGCTCCAACCGGGATTTCCGGCTGCTCTGGATGAGCGGCCTCTTCGCCGTTCTGGGCAGCCAGATGGGCGCCCTCGCGCTGCCCCTGCTGATCCTCCGGGAGACCGGATCCGCCGTGCAGGCCGGCGCGGTGGGGACCGTGTCCGTCTGCGCCGTGCTGATCACGATGCTGCCCGGCGGGGTGATGGCCGACCGGGTCGAACGCCGCCGGCTGATGCGGCTGTGCGACGTGGGGAGTCTGGCGGCGGTCACCGCCCTGACCCTCGCCGTGTGGAACGGGCACGCCCCCATGGCGCTCGTCCTGCTCGTCGCGACCGCCGGCGCCGTGCTGAACAGCGTCTACGCCCCCGCCGCCTTCGGGCTGATGCGCGCGGTCGTGCCGCCGGACCAGATGGGCACGGCGACCGCCCGGCTCCAGGCGCGTACCTCCACGGTCCGGCTGGTCGGCCCGCTGGTCGGCGGTGCGCTGTTCGGCGTGCACCAGGCCCTGCCGTTCGTCGCCCAGTTCGTCGGACTGCTCATCTCGACCGTCTGCGTGGCCCTCGTGCGGACCCGCTCGGAGGCCAGGACCAAGGCCGGTTCGGTGTTCAGCCGCCGCGAACTCACCGCCGGGCTCGCCTTCCTGTGGCAGCTGCCCTATCTGCGCACGGTGCTGCTCGTCTTCGGCCTCGGCATGAACTTCGCGTTCGGCGCCCTCACCTTCACCGCGCTCGCCGTCTTCTCCGAGGGCGGGCGCTCCGGCCTCGGCGGCGGGTTCGTCATCACCTGCGTCTCGGCGGGCGCCCTCGTCGGCGCCCTGCTCGCGCCCCGGCTGGCGCCCGACCGCCATGTCCGGACGCTCATCGTCATCACCTGCTGGAGCTGCGTCCTGACGGCCGCCGCGCTGGCCTGGGTCAGCAGCCCGCTGCTGGCCGGCCTGCTCTGCGCGCTCTGCATGGGCCTCTCGACGGTCGCCAGCATCGGCTTCCTCTCCACCCTGCTCATCGTCACCCCGGAGGACCGGCTCGGCCGGGTGCAGAGCGCGGCCTCCTTCCTGTCCTCGGTGGTCCAGCCGTTCGGTCCGCTGGCGGGCGGCGCGCTGCTGACCGCCCTGGGCAGCAGCGCCGCCTTCGGGGTGACCGGGTGCGTGCTGGCCGTCTCGGCGGCCGTGGTGACGTTCGCCCCCTCCGTACGCGCCGGGGCGGTTCCGGTCCCCGGCCGCCCGGCGGAAGAGCCCCGACCCGCCCACGACACCGCCGGTCGTCCCGGCGCACTCTGAGGAGGAACGCCGTGCCCGGACCGCAGCAGACCCAGCTCTACTGCCTCGCCGACCGTACGTACTACGACACCCCGGCCCGGCTGCCGGACGAGGAGACCCGCTACCCGCTGGACTCGGCCCCGCCCCCCGAGGGCTGGTGCCGGACCCCGGGCGGCCTGTGGACCTCGATGGTGCCCGAGCACGGCGAACCGGCCGCGCAGGGCTGGAAGATCCATGTCTCCACGGTCCCGGAGGAGGCGGAGGCGACCCTGCGCGACACCACCCGGGTCTGCCTCGCCCACGGGGTGCCGTTCAAGTTCCTCCGCAGCGAGCAGGCGCTGCTGCTGATGTCCGGCAAGTACATGTCCCGCTCCGGCGCGGGGAAGTTCCTCACGCTCTACCCGGCGGACGAGACCGTCTTCCTGCGGCTGCTCGACGAGCTGACCCGGGTCCTCGCGGGCCGCAGCGGTCCGTACATCCTCAGCGACCTCCGGATCGGCGACACCCCGGTGCACGTGCGGTACGGGGCGTTCACCGCCCGCTGGTGCCGGGACGCGAACGGCGAACGGGTGCCCGCCCTGCGCCACCCGTCGGGCCACCTGGTGCCCGACGAGCGCGGCGTGGTGTTCCGGGTGCCGCCGTGGGTCACCGTGCCCGGGGCGCTGCGCCCGCATCTGGCCGCCCGCGCGGCCGCAGGCGACGCCGCGTTCCCGTACACCGTCACCAAGGCCCTCCAGTTCTCCAACGCCGGTGGCATCTACCTCGCCCGGCACCGGGACACCGGCCGGCAGGTGGTGCTCCGCGAGGCCCGGCCGCACTGCGGGCTCGACGGGGCGGGCGACGACGCGGTGACCCGGCTGCACCGGGAGCACCGGGCCCTGACCGCGCTGGCCGGACTGGACTGCGTACCGAAGGTGCACGGCGTGACGACCGTGTGGGAACACCACTTCCTGATCGAGGAGCACATCGAGGGGAACACCCTCCTGGAGGAGATCGTCGCTCGCTTCGCCCTCGTGCGCGGGGCGGGCACGGCCGTCGAACTCGCCCCGTACACCGCGTGGGTGGACTCGATCACCGCACAACTCACCAGCGCGCTCGCGGCTGTTCACGCCCGGGGGCTGCGCTTCGGCGATCTGCACCCCAACAACATCATCGTCCGCCCCGACGGCCGTGTGGCCCTCATCGACTTCGAGTACGCCGTGGGCCTCGACGACGAGGACACCCCGCTGGCGGGCGCGCCGGGCCTCCAGGCGCCCGTCGGCACCCCCGGCGCCGAGGCCGACGGCTACGCGCTCTGGGCGACCTGGCTCAGCATGCTGATGCCGCTGATGGAACTGGCCGGGCACGACCGGGCCAAGGCCCTGACCCTGGAACGCTGGGCCCGCCGGAGGTACGGCCTGGCGTCCGACGCGGGCCCGCGCCGCCCCGCCGTCCTGCGGACCGTGGCGGACGACCGGGAGCGCGAGATCGCGGCCCTTCTCGACGGCCCCGCCCCCGACTGGGCGGGCCTGCGCACCCGGCTGCTCGCCGGAATCCACGCGGGCGCGACACCCGAGCGCGGCGACCGGCTCTTCCCCGGCGACCCCAAGTCCTTCGCCACCGGCGGCAGCGACCTGGCGCACGGGGCCGCCGGTGTCCTGTACGCCCTCCACCGCGTCGGCGCCCCGGTCCCGGACGCCTGGACGGACTGGCTGGTGGACGCCGCCCGCCATCGCGACCCGGCGTCGCCCGGCGGCCTGTTCGACGGACTGCCGGGCACGGCGGCGGTGTTGGCCCGGCTCGGCCGCCCGGACGAGGCGCGGGAGCTGTTCGCCCGGACCGCCGCCGCCGCGCACCCCTCCGCCTGCGCGGACCTGCTGACCGGCCGCGCGGGCACGGCCCTGGCCGCGCTCCGCCTGGCCACGGCCGGCACGTCGGCCCCGGGCACGGGCGCGGTGGACGGTGCTCCGGATCGGGCCCCGGCCTCGGCCTCGGACCCGGACCCGGAGCTGCTGGAGACGGCCCTGCGCACCGCCTGGGATCTGGACTGCCTGGTCCGGGGCGAGGGCGGGGCGGGCGGCGGCCTGACCGCCCCGCACTCCGCCGGACTGCTGCGCGGACTGAGCGGCGTCGCCCTGCTGCACCTCGAACTCCACGCGCTCACCGGCGAGGAGTGGCTGCTGCGCGCCGCCCGCACCGCCCTGTACCGGGACTCCGGCCACTGCGTCGCGATGCCCGACGGCACCGTCCAGGTCAAGGACGGCCGCCGCCACCTGCTCTACCTCGACCAGGGCAGCGGCGGCTTCGCCCTGGTCGCCCACGCCTATCTGGCCCGGCACGAAGCGCCCGCGCTCGCCGCGCTGCTGCCCGGGGTGCACAAGGGCTGCACCAACGAGTTCGTCCGGGAGCCGGGTCTCTTCACCGGCCGGGCCGGACTCGTCGCCACCGCCCGCCAGTTGGAGCGCGGCCCGGCCGGACCGGGGGTGCTCGCCTCCGTACGCAACCTGTCCTGGCACCTGATCGCCGACGGCGACCGGCTGCTGGTGCCCGGGGCGGGCCTGCGGCGCTGCTCCGCCGACCTGGCCACCGGGGCGGCCGGGCTGCTGCTGGCCCTGCACTTCCTGGCCGGTGCGGACGGCGCGGACGGTGCGGACGGTACGGCGACCGGTGGGACCGCCCACGGAACCCCCGCCGACGACCGCCCGCACGATCTGCTGAAGCTGCTCACCCTGGGCTGAGCGGCCCGGCCGCCACGGCCGCACGGGCGGGCGCGGCGGCCCGGTCCGGTACGCCACCGGCCTGATCGGGTACGCCACCGGCGCCCGCCCCGCCGTCCCGTCCCGACGCCCCCCGCTCGCGGGCGTACAGGCCGAGCAGGCGCGGCACTTCGTACAGCGCGGCGTGCGCGGTGACCTCTCCGGCGGGCGAGGTCACCGCACCGGCGTCGATCAGCGACTCCACGGCCCGGATCGCCGTCCGCTCCTCGCAGCCCAGCGCCGTCGTGGCCCGGTCCAGGGTGAAGCCCCCGGCCTCGGCGAGCCCGGCCAGCCGGCCCAGCACCCACCGGTCGCCGTCCGCCAGGTCCTGCCAGCCGGACGCGATCCGGTGGCGTACGGAGACGTCCCCGGCGACCAGTTCGTCCAGCGCGGCCGACGGATCCTCCAGCCGGGCCGCGTACTCCGCCAGCGGGAGATGCCGCAGCACCGCCAGCCGCATTCCGCTCACCTCCACCGCGAGCGGCAGCGCCCCGCAGGCCCGGACGATCCGCAACGCCGCCGCCGGGTCGGTCCGCAGCCGCCCGATCCCGATCAGCTTGCCCAGCAGCTCCAGGGCCTCGCTGTCCGCCAGCACGGGCAGCGCGATCCGGTGCACCGGGGCGAGCCCGGCCAACTGCCCCCGGGCGGTGACCAGTACGGAGCAAGCGCCCGACCGGGGCAGCAGCCCCCGTACGGACGCCTCGTCCGGTACGCCGTCCAGCACGACCAGCGCCCGGTGCCGGGCCAGCCACTCCTGCCAGGCGTCCTCGGGGGCGGCGTTCCCCTCCGGCACCCCGCACAGCCGGCCCAGCTCCGCCAGGATCTCCGTCCGGCCGCGCGCCGTGCCGTTCTCCCGGCGCACCCGCACCTGGACGCGGCCGTCGGGGAACCGGTCGGCGAGCAGATGGGCCGCCCGGACCGCCAGCGCCGACTTCCCCGCACCGGCCGGGCCCGAGACGACCACCACACGCTCCTCGCCGCCCAGCACATCGAGCAGATCGCGCAGTTCCTCGCGGCGGCCGGTGAAGGCCCCGGTACAGGCGGGCAGCGCCACCGCGCTCACCGTTTCCCGGGCGGCGGCGGGCCGCCGGGCCTCGCGCCCCCGGCCGAGCATCGAGCGGTAGAGCGCCGCCATCGCCGGACTCGGCTCCAGGCCCAACTCCCGTGCCATCAGCTGCCGGTAGTCGTCGTACACCGCCAGCGCCTCGGCCTGCCGGCCGGACTGGTGCAGCGAGTTCATCCAGGCGGCCCGCAGCCGCTCCCGCAGCGGATGGCGCTCCACCAGGTCCCGCAGCCCGTCCACCGCGACGGCCGCCCGGCCCAGTTCGATCTCGGCCTCCGCCCAGTCCTCGTAGACCGTCAGACAGCGGGCCTCCAGCCGGTCCGCCTCCTCGGCCACCCCGGCGGAGTCCCGCAGATCGTTCAGCGGCGGCCCCTCCCAGAGGTCCAGCGCCTCCCGCAACAGCCGGGCGGCGGACCGCAGATCGCCCCGCCCGGCCTCCGCCCGGCCCGCCCGGGCCAGCGACCCGAAGCGCAGGGTGTCCAGCTCGCCCTCGGCGATCCGCAGCTGATAGCCCCCGCAGCCGTGCACCACCCGGTCCCGGCCCCCGTCCCCGGCCGGACCGAGCAGGGCGCGGGCGGCACTGACGTACACCTGGAGGTTCTTGCGGGCGGTGCGCGGCGGGTCGTCCGGCCACACCGCGTCGGTCAACACATCGACCGGTACGGGGGTGTTGGGGCGGGCCAGCAAGGTGGCGAGGACCAGGCGCTGTTTTCGCGGGCCGAGCGGCAGCTCGCGGCCGTCCAGCCGGGCCGTGAGCGGGCCGAGCAGCGAGAAGTACACCGCACCTGCGGAACCGGTACGGGCGGGAGGTCGGGTCATCAGCGGGCCTCCGGAAACGGGGGACGGGCGGCGGAGTGGGCCGTACGCACGCCCCGATCCTGCTGCCGGTCCGGCCCCCGCACATCGGGGCCCCGCCCGCATTTTCCGCCCGAGCACCCGACTGAAACCGCCCGACGCCCCCATGTTGCCCGCGTCGGCCCCCATGGCCCGGGTGCACAGGTTCCGCCCGCCCCTGACGCGAGGCCTCAGACCGCCTCGCCGGCGCACTCGGCCGCGAACTCGCACAGCGCCGCCCGGTCCGCGCGCCCCGTCTTGCTGAGCAGGCTGGCCATGTGCTTCTCCACCGTGCGCGGCGAGATGGACAGCCGCCGGGCGATCTGCTGGTTCCCGGGCCGCTCCGGCAGCAGCACGAACACCTCGTACTCGCGCGGCGTCACCCCGCTGGTCCGCAGCGGCGACGGGATCCGGTCCCAGCCGCCCCGGTGCTGGCCCACACTCGCCCCGGCCTGCCGCAGCGCCGCCCGGCACGCGGAGGCGACCGGCTGCACCCCGGCCCCGTAGAAGTACTCCTCGGCGGTCCGCAGCCACGCCACCGGCTCGCCCCACCCGTCCGCGCGGGCCGCGTCCGCGACCAGCCGCAGCCCCAGGTGGTGGGCGACCGGGAAGGGCGCGGAACACGCCCCGAAGGACGCCATCAGCCGGGCCGCCCCGGCCGGGTCACCCGCCCGCCCCAGCAGCACCGCGTCGGCCAGCTCCAGGAACTGCCGGTTCCAGGCGAGGCAGCCGCCCGGAGCCGCCCGCGCCTCCTCCAGCTCCGCCCGGTCCGCCTCGCCCGCCAGGACCCGCAGCAGCGGGCGCAGCCCGTACCGCCCGCTCAGGTAGTAGTAGCTCGGATGGTCCAACTCCCAGGCCAGCGCCTCGTCCAGACCGGCCGCCGCCCGCTCCCGGTCCTCCTCCAGCAGCGCCCCGAACGCCCGGCACAGCCCCGACCGGAGCGGCACCAGCAGCGACTGCTCGCCCCCGGCCCGCCGGAACGCGGCCAGCGCCCGGTCCATCTCCCGCCGCCGCCCCCGGTGCGCGGCCATCGTCGCCCCGGCCAGCAGCAGATAGCGGTGGGCCGACAGATCGCCGACCCGGGCGCTGGCCTCCGCCGAGCGGTCGACGATCTCCTGCGCCTCCTCCCACCGGGCGCACAGCACCGCGTTCATGGCGAGCAGCCCGTCGACCGTACGGGTCAGGAGCAGCGCGCCCAGTTCGGTGGCGGCCGCCCGGGCGGAGAGCAGCCGGGAGGCGTCCCCGGTGCGCATGAACGCGTTGGCGCCGAGCCGCACCAGCGCCTCCACCCGCCAGACCGGCAGGGCGTGTTCGGTGGAGATCGACAGCATCCGCTCCAGTGCGGCGTCCGCGGCGTCGAAGCCCTCCTCGCGCCGCAGCAGCGCCAGCAACTGCCAGGCCTGGCAGGCGACCACGGGCAGCCCTTCGGCCTCGGCGGTCTCCGCCGCCTCCCGCACGGCCTGCTCGGCCTCCGCCGGGTCCGGGGGCTTCTGCCCGGGGCCGGGCTCATGGCCGGGAAGCAGGGACAGATAGCCGTCGACCACCGCGAGCGCGGCCCGGCGGCCGGGCGGCGGCGACGCGCCGAGCAGGGCCCGGGCCGCCTCCACCTGGAGCGCCGCGTCGGCGGTGCGCTCCGCCATGACCGCCGCCCAGGCCAGCTCGACATGGGTTTGGCCGCGCCGGGCGGCGGCCTCGGAACGCGCCGGAACCGGCGGCAGCGCGTCCGCCAGCGCCAGCGCGCCGTCCAGATCGCCGCCCTCGGCCCGGGCCACCGCCAACGACTCGGCGACGGCGGCCCGGTCGCCCTCGGCGGCCAGCGGGTGCGCCCGCTCCAGCAGCACCACGGCCGAGCCGTGCGCCCCCGAAGCGAGCATCCGTCTGCCCGCCTCCGCGAACTGGCGGGCCGCCCCCGTCCGGTTGCCCGCGGCCAGCTGCAACGACGCCACGAGCTGCCGCCCGTCCTCGTCCAGCGGCTCCCCGGAGTGCTCGATGGCCCCGGCGGCGCGGCGGGCCAGCGAGGCGCGTTCGGCCGGGGCCAGCGAGGAGATCAGAGCCTCGGCGGTGAGCGAGTGCCGGAAGGTGTAGCGGTCGGGGGCCGCGCCGTCCGGGGCGATGACACCGGCCTCCACCGCGGACCGCAGATGGGTGAACAGGGCCCGGTCCTCGAAACCGGTGACGGTCTGGAGCACGGTCACCGAGAACTGGCTGCCCAGAGTGGCCGACGCCAGTAAGAGGTCCCGCACCGGTTCGTCCAGCCGCTCCAGCCTGCGCGCCCAGCTGCGGACGATGTCCGAGGGGACCGCGGCGTCGGGCTGTTCCGCCGCCTCCCACCCGTCGTCGGTCCGCCGGAGCCGGCCGGTGTCCAGCAGGTCGGCCAACAGCACTTCCAGCAGGTACGGGTTGCCCGCGGCGCGTTCGGCCAGCCGCCGGTGCACCGCCTCGGGTATCTCCTGGGGCCGCGCCTCCAGACAGGCGCCGGTCAGCGCCCGCACCTGGGCGTCGGGCAGCGGGCCCAGCTCCCGCACGGAGGCGGTGTGGCGGCGCTCGGCGGAGCGTACGAGGTCCAGTGCGGCGCCCGGTTCCGGGCGCAGGGTGCCCAGGAACAGGATCGGCAGATCGGCGAGGTTGTCGATGACGTACTCGACGACCGCGACGGTCTCCGTGTCGCAGTCGTGCAGATCCTCCAGCAGGATCGCGCAGCCCGCCTCCCGGCCCAGCACGGACAGCAGCCGCAGCAGCGCCTCGGCCAGCTCGACGACCGTCTCCGGATAGCCCGGCGACCCGCCCTTGCGCCACTCCGGGACCAGCCGGGCCAGCGCCGGATGGTACGGCGCGAGCTCCGGATCGGTCGGGGTGCCCGCCGCCCGGAACCGCGAGGCCAGCGCCTCCGCGAGCGGGCGGAACGGGACGACGAGCCCGGTCGAGGTGGCCCGGCCGCGCAGCACCGGCATGCCCGCCCCGTAGGCCCGGTAGGCGCATTCGCCCACCAGCCGGGACTTTCCGATACCGGCTTCCCCGACGAAGAACAGCGCGCGCCCCGAACGCCGTTGTACGGCGTCCAGGGCGCTGCTCAGCAGTCCGATCTGCTCGTCCCGCCCGACGATGACCGGCGAAGTGGCTCGCATGGCCGCACATTACTGGAGTGACAACTCCCACGGCAGCGGACCAATTCGGCTCAATTGGCGTCGAGTTGGCCGGATCCGGTCACCACGGGGCCGTCATGGTGGTCCAGGGGAGGTCGTGGCTGTAGCCGCTCTCGCCCTCCGAGGCGCTGAGGAGTCTGCTGCGCGCACCGAGGCCTCCGGTGGAGCCCAAGGAGATCTGCCCGGCCGGGTGTTCGGGCGAGCCCTCGTGCGCGATGTCGCCGGACGCCTGCAGGGCCGATTCGCGGAACTGCTTCATCTCTGCCTCATCCTTTGTTGGTCGGTGCGGTGATCAGCAACGGTGCGTGGTCATCGGGAACGGTGCGTGGTCATCGGGAACGGTGGTCGGGGGTGGGTCAGGGCGCCCGGGAAGGGCGCAGGAGCAGGGCGGAGCCGATCCGGTCGGGGAACCCGGCCCGGAGCAGCCCGTGCCCGATCCCGGAGAGCCCGGTGAGCAGCCCCGGGTGCGGCACCCGGCCGGGCGTCCCGCACTGCGGTCCGGCCCGGTCCGCGGCGGCCAGCAGCGTCCCGGCCCGGCGTACCCACGCGGGCCGTGCGGCGGGCAGCGCCCGGTGGCCGAGGAGTTCGAGCAGCCCCGACTCGCCGTGGCACAGGCTGTCGTCGGCGAGCGGACCGATGTCCGCCAGTTCGCCGGAGCGCGCCGCCAGCCAGCCGGCCAGCTCCGGGTCCGCCAGCGCGTCGTGGCTGTCCGCGACCGCCAGCGCGATCCCGGCCGCCCCGTCGCACCAGGCGGGCCCGGCGGCCGGATCCGTGGGTTTCGCCGCCGCGGCTTCCGTCGGGGCGGCGGCTTCGCCGTCCGCTCCGGCAAGGGCTCCGGGGTTCGCCAGGGCGGTGGTACCGCCGGCCGCTCCGGCGGTGGCGCCGCCAAGGGCTCCGCCGGTGGCCCCGGGAACGTTCCGGCCTGCCGCCCCGGCTTCCGCGAGGGCCGTCGCCCGGCGCAACGCCCGCAGCCCGGCGTTCCGGTGCCGTACGTCGCCCCCGGCCCCGGCGAACCGCAGCAGCGCCCAGCCGATCCCCGCCGCCCCGTCGGCGAAGCCCGCGGAGTCGGGGAGCGGGGCGGCGGCGATCCGCTCGGCGCAGCGCTCGGCGCCACGCCAGGCCTCCGGGCGGCCGGTGACGCGGTACACCGCGAGCAGCGAGACCAGCCCGCCCGCCACCCCGCCGCGCACCCCGTACCCGTCCTCGGCCATGCTCGCCGCGCAGCTCAGCCGGATGGCCGGACCCGCGAGCTCCAGGATCTCCCGGTCGCCCAGCAGCGTGCCCACCTCGGTCAGCGCGTACGCGATGCCGCCGAGGCCCGCGAAGGCGCCGGAGCCCAGGGGGCCGAGCTCGTCGGCCCGCCCGTGCAGCGCGTCCAGCAGCCCCGGGACCGGGGCGAGCGCCTCACGGGCCGCCTCCGCGTACCGGGCGGCGCCGGTGAGCGCCGCCAGCTGGGCGAGGAAGAGTGCGGGGCCGGTGTAGCCGCCCGCGAGGTCCGCCGCCATCGGCGTCAGCCGCCAGTAGCGTTCGCCGAGCAGTTCGAGGCCGATCCAGTTGGTGCGGCCCTCGTGCCGGTAGGCGAGCGAGACGAGCTGGTCGCCCACCGACCGTGCGGCGGACAGCAGTTGCTCGGGCTCCGGCGCGGTCGCCGCGCTCGGGGCCCGGCCGCCCGGAACCGCCCGGTGCGGCGGCTCGGGCGAGGTGCTCACCATGGCGGCCCGGATGATCCGTTCCTGGTCCTGCCGGTCCACGGTGTCCATCGCGCGCACCTTCGCCTCGACGCGCGCCAGCCCGCTGAGGAGGGCCGGATCGCGCGGGGCCGCGGCAGGGCGGGGCCGGGCCGGGGCGGTGTCGTGCGAGGAGAGGTCGGGGGCCGGCCCCGCGACCGTACGGCCGGTGCCGCTCCACAGCTCCGTGCCGCCCGGCCGGGTGCAGAACACCGGCACATCACCGGACCACAGCTCCGCGATCTCCTCGTCCTCCACCCCGGGCAGCGCGGGCACGCCCAGGAGCGGGGTGCGCAGCAGCGACAGCACCTGGTGCCGTTCGGCGGCGTCCCGCATCAGATCGGGGTGGGTCGACTCGTCCAGCAGCGTCGTGTACGTCCAGGTCGGGCGCGGCACGACCCGTACCTCGTCGGCGCCGAAGAGCCACAACAGCCCTCCCTCGCCCAGGAGTTCGTTCCGATGCTCGCTGATCGCGTTGTACCCGGCGCGGAATCCGTCGCAGAGGGCGTCGGTGTACGCGGAGGGGTCGGCCGCCACGCCGCCCAGCCGGGGCCGGTTGGCGGACTCGGTGAACCGGCCCGCCCGCCGCACCAGCCGCATCCGGTCGGTTCCGGGATCCGCCCAGTCGGCGGTCTCGATCGGCGACGAGGCGGCCCGGCCGCCGCCGATGGCGGACATGTCGAGCGCGGACGTGTCCCCGACGAGCAACTGCGGGAGCAGGCCCACCCGGTGGACCGAGTCGTGCAGGGCGCGGGCGGCCGGATCGGTGGAACCGGCGGGCCCCAGCGGCGGGTGGAACAGGGTCTCCACGTCGACCAGGACCGGGTGCGGGCCGCAGGCGATCAGGTTCTCGTGGTGCAGATCCGTACCGTCCAGCGCGTGCAGCAGGGCCAGCAGGGCGCCCTGCCGCCGGTAGAACCGCCGGGTCTCCGTCACCGAGGCACAGGGCCGCTCCTCGACGAACTCGGCCCAGCCGTACTCTCCCCGGTCCAGCACCCGCAGCACCCGCAGCGCGGGAGCGCCCGGCAGCGAACCGAACCACTCGGCAAGGGTGTTGAAGTGCCGGTGCGCCGCGAGCGGGCGCGGCTTGTAGACCAGCCGGGTGCCGTCGGCGAACCGCAGCAGCATCACCGACCGGCCTCCGCGATGACTGTCGCCCGCCCCGGCCTCGACGCCGGTGAGCACCCCGGGTCCCGCGCTCCCGCCGAGCGCCCCGTCCGGAGCGCCGGCCCGGTGGCCGAGCACCCCGGCAGGGGCGAGCAGGTGCCGGTCGGCGGCGAGCCGTACGACCATCTCCGCGAACGCGTCGCCCGCGTTCAGGCAGGCCGTGGCGAGGAGGCGGGCCAGCACGGGGTAGCCGGTGACGAGTTCGGCGAGCCCGTCACGCCGGGCGGTCAGCCGCACGAAGTCCCGGAAGCGCTCCTCGGTCCCCGCCCCGCTCAACCGGCCCAGCCGCCGCGCCTCGTGCAGCTCCGTCACGAGGGTGCGCGCCGCGATCCGGCAGAGCCGACGCGTCAACTGCCGCCGGAAGTCGCCGAGTACGGTCGAGGAACCCTCCGGCAGAGGACCGTCCGCCACGGGACCGCCCGCCACGGGGCCATCCGTCACGGGGCCATCCGCCACGGGACCGCCCACCACGGGGCGATCCGCCACGGGACCATCCGCCGAGGGACTGCCCACCGCAGGACCGTCCTCCTCCGCGGGCGCCTCCTCGGCGAGCGTGCCGCGCAGCCGCTCCGCCGCCGCCTCGACGAACGGCGCGAGGACCGGCCCGAAACCGCTGAGCCCGGGGTACGCACGGTCGGCGACCACCACGTCGTGCGGGGCCGACGCCACGGCCTCCCGGGCGAAGACCGCCCAGCGGGGTTCGCCGGAGGGCCTGCCGCCGACGACACCGGGAAGCCACCACGGCTCTCCGGCCGCACCCTCGAACAGGGCGGTGGCGGGGGAGGAGACGGCGGAGGCGGCCGGGTCATCGCCGTACGCGACAGCGGCGGCAGCGGGGGCGAGGCGACGGCTCGTCCCTCTGTCGATCAGATCCTTCTCCGCCACCGCTCCGCACCTCCCCGCTCCTGGGCCCGGTCCCGGTCGGGCCGCCCGGGACCATCGTGCTGGGGGAGCGGCGCGGGCGCATGGGGGAGTCGCCCCCATCTTTCGCGTCCTGGCCCGCACGGCGTGCCAACGGACGGTGATTCAGGGCGAATCGGCCGGCGGCCGGGTCACTGTCCGGCGGCCATGGAGTCGAAGGTGTTTTGCATCGTGCGATCGATGCCGCCGGGCTGCCCGGCCAGGGAGTCGAAGAGGCCGGCGAGCAGCCACAGCACGAAGCCGTGCACCAGAGCCTCCTCCGGCGGAATCGGCCCGAACCGGTCGCGCCACTCCACGGTGTCCATGCCCATCGCGGCGGCCATGAGGACGCCGGTGGCCATCGGAAGCTGAGCCGGGTCGGCCGACTCGAAGGCGGGCAGCCTGCGGATCACGGCGGGGATCAGATCGCTGAGCGGATCAAGGCGGTCCTCGCCGCCGGACTGTTCGGCGATCAGGAACCCGGTCAGCACGCCCACCAGGAACACGGTCCCCCGGGACACCTCCGCACGCCCGTAGGCGTCCACAGCGGCCTGGACCCGCCGCCGTGCCTCCTGGCGTTCCCCGTCCGGAGTCCGCTTCTCCAGGACCCGGTAGGAGTCCCACGCCGCGCGGATGGCCTCAGGCGCGATTACGTCGTCACTGGTCATGAAGCCGACCGTAGACGAAGCGAGGCGAGACGAGATCCGCCGGAGAGCCGTCGCACACCGACCGGCTCACTCCGGGAGCCGACGGCCGGGCCTCACCCCCGAGGCGCGGCCGTCGACCCCCGGATCATCAGCTCCGCCGCGATCGTCGCGATACCGCCCGGCGGCGGGTTCTCCTTGCCCATCGCGAGCCGTCCCGCCCGCGCGCCCGCCTCGAAGAGCGGCAGCCGGACCGTCGTGAGGGCCGGTACCGCGTCCACCGAGAACGGCAGGTCGTCGAAGCCCGCGACCGAGATGTCCTGGGGGATGCGCATGCCCTGGTCCCGTACGGCCGCGCACGCGCCCAGCGCCACGGTGTCGTTGGCGGCCACGATCGCGGTCACGTCCGGTGCCCTGCGCAGGAGTTCGAGGGTGGCCTCGTAGCCCGAGCGCCGGTCGTAGGGCCCGTGCACGGTGAGCCGGTCCTGATCCCCGGAGCCGGCCGCCCCGCCCCCGGTTTCCGCACCGCTGTCGGACCCGGCTTCCGCCCCGCCGTCCGGAGCCGCGTCCAGCCCCGCCGCGCGCAGCGCCTCGCGGTGGCCCTCCAGGCGGTGCCGGGTGGTGGTGCGTTCCGGGGGCCCGGCGACGTAACCGATCCTGCGGTGGCCGAGCGAGATCAGGTGCTCGGTGAGCCGGCGTCCGCCGCCGCGGTTGTCGAACGCGAGCGCGGCGACGAGCGCGTCGCCCTCCGGCAGCGGGGGCCGCCCGCAGAAGACGATCCGGGTGCCCGCGTCCGCGAGCTTCGCCAGCTTCGCCGCCATAGCGGCCTGGTGCGCCGGGTTCTCGACCGCGCCGCCGGTGAGGACGACGGCGGCGGCGCGCTGGCGCTGGAGGAGCGTGAGATAGGTGAGTTCGCGCTCCGGGGAGCCGCCGGTGTTGCAGATGACGGCCAGCTTCTCGCCGCCCGCCCGTCCGGAACCGTCCCCCGGCCCGCCGATCTGCGTCTGGGCCGCCCCCGCCATGATCCCGAAGAACGGGTCGGCGATGTCGTTGACCAGGATGCCGACCAGGTCCGAGGTGGCCGCCGCGAGCGAACTGGCGGGCCCGTTGAGCACATAGTCCAGGTCGTCCACCGCGCGCAGGACCCGCTCCCGGGTCGAGGCCGCCACCGGGTAGTTGCCGTTCAGCACGCGGGAGACGGTGGCCGGGGACACCCGGGCGCGGGCCGCCACATCCGCCAGGGTGACTGTCATCGCTGTCCTCCGTGAGGTCACGTGCGGCCCCCTCTTGTCCGGCCGCTGTCGGCAGGCTAGCGTCATCTCCGATAGAAAGCGCTTGCTACGGCTGTATGGAGGGACCTTCGTGACACGCAGGACAGTGCGCATCGCCATGAACGGCGTCACGGGACGCATGGGATACCGACAGCACCTGGTGCGCTCGATCCTCGCGATCCGCGAACAGGGCGGCCTGGATCTCGGCAACGGCGAGGTCCTGTGGCCCGAGCCCGTGCTCGTCGGCCGCCGCACCCACGCCCTGGAGGAACTCGCCGGGCGGCACGGCCTGACCGAGTGGTCGACCGACCTGGACGCGGTGCTCGCGGACGACACGGTCGAGATCTACTTCGACGCCCAGGTCACCTCGGCCCGGGTGGAGGCGATCAAGAAGGCCATCGCCGCGGGCAAGCACGTCTACACCGAGAAGCCGACCGCCACGGACGTCGAGGGCGCCCTCGACCTGGCGCGGCTCGCGCGCGACGCCGGCATCAAGCACGGTGTCGTCCAGGACAAGATCTTCCTGCCGGGCCTGCGCAAGCTGAAGCGTCTGATCGACGGCGGCTTCTTCGGCGAGATCCTGTCCGTGCGCGGGGAGTTCGGCTACTGGGTCTTCGAGGGCGACTGGCAGGAGGCCCAGCGACCCTCGTGGAACTACCGCGCGGAGGACGGCGGCGGCATCGTCGTCGACATGTTCCCGCACTGGGAGTACGTGCTCCACGAGCTGTTCGGCCAGGTCACCTCCGTAACGGCCCAGGTGCACACGCATGTTCCGCGGCGCTGGGACGAGCAGGGCAAGCCGTACGAGGCGACCGCCGACGACGCCGCGTACGGCATCTTCCAGCTGGCGGGCGGGGCGGTCGCGCAGATCAACTCCTCCTGGACGGTCCGGGTCAACCGCGACGAGCTGGTGGAGTTCCAGGTCGACGGCACGCACGGCTCCGCCGTCGCCGGCCTGCGCAACTGCCGTGTCCAGCACCGCTCGGCGACCCCGAAGCCGGTCTGGAACCCGGACCTCCCGGTCACCGAGTCGTTCCGCGACCAGTGGCAGGAGATCCCGGACAACCAGGAGTTCGACAACGGCTTCAAGGCGCAGTGGGAGCTGTTCCTGCGCCACGTGGCCCTGGACACCCCGTACACCTGGGACCTGCTGGCCGGCGCCCGGGGCGTCCAACTCGCCGAGCTGGGCCTGAAGTCGTCCGCCGAGGGCCGCCGTTTCGACATCCCGGAGCTGACCCTGTGACCCGCGCGACCGGCGCGCCGCGCGGTCGGAGGACGCTGCCATGACGACCATCCACCTCCCGCAGGGCCCCTACACGCCTCGCACCACCCCGCTCGACCTCGCGCCGGGCGCGACGGCCCCCGCCTCCCGCACGGTCTTCTCGGCCGCCCATGTGGTCGCCGACCCGTACGCCGACATCGCCCCCGGCGACCCGGCGGCCGTCGACTGGGAGTCCACGCTCGCCTTCCGCCGCCATCTGTGGGCGCACGGCCTGGGCGTCGCGGAGGCCATGGACACCGCGCAGCGCGGGATGGGCCTGGACTGGGCGGGCGCGGCCGAACTGATCCGCCGCTCGGCCGTCGAGGCGAAGGCGGTGGGCGGCCGGATCGCCTGCGGCGTCGGCACCGACCAGTTGCCCGACGACGGCGCCGCGCCCACCCTGGCCGAGGTAAGGGCCGCGTACGAGGAGCAACTGGCCCTGGCCGAGGAACACGGCGTCCAGCCGATCCTCATGGCCTCCCGCGCGCTGGCCCGGGCGGCGAGCGGCCCGGAGGACTACCTCGCCACCTACGCCCACCTGCTGCGCCAGGCGTCCGAACCGGTGATCCTGCACTGGCTGGGCCCGATGTTCGACCCGGCCCTGGAGGGCTACTGGGGCAGCTCCGACCTGGACGCGGCCACGGACACCTTCCTGAAGGTGATCGCCGAGCACCCGGACAAGGTCGACGGCATCAAGATCTCCCTCCTGGACCCGGCCCGCGAGATCGACGTCCGCCGCCGCCTCCCGGGCGGGGTGCGCTGCTACACGGGCGACGACTTCAACTACCCGGAGCTGATCGCGGGCGACGAACGCGGCTTCAGCCACGCCCTGTTGGGCATCTTCGACCCGCTGGGACCCTTGGCGGCACACGCGGTACGGGTCCTGGACACGGGTGACGTGGACGGCTTCCGGGCCCTCCTCGACCCCACGGTCGAACTCTCCCGCCACCTCTTCCAGCGGCCCACCCGCTTCTACAAGACGGGTGTGGTGTTCCTGGCCTGGCTGGCCGGCCACCAGGACCACTTCACGATGGTGGGCGGCCTCCAGTCGGCCCGCTCGCTGCCGCATCTGGCGAAGGCGTACGAACTGGCGGACAGGCTGGGCCTGTTCCCGGACCCGGAGCTGGCCGAACACCGTATGCGGGCCCTGCTGGTGGTCCACGGAGGCGCACGATGACGAACGACGACGGCGGCGGCGACCTGTCCCGCCTGAGCATCAATCAGGAAACGCTCAAGCAGTGGTCGTTGCCCGATCTGGCCGAGGGCTGCGTCAAGGCGGGCATCGACAAGGTGGGCCTGTGGCGGGCCCCGGTGCAGGAGTACGGCGTCGAGCGCACGGCACGGCTGCTCGCCGACGCCGGGATCGAGGTCACCAGCCTCTGCCGGGGCGGCTTCTTCACCGCCCTCGACCCGGCCGAACGCGCCCGCGCCCTGGACGACAACCGGGCGGCGATCGACGAGGCGGCGGCCCTGTCCACCGACACCCTGGTCCTGGTCTCCGGCGGCCTCCCGCCCGGCAGCCGCGACCTCCACGGGGCCCGCGAGCGGGTGGGCGAGGCGCTGGCGGAACTGGCCCCGTACGCGGCGGCCCGCGACGTACGCCTGGCGATCGAACCGCTGCACCCGATGTACGCCGCCGACCGCTGCGTGGTCTCCACCCTCGCCCAGGCCCTGGACCTCGCGGAACGCTTCCCGGCCGAGCAGGTCGGGGTGGTCGTCGACACCTACCACCTCTGGTGGGACGACCAAGCGCCCGCGCAGATCGCCCGCGCGGGTGCGGGCGGCCGCATCCACTCCTTCCAGCTGGCCGACTGGATCACCCCGCTCCCGGCGGGAGTGCTGCTGGGCCGGGGCCAACTGGGCGACGGAAGCGTGGACTTCCGCGCGTTCCGCCGCTGGGTGGAGGACGCCGGGTTCGACGGGCCGATCGAGGTGGAGATCTTCAACGAGGCGCTGTGGGCCCGCGACGGCGCGGAAGCGCTGGCGGAAGTGGCGGACCGCTATGTGCGACATGCCTGCTGAGAGCCCCGCACACCACCAAAAGTAAAGAGATCGTAAAGGGCTGCAACCTTTGCGTACCCTCCCGTGTCACACATGGCGTCGGGACTTCCGGGGAGGGGTCCGGGGGGAACGGGAAGGCCCGACGGGAGGGGAAAGCGAGGGGGGTCCGGCCGCGAGGCCGGGCCCCATTCCGCTTTCCCGCCGTTCGTTAGGATCTGCCGCCATGACGCAGAGCGACGCAGCGGAAGCCTGGCCCGAACCTCCCCTCGCCGGTACGGAGGCGGCAGCCGTCCTCGGCGCGCTGGAACGCCAACGGGCCACGCTGGCCTGGAAGACCTCGGGCCTGGACGCGGCCGGGCTGCGGGCCACGGTCGGTGCGTCCACCATCACCCTGGGCGGCCTGCTCAAGCATCTGGCACACGTCGAGGACAGTCACTTCGCCCGCCTCTGGCTCGACACCCCGGTCGGCGCGCCCTGGAACACGGTCGACTGGGACAGCGACCCCGACTGGGCCTACCGCACCGCCGCCCAGGACACCCCCGAGCAACTGCGCATGCTGTGGCGGGAGTCGGCGGCCCGCTCCCGGGCCGTCGTCGACCAGGCGCTGAGCACCGGCGGCGGCCTGGACCAGCTCGGCGCGTACGTCACCCGCAACGGCGAACGCCCGAACCTCCGCCGTATCCTCCTGGACCTCATCGAGGAGTACGCCCGCCATGTCGGCCACGCCGACCTGATCCGGGAATCGGTCGACGGCCTGACGGGCGAGGACCCGGGGTGACCTGAGGGCCGGGGGTGTCCGAGGGCCGCCCGGCGGTCACCGGGCGGCCACAGGATCACGGGATCACGGGATCACAGCGCGAGCATCGCCCGGACGGGGATCTCCGCGTCCGCGAGCGGTCGCAGCGCCAGCCGGACGAGCGCCAGCGCGTTGTCGTCGCCCGCGATGCGGTTGGCGCTGAGCCGTCCGCAGGTGAGGCAGTGGTGGATGAGCATCCACTCCCCGTCCTGCCGCACCGACAGGCTCAGGGCCACCATCCGCCCACGGCACCCCGCCGCCCGGTCGCCCGGAACCCGGCCATCCACATGCAGGCTGACCAGGCAGGACGGGCAGTGATTACGGTGGGCGGTGCCCGGCGCCGCCAGCGGGACGTCGAGCCGGCAGCCGACGCACCGGAACGCGTCGCCGCGCGCCCCGGCCGGTCCGTGCAGCACGTCCTTGGCCCGCTGCGGACGCCGTCCTGATCCCCGCCGGGGCTTGCGCCGCGTCATCGGAGCCTCCCGTTCGCCCGGTTCACAGGTCACCGAAGGCTTCGAGCGGGAAGGGCGGCTGGGCCAGCGGACGTACGGCCATCCGCATCAGGATCAGCTGGTTGTCGTCCCCGCAGACCGGGTTCGAGGTCAGCTCGTCGCACCGGGTGCAGCGGTGGACGACCATCCAGTCGCCGGTGCGCAGCACCGCGATGGAGATCGGAGCCATCCGGCCCTCGCAGTCGGAGCGGCCGCCCTCGACGTGGTCGACGAGGTGCTGCGAGTGCAGACAGCTGGGGCAGTGATTGCGCCGGCTGCCGTCGGGCGCGTACGCGGCGACGGTCAGTCCGCAGCGCACGCAGGTGAAGGTGTCCAGGGAGGACATCGAGGATGATGAGGCGGACATGCCTGAGCGGTGCTGGGGGTTGTCGTGAGACACCCGGATACTCCTTGCCGAGGATGAGGAACGAAGCAGCAGGGAAGTACCGAGCACCCCTCGCGTCAGGGACGTACGGGGGAGCGGGGCCGGACGGCTGCGGGACGGCAGCCGGCCGTGAGGTGTCAGCAGTCGGCCGTGTAGGGCGGCCGCGGACGGTCAGGCCCGGTCACCCCGACGTCACAGGCGCGACGAGGGAGGCTCGGAGTCACTGTCCGGGGCATACATCAACTGCTTTCCAGGGCTCACGCCCAGAGGTCACCCGCGGTCGGAGCCCGCGGTCGAGGAGCGAGCACCGTAACAAGGGGGCCGAGGGACCGGCCACCGAATTAGCCGACGCCCGGCTCGTCCTCCCTTCCCCCCTCTCCTGTCCTTTCCCTCCCTCTCCCCGTCTCAGCCCCGAAGCTCCGCCAGCCTGGCCAGCGCGTCGCCCGCCAGGGTCTGCTGATCCGCGTCGAGTCGGACCGCCGCCGCTTCCTCCAGCAGCGCTGCCGCCCGTTCCACCTCGCCCATCCGCTGGGCGATGTCCCCGCGCAGGACGAGCAGCCGCAAGCGCTGTACCGGGGTCGGCTGCTCGTCCGTCAGCCCCAGCACCCGGTCGATGATCTTCGCCGCGCCCGGCAGATCCTGCTTGGAGTCCGCGAAGAGGTCCGCCATGTGCAGGGCGCGGGCGAACGTCTCCTTCGGGGCGGGCCGGTGGCTCGGGTCGTCGCTGATCGCCTGGCCGATCCGGATCGTGTTGCCGGTCGGGTCGGTCATCAGGAACTGCCGTACCCCGTACGACATGTCCTTCAGCGGACCGATGCGCGGCAGCCCCCGCGTCGGGACGCGCCCGTAGGCCGCCTTGAGCCCCGCCCGGAACGCCGTATGCAGGCCGTCCACATCGTCGGTGAGGACGTAGCACCCGGAGTGGGAGGACGCCGGGTCGTAGTCCTTCATGCCGTACAGCTGGAGTTCGACCGCTCCCCGCTCGACGACGGCGTACGCGTACGGGCTCTTCTGCAGGTACGTCGTCTCGAAGCCCAGGGCGGTGTAGAAGTCGACGGCGGTCTCGATCAGCGAGGTCCGGCAGGGCAGCAGAGGGATCGTCGTCTCGGTCATGCGATGCACTCTAGTCAAATTTGAACAGTTGGCGCCAGTGCCGAGGGGGAGGGGGTCGGCCGTGCTTTGCGGGCTGGGCCCGTGGGCCCAATCTCGGTCCCAAATAGTGGTGGGGCGAGCTTTGTTGACCTGCTGATCTCCTTCTCGGCCGGCAGGTGCGACCTTGACGGACGGATGGTCGCGCCGGTTCTCTGGCGGCGAGCCCCCCACCCCTTCCGCGGGCGACGGGCGGCCTCCGCCCGTCGCCCGCGGGACTCATCAGAGGAAGCCCGATGCTCCCCAGAACCCCTCTCAGATCCCTCGGGCCAGCCCTGCTGGCCTCCCTGGCCGCCGTCCTCATGCTGGGAGCCCTCCCGGCCGTGGCGAACCCCGCGTCCGCGGCGGTACCGGCGCCCGGTGCGGCCGCAGAGGTCTGCAACAAGCACTGCGACGCCCGCGATCCGGCGAGCGCCACCGCGGACCGGGTCCCCGTCCATGCCTCCGTCCATGGGCGTTCCATCGCCCTTCATCTCTCCGACAACGATGTCATGGGCTGGGCCTCCATCGACGACGGAGCGGCGGGCGACGAGACCTGGCTGGACCGCTCCTTCGACGGCGGCCGCACCTGGGCCTCCGGCAGCAAGCTCGGTGCCACCGCCGTGCCCTCCGGCCGCACCGGCTGGCGCTCGCAGATGTACAACGTGGACGACTGGAACACCGGCGGCATCGGCGCGCTCCGTGCCTGCGGAAAGGCGGGCGACCGGTCGGAGATCGCCTGCACCGGCTGGGCCCGTGTCAACTGGAACGCCGGAAGCCGGAGTACGGCCGCGGCGACGGCCCTGATGATGAACTACGACCGGAACTCGGGGAAGTTCGCCGGCTGGTGGACCTCCGCCACCGCGCTCACCTCGCTGATCGACAACATCCGGATCAGCCACATGCCCAGTTACACGTACGCGATCTCGAACACCTACGAGAAGCTCATCGGTGCCGAGGGCGGCGACTTCACCAACTCCTACCTGGACGACACGGGTTGGTGGGGCCTCGCCTGGGTGGCCGCGTACGACCTGACCGGCGAGCGGCGTTACCTGGACACGGCGCGCAAGGACGCCGACCACATGGCCGCCTACTGGACCGGCACGTGCGGCGGCGGGGTGCAGTGGGCGACCGACAAGCCCTACAAGAACGCGATCACCAACGAGCTGTACATCCAGCTCAGCGCCGCACTCCACAATCGTATCGCCGGGGACACCACCTACCTCCGGCGTGCCGAGGACGGGTGGAACTGGTTCAAGGGCAGCGGCATGATCAACTCCGGTAACACGATCAACGACGGCCTGAGCGAGAACTCCGACGGCACCTGCTCCAACAACGGCGACACGACCTGGACGTACAACCAGGGCGTCGTCCTGGCCGCCCTCGCCGAACTCAACCGTGCCACCGGCGACGCGTCGCTCCTGGACAGCGCCCGCACCCTGGCCGACGCCTCCACGACCTCCTCCTACCTCAACCCCGGCGGAACGCTCCACGAGCCGTACGAGCCGGACTCCGACTGCACCACGGACGGTGACTCCTTCAAGGGTGCTTACGCCAGGGGCCTCGGCATCCTCAACAAGGCGCTCCCCGACCGCCCGTACAGCGCCTATCTCGACCGGCAGGCCGACACCGCGCACGAGAAGAACCGCAACAGCCTCGACCAGTACGGCGCCCACTGGGCAGGTCCGCTCACCCGCACGGGCAACGGCTGCCAGCACAGCGCGCTCGACCTGATGAACGCGGCGCAGGACAGCTGAGTCCACACCCGCCCGCGACGCCATGACATGAGACCGGTGGAGACCACGCGTGACCGCGTGTCCTCCACCGTCTCTTCCTCCCGCCCGTCCCGCCTCCTCCCTCCTCAAGGAGCCCCATGCCCGCAGTACGGCCGACCCCGCGCGGACGCGCCCTGCGCCGCAGCCTGACCGTCATCCTGTCCGCGGCCACCCTGTTCCTGGCCTCCGCGACCATGGCCCACGCC
>MUNB01000171.1 GCA_002154345.1 Streptomyces griseus
CGCCCTGTGCCGTCCGCGCCGCCCCCGGCGGTTCCTGTCGCCCCGGCGCCCCCGACGTCGGCGCGGACGGCACAGGGCGGGCACGCCGCCCGGTCCTCGTCCGGCCTCTCCGACCTGCTCTACAAGACCTGGTTCGTGCCCACGTTCGCCGGGGTCGTCGGCGTCGGGATCCTCGGCATCCTGCTGATGATCGCCCTCAACTGACCACCTCCGTACGTCACTCCAGCGCGTCAGCCGCTGTCGGCCGTCTGCCCCACCGGCCGCCGGTCCACGATCCGGGCCGTGGCGTCCGCGTCCAGGTGGGCGGTGCCCTCGGCGCCGGTCACCGTGACCCGGACCCGGGGGCCCGTCCCCGTCCCCGTGCCCGGCGTCACGTCGATCCGCCAGGACGTCGGGTCGCGTACGCCCAGGGTCTCGCGGGCCTCGCCGACCAGGGCGGGGAACAGTTCGTACGGGAGCAGCTGGAGGTGCACCGTCCCGCCGGGCGGGCGGGCGGAGTCGCCGCGGATCTCCATACGGCCCGCCTCGATGGTGATCGCGGTGACGTCCGACGTGCCCGCCCGGGCCTCCAGTCGCGTGGCCGTCTCCCGCATCCGGCCGAGGGCCAGCATCGAGGACGAGGGCCCGGAGACCGTGGTGGACACGGTGAACGTCCGGGAGGAGGACGTGGTGGACGACGGCTTCGGCGAGGCTCCCGTGTCGCCGTCCTCGGACGTGAACAGCTCGGCCCGGAACAGCAGCACCACCAGCGCCGCGCCCGCCAGCAGCGCGAGGAGGCCCAGCAGGCACCACGCGCCGCCCCCGTCGTCGGGGTCTTTGACCAGGGTGGATTCCGGGGCGGAGTCGATCTCCGCCTCCTCGGCCCGGCGGCTCCACTCCGGGGTCGGGCGGGTGACGATCCGCACCTCCCAGGGCTCGTCCGGGCGGTACTCCACGACCGCGATGCCGCGCGGCCGGTAGGCGGGGATGTCGACGAGGTTGATCTGCTGGCTGATCTTCACCCGGTACGCGGGCCGGCCGTCCTCCGGTTCCGGGGCCACGGTCAGCCGGAACTTCACCGGTACGTCGGCCGTTTCGCCGCTCGTGGCGCGCAGGTCCTCGATCCGGGCGAGGGCGGTCCTGGTCACCGGCGGCTTCCGGCGGGCGGCCCGCCGACGGCCGCCGAGGAGGGCGAGGAGGATCAGCAGGACGAGGGCGCCGCCCCCGGCGAGCAGGAGCGGCACCCGCTCCAGGATCGCGCCGACCACGAGGGCCGCGAGCGCCGCGCCGGTCACGCCCGGGACGAGCACCAGGCGGAGGACGGAACCGAGCGTTTCCGTCGCCGAACTGTCTTTTCTCGTACGTTCGTTGAGCTCATCGGCGCTTTGCTCGTCCGACGCCCGCCCCGTCGTTCCCATGACCGTGATTGTGCCGGTCGGAGACGATCCGGGGCAGGTGCCGGACGAAGAAAGGCCGTGCGGCCCGGCAGGGCGAGGAGGGTCAGTCCTCGCCCTCCAGGTTGCCTTCGGTCTCCAGGTACACCTGGCGCAGCGCGTCCAGCACCGCCGGGTCCGGCTTGGCCCACATGCCGCGCGACTCGGCCTCCAGGAGGCGTTCCGCGATGCCGTGCAGGGCCCAGGGGTTGGCCTCCTGGAGGAACTGCCGGTTCTCCGGGTCGAGTACGTACGTCTGGGTGAGCTTGTCGTACATCCAGTCGGCGACGACACCGGTCGTGGCGTCGTACCCGAAGAGGTAGTCGACCGTGGCCGCCAGCTCGAACGCGCCCTTGTAACCGTGGCGGCGCATCGCCTCGATCCACTTCGGGTTGACGACCCGGGCGCGGAAGACGCGGGACGTCTCCTCGACCAGGGTGCGCGTGCGGACGGTCTCGGGGCGGGTGGAGTCGCCGATGTACGCCTCCGGGGCCTTGCCCTTGAGCGCGCGCACGGTGGCGACCATGCCGCCGTGGTACTGGAAGTAGTCGTCGGAGTCCGCGATGTCGTGCTCGCGGGTGTCGGTGTTCTTCGCGGCGACCTCGATGCGCTTGTAGGCGCTCTCCATCTCCTCACGGGCCGGGCGGCCGTCGAGCTCGCGGCCGTAGGCGTAACCGCCCCAAACCGTGTAGACCTCGGCGAGGTCGGCGTCGGTGCGCCAGTCGCGGGAGTCGATGAGCTGGAGGAGGCCCGCGCCGTACGTACCGGGGCGGGAGCCGAAGATCCTGGTCGTGGCCCGGCGTTCGTCGCCGTGCTCGGCCAGGTCCGCCTGGGTGTGCGCCCGTACGTAGTTCTGCTCGGCCGGCTCGTCGAGCGAGGCGGCCAGCCGTACGGCGTCGTCGAGCAGCCCGACCGTGTGCGGGAACGCGTCACGGAAGAAGCCCGAGATGCGCAGCGTCACATCGATCCGGGGACGGCCCAACTCCTCGTACGGGATGGGCTCCAGGCCGGTCACGCGGCGCGAGGCGTCGTCCCAGACGGGCCGGATGCCGAGCAGGGCGAAGGCTTCGGCGATGTCGTCGCCCGCCGTGCGCATCGCGCTCGTACCCCAGAGGGAGAGGCCGACCGAGGTGGGCCAGTCACCGTTGTCGGTGCGGTAACGGGTCAGGAGGGAGTCGGCCAGTGCCTGGCCGGTCTCCCAGGCCAGCTTCGAGGGAACCGCCTTGGGGTCCACCGAGTAGAAGTTGCGGCCGGTGGGCAGCACGTTGACCAGGCCGCGCAGCGGGGAGCCGGAGGGGCCCGCCGGGACGAAGCCGCCGTTCAACGCGTGCACCGCGTGGGTGAGTTCGTCCGTTGTCGCCGCCATGCGCGGCACGACCTCGGTGGCGGCGAAGGTGAGGATGTCCGCCACCGCTTCCGGCAGCCCGGCGGCCACGACCGCCACCGCCGCCGGGTCCCAGTCGGCGTCGTCCATCGCCTGGACCAGCGCGCGGGCCTGATCCTCGATCGCGTCGGCCGCGGTGCGGGTGGCGGCCGACTCGTCCAGGCCCAGCGCCTCGCGCAGACCCGGCAGCGATGCCGTACCGCCCCAGATCTGGCGGGCGCGGAGGACCGCGAGGACCAGGTTGACCCGGTCGTTCCCGGCGGGCGGGTTGCCCAGGACGTGCAGACCGTCACGGATCTGGACGTCCTTGATCTCGCAGAGCCAGCCGTCCAGATGCATGATGAAGTCGTCGAAGCCCTCGTCCTCCGGGCGGTCCGCCACCCCGAGGTCGTGGTCGAGCTTCGCGGCCTGGATCAGCGTCCAGATCTGCGCCCGGATCGCGGGCAGCTTCGCCGGGTCCATCGCGGCGATCTGGGCGTGCTCGTCGAGGAGTTGCTCCAGGCGCGCGATGTCGCCGTAGCTGTCGGCGCGGGCCATCGGCGGCACCAGGTGGTCGATCAGCGTGGCGTGGACGCGCCGCTTGGCCTGGGTGCCCTCGCCCGGGTCGTTCACCAGGAACGGGTAGACGAGCGGCAGATCGCCGAGGGCGGCGTCCGGACCACAGGCGGCCGAAAGGCCCGCGTTCTTGCCCGGCAGCCACTCCAGGTTGCCGTGCTTGCCGAGGTGGATCATCGCGTCCGCGCCGAAGCCGTTGTCCTCGGCAGAGGCGGCGATCCAGCGGTAGGCGGCCAAGTAGTGGTGCGAGGGCGGCAGATCGGGGTCGTGGTAGATCGCGATCGGGTTCTCGCCGAAGCCGCGCGGCGGCTGGATGAGGATGAGGAGGTTGCCGCGCCGCAGGGCCGCGAGGACGATGTCGCCCTCCGGGTTGGCGGAGCGGTCCACGAACATCTCGCCGGGGGCCGGGCCCCAGTGCTCCTCCACGGACTCCCGCAGTTCCCGCGGAAGTTCGGCGAACCAGCGGCGGTAGTCGGCGGCCGGGATCCGGACCGGGTTCTTCGCCAGCTGCTCCTCGGTCAGCCACTCCTGGTCGTGGCCGCCCGCGTCGATGAGGGCGTAGATCAGCTCGTCGCCGTCGCCGGAGACCAGGCCCGGGATCTCCTCCTCGGGCCCGAAGTCGTAGCCCTCGGCGCGCAGCCGGCGCAGCAGCGCCACGGCGCTGGCGGGCGTGTCGAGACCGACCGCGTTGCCGATGCGGGAGTGCTTGGTCGGGTAGGCGGAGAGCACGAGCGCGATGCGCTTCTCCGCGTTGGGGAGGGTGCGGAGCTTCGCGTGGCGGACGGCGATGCCGGCGACCCGGGCGGCGCGCTCGGCGTCGGGGACGTACGCCGGGAGCCCGTCCTCGTCGATCTCCTTGAAGGAGAAGGGAACGGTGATCAGGCGGCCGTCGAACTCCGGCACCGCGATCTGGGTGGCCGCGTCGAGCGGGGAGACGCCCTCGTCGTTCTCCTCCCAGGCGCTGCGCGGGCTGGTGAGGCAGAGCGCCTGGAGGATCGGCACGTCGAGCTGGGTCAGCGCGCCCGCGTCCCACGACTCGTCGTCACCGCCGGCGGAGGCCTCGGCGGGCTTGGTGCCGCCCGCCGCGAGGACGGTGGTCACGATGGCGTCGGCGGTGCGGAGTTCGTCGATGAGGTCGTTCTCCGGCGTACGGAGGGACGCGACGTACAGCGGGAGCGGCCGGGCCCCAGCGTCCTCCACCGCCGTGCACAGCGCCTCCACGAACGCGGTGTTCCCGCTCATGTGGTGGGCGCGGTAGTAGAGGACGGCGACGGTCGGCGCACCCTCGGGCAGCTCACGGGCCCGCCGCTCCAGCGGGCCCCACGCGGGGGCCGGGGCGGGCGGCTCGAAGCCGTGGCCGGTCAGCAGCACGGTGTCGGAGAGGAACCGCCCCAGCTGCTCCAGGTTGGCGGGCCCGCCGTGCGCGAGGTAGGCGTGCGCCTCGGCGGCGATCCCGATCGGCACGGTGGACGCGGCCATCAGCTGGGCGTCCGGGGCCTGCTCACCGGTCAGCACGACGACCGGCCGCCCGGTGGCCAGCACGGCGTCGAGCCCTTCCTGCCACGCCCGGACGCCGCCGAGGAGGCGTACGACGACGAGGTCGACGCCGTCCAGCAGCTCCGGCAGTCCGTCGAGGTCGACGCGGGAGGGGTTGGCGTAGCGATAGCTGACGGGGCCCTCGGAAGCGCGGGCGCTCAGGAGGTCGGTGTCGGACGTCGACAGGAGCAGGATCATGCTGCGTCAGGCCTTCCTCGGGGTGTCCACGCCCCGGGCGGTGTCGGAGGGGTCTCCCCGCGTCCGGCGCGAACCGGGCGCTGCGGCCCGGCTCGTGAACCGGGCGCTCGGGGAAGGGAGTTCCTGACTCGCCCGGCCGGTGGTGGCGGCCGTGCTCACAGTGGCGGGACCGCGCC
>MUNB01000172.1 GCA_002154345.1 Streptomyces griseus
GGGGCGGGCTGGGCGCGGGTGACCGGCATCGTGTTCGCCTCCCTGAACCTCTTCGCGCACTTCCTCTTCCTGCCGTACGCGCCCCTCTGGTCGGTGATCGTCATCGCCCTGGACATCTTCGTCATCTGGGCCCTGGCGGCCTACCGGGACCCGGGCTGGGCCCCGGGGGACGCGCTGCGCCGACCCTAGGGACCGATCCGGACGGCACCCCTCAGCGTGTCTCGCGGCTCAGCGCCCCCGGCCACCACGCCTTCGGCCCGATGTCCCGCACCAGCGCCGGGACGAGGAGCGACCGGACGACCAGCGTGTCCAGCAGGACGCCGAACGCCACGATGAACGCGATCTGGAGCAGGAACGCCAGCGGGATCACCCCCAGCGCGGCGAACGTGGCCGCCAGGACGACGCCCGCCGAGGTGATGACCCCGCCGGTCGTGGTCAGCCCGCGCAGGATGCCCTCCCTGGTGCCGTGCCGCAGCGACTCCTCCCGGACCCGGGACATCAGGAAGATGTTGTAGTCGACGCCCAGGGCGACCAGGAACACGAACCCGTACAGCGGAACCGACGAATCCGTGCCGCTGAAGCCGAACACATGGGTGAAGACCAGCGAGGAGATGCCCAGCGTGGCGAGGAAGTTCAGTGCCACGGTCGCCACGAGCAGCACCGGCATCAGCAGTGACCGCAGGAGGAAGACCAGGATCACCAGGATGATGACCAGCACCACCGGCACGATCAGCATGCGGTCGTCCTCCGCCGTGCGCTGGGTGTCGTACTGCTGGGCGGTGTAGCCGCCGACCAGGGCGTCCGATCCGGGCACCGCGTGGACCGCGGTGCGCAGCTCGGCCACCGCCTCCTTGGCTCCGTCACTGTCCGCCGCGTCCTCCAGGGTCGCGTCGATACGGACCTTGCCGTCGACCACGAGGGGCTCGCCGCCCGGCCGCCCGCTCGCGCTCACCGGTGCGACGGAGGCCACTCCTTCGGTGCGCTCGGCGGCCTCGGTGACCTCCGGCAGACGGTCCGCCGCGGCGATGATCACCGCCGGATTGCCCGAACCGCCGGGGAAGTGCTCGCTCAGCGTCTCCTGGGCGGCCACGGACGGCGCGTCGTTGACGAAGATCTCGTCCAGCGGAACCCCCTTGGAGGTGAGCGTGGGGGCGAACGCGGCACAGGCGATCAGGGCCGCCAGGGTGATCGCCCACACCTTGCGGGGCGCCCGGTCGACGAGGGCCGCGACCTTGTGCCAGATGCCGTGGCCGCCGGACACCTGGTCGTCGGCGGGCTTGGGCTTCGCCGGCCAGTAGGCCTTGCGGCCCAGCAGCACCAGGGCGGCGGGCAGGAAGGTGAGAGCGCTCAGGACCGAGCAGACGATGCCGATCGCGCCCACCGGACCGAGGGCCCTGTTGTTGGTGAGGTCGCTGAGCAGCAGGGCGAGCAGGCCGGCCGCCACCGTCGCGGCGCTGGCCGTGATCGGACCGAAGGACTCGCGCAGGGCGATGCGCATCGCGACGAACCGGTCGCCGTGGACGGCGAGTTCCTCCCGGAACCGGGCCGTGAGCAGCAGCGCGTAGTCCGTCGCCGCGCCGATCACCAGGATCGACAGAATGCCCTGCACCTGACCGTCCACGCGCACGATGTCGTGGTCGGCGAGGACGTAGACGATCGCACAGGACAGGGCGAGTGCGAACACCGCGCCGAGGATGATCACGAAGGGCAGC
The DNA here is from genome assembly GCA_002154345.1 of Streptomyces griseus. Taxonomy (GTDB): domain Bacteria; phylum Actinomycetota; class Actinomycetes; order Streptomycetales; family Streptomycetaceae; genus Streptomyces; species Streptomyces caviscabies. The sequence continues at coordinate 1,713 of MUNB01000172.1, forward strand.
AGCACGCTGCGGTAGACCAGCAGCAGGATGACGAGCACCGTGATCAGGGCGACCCCGAGCAGCAGCCCGTCGATGCCCGCGAAGGCGTCGGACAGGTCGGCCTGACTGGCGGCCGGCCCCGCCAGCTGGACCGTCGTGCCGGGTACGGACGCGCCGGCCTCGTCGATCCTCTCCAGCACCGTGGGCAGTTCGTCCCCGAGACCGGGGCTCAGCTGCACGATGCCCTGGAGTGCGAGGCCGTCCTCCGAGGGCAGGGCGGGGGACGGTGCTCCGACGACGCCGTCACTCCCGGCGAGCGAGGCGAGGGCGCCGGTGGCGGCCTCCCGCTGCTCGTCGCTCACCGGATCGTCCTTCTCCGCCGACGTCCAGACGACGATGGCAGGCAGGGTCTCGTTCTGCTGGAACGCCTTCTGCGCTTCGATGACCTGGGTGGACTCGGCGTTCTGGGGCAGGAAGGCGGCCTGATCGTTGGTGGCGACCTCGCCGAGCTTTCCGGCGAACGGGCCCAGCCCGCCGCCGATGCCGAGCCACGCGATGAGCAGGACGACGGGGATCAGCCAGCGGATCGACCGTGCAGGGGTGGACATGTCTCTCCCGGGGGTGGAGATATCTCAGTGGTTAACAATCTCAATCATTGAAATACATTACGGGACTGCTCGCGGGGACATCGCGGGGGGTGGTCCGGCGGCCCGTCCCCATGGACCCGCCCGGCCGGGGAAAGGCTCAGCGACGCGCCGGGGGAAGCTCTCCCAGCTCCTCGTTCATGGCGGTGAGGAAGTGCAGGACGGTCGTCAGCTCCGTCTCGCTGAAGCGCGCCCTGGCCCGCGCCGTGGCCTCGGCGAGCGGCATGAAGTAGTCGCGCGCGGCCGTCCGGGCGCTCGCCTCGTAGTACACGTGCACCACCCGGCGGTCGGCGCTCTCCCGGGCCCGCCGGATGTGCCCGGCCCGTTCCAGCCGGTCCAGACAGGCCGTCACCGCGCCGGAGGTGAGGCCCAGATGCTCGCGCAGCGCCCCCGGTGTCAGGGGCGCCGGGGCGTCGAGGATGGCGGCGAGCGCGCTCACGTCCGTGGGGTGCAGCTGCTGGCTCGCCGCGAAACCGTGGGTCATCCGGTTGATCTCGCCGTTCATCCGGCGGAGCTCGACCGCGAACGCGTGAAGGTCCGCGAGCGGCGCCTCGGGTTCCGAGGCGCCGCTGCGGGTCGGTCGGTCGTCGGCGCTGGTCACGCCCTCAGCGTATAGAACCTCCGCCCGTCGACCGTGCCCGGACCGTCACGACGACGGCGGCATGAGCACCGTGTCGACCAGGTTGACCGTGGCGTTGGCCGTCGGCACATCACCGCAGACGATCTTCGAGCTGTCGTTCACCGTGAACGCGGTGCCGGAGCCCTTCGTCGTGAGGTCGCTCCCTTCCAGTGTCTTGATGGAGCCGTCCTCCAGCTGCTGGGTCGTGATCTTCTCGCCCACCACGTGGTACGTCAGCACCTTGGTGAGCTCCGCCTTGTCGTTGAGCAGCGCCTCCAGATCCGCCTTCGGGATCTTGTCGAAGGCGTCGTTGGTCGGCGCGAACACCGTGATGTCCTTCGCGTTGTTCAGGGTGTCGACCAGGCCTGCCTTCTCCACCGCGCTGACAAGGGTGGAGAGTTCGGGGTTGTTGGACGCGGCGGTGGCCACCGGGTCCTTCGCCATGCCCTCCAGGCTGCCCGCGCCCTCCGCGGGCACGGAGGAGCAGGCGGGGCCGTACGGTTCGGCGGGAGCCACGGCCTGGGCCTGCGGAGCGAAGAACGCCAGAGAGGCGGGAAAGGCGAGTGCCGCGGCGGCCGCCGCGGTGCGCTGCAGACGGTTGATCGTCATGATGTCTCCTCCGGCGAGCGGGGGGTGGTCTTCTCCGTCACCACCACGCTGCCGCGCACCGGTCCGCACCGCGCGTCGCGTCGTTTCTGCGTCGATCCGCCCGACCGGGGCAACCGGAATGACATGAATACCCGTTCAGTAGCAGCGCAGGGACGCGGCCGGGCCAAGCGGGCCGCGAACAGCACCGCGGTCGAGGCAGGGGCCCGTGCCGGGTTCGGGGCCCGTGGGGTGATCTACGTCCTCGTGGGCGTCCTCGCCCTGCGGATCGCGTTCACCGGCGGCGGGCAACAGGCCGACCGGGGCGGCGCGATCGCGGAGATAGCCGAGAAGCCCTTCGGGAAGGTCCTGCTCTGGGCGCTCGGCATCGCCCTGGTGGGGATGGCGCTCTGGCGGCTGTCGGAGGCGCTGTTCGGCCAGGCCGGGCCCGATGGGCGCAAGCCCGCCAAGCGGGCCATGGCGGCGGGCCGCTGCGTCTTCTACGGCTTCGTGGCCTACTCCGTGCTGTCCTTCGCCGCCGGTGACTCGGGCAGCGGCGGCGGGTCGTCGGACCAGCAGTCGCAGGACGTCACCGCCAAGGCGCTGGGCTGGCCCGGCGGCCAGTGGATCGTCGGCGTCGCGGGGGCCGCGGTGGCGTGCGCCGGTCTCTGGATCGCGGTCCGGGCGCTCCTGCGGAAGTTCCACAAGCACCTGAAGATGTCGGAGATGTCCCGGCGGACCCGCCGCGCCGTCGACGTCGCCGGAGTGTTCGGCGGTACGGCGCGGGGCACCGTCTTCGCCACGGCGGGCGGCTTCGCCGTGGCCGCCGCGATCGAGCACCGGCCGGACCGGTCCAAGGGCATGGACGACACCCTGCGCTCCTTCACGGACACCCCGGCGGGGCCGTGGCTCCTGGCGGTCATCGCCCTCGGACTGGTGGCCTTCGGAGTGTTCTCCTGGGCGAACGCCCGCTATCGCAAGGTCTGAACGCGCGTCCGGCGGGACTCGCGGGCCGCCTGTTCCGGGTGGCGGTGCCGCCAGTACGGGTTGTCGTGCGGCAGACCGCCGGTCACCCGCCCGTACATCCCGAACACGAGGATCAGCAGCCCCATCACGAAGCTGAAGACCACATTCGGCATCCCGAAGTCCAGGATGTTCGCGGGCCGGTCCAGGATGAAGAGGTGGGCGAAGCCGCTCAGCAGGAAGAGCGTGCCGATCGCCATGTTCAGCGTGGACGCGACGTTGCCGCCCACCGCGGCCCCGGCGATCAGCAGCACGCCGACGACCACCGAGATCAGGCTCAGCAGGCCGTTGGACGACAGTCCGGCGATACGGTCGCCGCTGGTGTCGAAGAAGCCCAGCTGCTGCGTGAAGCCGAGGATGCCGAAGGCGAGCAGGATGGTGCCGCAGAGGCCCGCACCGATCCGGTACACCCTCGCCAGCCGGTGATCGACGGGGAGTTCGTCGCTCAGTTTCATGACCGTCGCCTCTCGTTCCTGTTGTTCCCGGCCCGGATGTACTCAGCGAACAGCGCGGCGACGCACCGGGCAACATGCGTCGCTTTTGCGTCGTATGGTGGATTTATGGACCCAGTGACGATCCCTGCGGCGGACCCGGCGAGCGGGGGCCTGACCACCGGTGCGGTGGCCCGTCTGCTGGGCGTCGCGCCGACGACGCTGCGCTCGTGGGACCGCCGCTACGGCATCGGCCCGGCCGCCCGGGAGGGCGGCAGGCACCGACGCTGGACCGGGGCGGACATCGCGGCGCTGCGGGACATGTGCCGTCTGACGAGCGCGGGTCTGCCACCGGCCGAGGCCGCCCGCACCGTCCTGGCCGGAACCTCCCGCGACGCGCCCGTGCCACGCTCCGGGCGCGCCTCCCGGGCCCCCGGACCGCTTCCGCTCGGCAGGGCCCGCCGGGAGTGCCGCGGCCTGGCCCGGGCGGCGGTCCGGCTGGACGCGCCGGCCATGGACGAGCTGCTCACCGCGGTGCTCGACCGCTACGGACTGCCGGCCGCGTGGGACGAGGTGATGATGCCGACGCTGCACGCGGTGGGCCGCAAGTGGGAGACCGCGGGGGAGCGGTACGTCGAAGTCGAGCACCTGCTGTCGTGGCATGTCTCCGGTGCGCTGCGCGCGTTCTCGGCCGCGCGGCCGGCCGCCCCCGGCGCGGGCGTCTCCCTGCTGGCCTGTGTGCCCGGCGAGACCCATACGCTGGCCCTGGAGGCGCTCGCCGCCACCCTCGCCCAACAGGCCGTGCCGGTCCGGATGTTCGGCGCCGCCCTGCCCGCCGGGGCGTTGGAGGAGGCGGTACGGCGCACCGGCCCCGCGGCGGTGGTGCTCTGGGCGCAGTCCCGCAGCACGGCGAGCCGCTCGCTCGTGGCCCGGGTGTCGGCGATCGAGTGGGGCGTACGGGGCGCGCGCAGGCGGCCCGTCGTCCTGGTGGCCGGGCCCGGCTGGGCCGGGGAGCCGCCGCCGGGGACCCGGCATCCGGCCGGGCTGGCCGACGCGGTGGACGTACTGGCCGCGCTCGGCGCGCGGTGACCGTGTCCGCCGTACCCGCCGGCTCGGCTCGATCCGGCGTGTCGCCGTATCAGCCCGCCCTCACCGCAGGAAGTCCGACAGCCCCGTCAGAAGCCGCTCCACGTCGTCCATGTCGTTGTACGCGGACAGGCCGACGCGCAGACCGCCGCTGTCACCGAGCCCCAGGTGGCGGGAGGCCTCCAGGGCGTAGAAGGAGCCGGCGGGTGCGTGCACGCCGGAGCGGGCGAGAGCGCGGTAGGCGTCCGCCGCGTCCCGGCCCTCGAAGGTGAGCAGCAGGGTGGGGGTGCGTTCGGCGGCCCGGGAACGCACCGTCACCCCGCCCAGTTCGCGCACCGCCTTCTCGATGTACACCCGCAGCGCCGTCTCGTGCGCGTCGATCGCCGCGTACGCCGACCGCAGCCGCTCACGACGTCCGGCGCCGGCACCGGCATCGGCGCCGGCGCCCAGGCTCGCGAGGAAGTCCACCGCCGCGCGGGTGCCCGCCATCGACTCGTAGGGCAGGGTGCCGAGTTCGAAGCGCTCCGGTACGGCGTCGGTGGACGGGGCCAGCTTGTCCGGGCGCAGGGTGTCGAGCAGGTCGGGCCGGGCGGCGAGCACCCCGTGATGGGGGCCGAAGAACTTGTACGGGGAGCAGACGAAGAAGTCCGCCCCGAGCCGCTCCACATCCACCGTGTGGTGCGCGGTGAGATGGACCCCGTCCACGTACAACAGCGCACCGGCCCGGTGGACGAGTCCGGCGACGGCCGGGATGTCGGGCCGGGTGCCGATGAGGTTGGACGCGCCGGTCACCGCGACCAGCCGGGTCCGTTCGGTGAGCTGCGCGCCGATGGTCTCCGGGGGCAGCTCGCCGGTCGCCGGGTCGAAGTCCGCCCACCGCACCACCGCCCCGGCGCGTTCGGCCGCCCGCACCCACGGGCGGATGTTGGCATCGTGGTCCAGCCGGCTGACCACCACCTCGTCACCCGGGTTCCAGGATCCGGACAGGGTCCGCGAGAAGTCGTAGGTGAGCTGGGTGGCGCTGCGGCCGTACACGATCCCGCCCGGGTCCGCGCTCAGCAGATCCGCCATCGCCTGCCGGAACCCGAGGACGATCTCCTCCGCGTTCACCTCCCCGGGCAGGGCGGCGCCGCGGATCGACAGGGGGCGGCTCATCGCCTCGCCGATCGCGGCGATGACGGAGGCCGGGGTCTGGGTGCCGCCCGGTCCGTCGAAGTGCGCCGTACCGGACCGCAGGGCGGGGAACTGTGCGCGCACCGCGCCGACGTCGTACGACAAGGAGACTCCTCGATTCGCTGATGCGCTGCCGGTTCTGTCGCCGGGCCGCGCCACCGGACCGCGCCGGATCCGCGGTGATCATCGCAGGCCGGTGTCCTCCGGCGGAAGGCGTGGGGCCGGTCGGGGGCGCTTTCGTGGTGCGGCTTCCGCGCGGGCGCACCGCTCCCCGCCCGGACGCACGCCCGAGCGTGAGACATCACTCCAGAGCGTGAGGCATCAGGCACCGGCGCATCGGAATGCGCCGTATTTCGGTGTAGCGATGATCCTATGAAGGAATTGCTCGCACATATGAACCCGCCTCGGTCGCGCGATCCGCTTGTGCGATCCTCCCCGTATTCCTGCCGTAGATAAATGCGCCGCACAATTTCTGCGCTTCGGTCGTGATTAAAGCCGTGGGAACGGGAAATAGATGATCTGGGCTGATGGGGTCGGGGGCATCAGTTCACGCCACGGCCGAATGTCATCGGGCCGGGTGTCTGAAAGTCGCCAGCGCGGGGGTCATGGTCGCCACCCGGGCTTCCTGCTACTCGCCAGGCTGCTCCGGCCTGCGCTGATGCGATGCGATGAGTCTCTCTCCCCAGCACTTTCACTTGCGGAGGGTCACGGATGGACGAGCGCGAACGCTCCACCGATGGCGAAATCTATTCGGCCGACTTTTCGGTTGGCTTTCCGGCCGGCTTTCCGGTCGGGCGGAAGGGGCGGGCCGGTAATTCCCCTGCGCGGTTCCTTTGTTCCGTCGCCTACCCCGTTCTCCTCCTCTCGGTCGTCTCCGTGGGTGCGGCCGCGTTGTGGCTGAAATGGGATCCGGCGTGGGTCAGCCCCCTTTTCCTGGTCGGGGTCATCGCCTACCTGTCCCTCCTGGAACGGCTGATTCCTTATGACCGGAACTGGCACCCGGGAAAGGACGAGTGGCGCTGGTACGGCATCTACTTCCTGCTCACCATGGCCGGAAGCGGTCTGGCGCAACTGCTGGTGGCGCTGGCCGTCGGCCTGATCTCGCCGGAGGAGCCGACCCGTCACCTCGGGGTCGAGATCCCGGGGGCGCTCCTGGCCGGATCGCTCGTCAGTTATCTGGTGCACCGGCTGAGCCACCGCAACGCCCTCCTCTGGCGGCTGCATGGAGTGCATCACGTGCCGGAGAAGGTCAATGTCGCCAACAACGGCGTCAACCACGTGCTGGACATCGTCCTGGCCCAGAGCCTCGTCCAGCTGACCCTGGCCCTCGTCGGGTTCTCCCGCCCCGCGGTGCTGGTGGCCGGACTCTTCGTCGCCGCCCAGGGCTACTTCGTCCACGCCAACATCGATGTCCGCATCGGGCCGCTCAACCATCTGCTGGCCGGCCCCGAGCAGCACCGGCTGCACCACAGCACCGATCTGTCCGAAGCCGGCCACTACGGCTCCGACCTGTCGTGCTGGGACCACCTCTTCGGCACCTTCACCTGGTACCCCGGCCGCGAACCCACCGCCGTCGGTCTCCAGGACCCCACGGCCTTCCCCGGCACCGGCGAGATCCTCGCCGCCCTCCTGCACCCCTGGCGACGCAGACCCGCACCGGGCCCCGGCCCGGAATGACCGCCGCCTCCCTGACGCTCCACCACGACTTGAGGAGTTCGAATGGCCGACGCGAACAACCGGGCGTTACGGAACAAGGTGGCGATCATCGGGATGGGCTGCCGCCTGCCCGGCGGCGCCTCGGACCACCGCACGTACTGGCGCAATCTGATGGCGGGCAAGGACTGCATCACGCCCACCCCGCCCGACCGGTACGACGTCCGTACGCTCGGCAGCCGGTTCCGCGACAAACCCGGGCGCCTCGTCGGCGGCCGCGGCGGATACATCGACGGCTTCGACGAGTTCGACCCCGCGTTCTTCGGCATCAGCCCGCGCGAGGCCGACCACATGGACCCGCAGCAGCGCAAGCTCCTCGAAGTGGCCTGGGAGGCCCTGGAGGACGGTGGCCAGCGGCCCGCCGACCTCGCCGGAGGCAACGTCGCCGTCTACGTCGGCGCGTTCACCCTGGACTACAAGATCCTGCAATTCGCCGACCTGGGCTTCACCTCGCTGGCCGCCCACACCGCGACCGGCACCATGATGACGATGGTGTCGAACCGCATCTCGTACTGCTTCGACTTCCGCGGCCCCAGCCTGTCCATCGACACCGCGTGCAGCTCCTCCCTGGTCGCCGTCCACCTGGCCTGCCAGGCGCTGAACAACGGCGAGAGCGACCTCGCACTGGCCGGCGGCACCCTGCTGCACATGGCCCCGCAGTACACCGTCGCCGAGACGAAGGGCGGATTCCTCTCGCCCGAGGGCCGCTCCCGTACGTTCGACGCCGCCGCCGACGGTTACGTACGGGCCGAAGGCGTCGGCCTGGTCGCGCTGAAACGCCTGGACGACGCCGTACGGGACGGGGACCGGATCCACGCGGTGATCGCCGGCAGCGGCGTCAACCAGGACGGCCACACCAACGGCATCACCGTGCCCAACGCCGACGCCCAGGTCGACCTCATCCGCCGGGTCTGCGCCGAGGCGGGCATCACCCCCGGAGACCTCCAGTACATGGAGGCGCACGGCACCTCGACCCCGGTCGGCGACCCGATCGAGGCGAACGCCCTGGCCCGCGCGCTGGCCATCGGACGGGCCCCGGGCGCCCGTGCCTACGTAGGCTCGGTCAAGACGAACATCGGCCACACCGAATCCGCCGCCGGGATCGCCGGGCTGATCAAGACCGTCCTGAGCATCCAGCACCGGACCGTCCCGCCCCACATCAACCTGGAGAACCTCAACCCCGCCATCGACCCGGCGACCCTGCCGTACGAGATCCCCACCCGCCCCACCGCCT
>MUNB01000173.1 GCA_002154345.1 Streptomyces griseus
CCCCCGAACCCCCGTCGAACGGGCCCGGCCGCCCGGAGCAGGGCTCCGACCGCCGCCCGCCGCAGGGTCCCGGCCTCCCGCCCGGCTGACCCCGCGCCGGGACGCCCGGGCCCGCGCCCGGCCAGCGCGTCAGTGCTGCTGGTGCAGCCCGCGTCCGGCCAACGTCAGGAACACCTCGCCCACCGCCTCGGAGAGCGTCGGATGGGCGTGGATGTGCTGGGCCACATCGGCGGGCTCCGCGTCCCAGCCGACCACCAGCTGGCTCTCCGCGATCATCTCCGAGACCTGCGGGCCGACCAGATGGACGCCCAGCACCCGGCCCGCCCGCTCGGCGACCACCTTCACCATGCCGCCCCGGCCGTGCACCATGCCCTTGGCCACGGCGGTCAGCGGCAGGGTGTTCACCACCACGTCGTGCCCCGCGTCCCGGGCCTGCGCCTCGGTCAGCCCCACCGCCGCGGTCTGCGGCGAGGAGTACGTGACCCGGGGAACGGCGGCGTAGTCGACCGGGACGGTACGCAGCCCGGCCAGCGTCTCCGCGACCAACAGCCCCTCGGCGAACGAGGCGTGGGCCAGGCCCGGGGAGGGCGGCGGCAGCAGGTCGCCCACCACATGGACGCCCGGCACCGCCGTCTCGAGACGCGACCAGTCGGCCGGCACCACATGGCCCCGCCCGTCCGTCGTCAGCCCCGCCGCCGCGAGCCCCAGGCCCTCGGTCACCGGCTCCCGGCCGACCGCGACCAGCAGCCGCTCGGCCGCCACCGTGACGCTCTCGCCCCGGGCGGTCCGCACGACGGCCCGCACCCCCTCGTCCACCACCGCCCACTCCAGCAGCCGCGCGCCCGCCTCCACCCGGATGCCCCGCTTCCTGAGCCCCCGCAGCAGATGCCGCGACACCTCCGCGTCCTCCAGCGGCACCAGCCGGTCGGCGGCCTCCACCAACGTGACCTCGGCCCCCATCGACCGGTGCAACGAGGCGTACTCGACACCGATCGCCCCGCCGCCGACCACCAGCACCGACCCGGGCAGCCCCGGTGCGTCCAGGGCGTCGTCGCTCGTCACCACCCGCCGCCCGTCCACCGCCTGCCCCGGCAGCATCCGCGGCCGCGAACCGGTCGCCAGTACCACGCCCCGCCGGGCCACGACCTCCCCGTACCCGCCGATCCGGGCCGAGCGCGGGCCCGTCAGCTCGGCACTGCCCCGCACCACCTCCACGCCGGCCCGGGCCAGTTGCGCCTCGACCCCCCGATGGTTACGGGCGACGATGTCGTCCCGGGTCGCGACCAGGGCGGGCCAGTCCACCGAGTCGAGCGTCGCCTTCACCCCCCACCGCTCCCGGGCCTCGGCGATCCCGTCGACCAGCTCGGCCGCGTGCAGCATCGCCTTGCTCGGGATGCAGCCGCGGTGCAGACAGGTGCCGCCGATCGCGTCCCGCTCGGCGAGCACGACCTTCAGCCCCAGGGCGGCGGCCCGCAACGCCGTGGAGTAGCCCCCCGTGCCGCCGCCGATCACCAGTACGTCCGTCGCCTGCTCCGTGTTCGTCCGCGTCATGGCTCCACCCTGGCCCGGGGCCCGGTCATGCGTCCAAGGCAGAATGCGTGTGGAGTCGATGCACAACGTTCATGGGACGTGGGCGTGGTGACCGGTGAAGTCCATGAGGAGGTGCGGTTCATGAGCCTGCGTCAGATGGAGTACTTCGTCGCGGTGGTCGAGGAGTCCTCCTTCACCCGTGCCGCCGAACGCCTCCATGTCACCCAGCCCGCCCTCTCCCACCAGATCAAGGCGCTGGAACGGGCGGTCGGCGGCGAGCTGTTGGAGCGGCTGCCGCGCGGCGTCCTGCTCACCCCGATGGGCCGGGCCTTCCTCCCGCACGCCGAACGCTCCGTCCGCAGCGCCGCCCAGGCCCGCCGTGCCGCCCGCGCGGCCGCCGGGGCGCAGGGCGGCGAACTGCACATCGCCACCGTGCACTCGGTGGCCGTCGGCGTCCTGCCCGACGTCTTCGCGCACTGGCGGCGCGCCCATCCGGGCGTCTGCCTGGTCCTCCACGAGTACGCCAGCGCCGACGCCCTGGCGGACCAGGTGGAACGCGGCATCGCCGACCTCGCCCTGGGGCCGGTCCCGGAGCGGTGGAGCGGGCCCCTCGTCCCGGTGGGCGAGGAGGAGATCGTGCTTGTCGTGCCGTTCGACGACCCGCTGGCCGGGCGCTCCTCGGTCGCCCTGCACGAGCTCGCCGACCGGGCCTGGGTGCGGTGCGCGATGGAACCGGTCGTCGACGGCCGCCCCTTCCTCGACGGCATCTGCGGCGCGGCGGGCTTCGAACCGCGTACGGCCGTGCGGACCGAGCACACCTCGACCGCGATCCGGATGGCGGCGGCCGGGGTCGGCGTCTCCACCGCACCCGGCCACACCGTCCGGGGCGCTCTCGGCGAGGACTGCGCGGTCCTGAGCGTCGACCCGCCCTGGCTGCGCGCCCTCGCCGTCTTCTCCCGCGTCCCCCTGACCGGGGCGGCGGCCGCCTTCACCGAACTGCTCGCCACCCTGCCGGTCACCGGGATACGCCCGCCGCACCCCACCGCCGCCTCACCCGAACGGGCGTACGCCGACTGCGGCGCGCACCCGGCGGTGGTCCCCTGGGAGAACGCGCGCCGGTAGCCGGCGCACCGAATTCCAGGGGGTGCGAGATGTCTGTCGAACGCCCCGAATCCCTGCCCGCCGCCCGCCGTCCGCACCGGCTCGCGGGCGGCCGGCCGGGACTGCTGACGCCGGGGGCCACGACGGATCCGTACCGGCTGCGCCTCTACCGCCTGCTGCGCACCGACTACCCCCTCGGCTACGACCCTGGCCTAGGCGCCTGGCTGCTGAGCCGCTACATGGACGTGGCCCAGGCCCTCACCGACCCCCGGTTCACCGGCTACCCGCACGACGGCGCCCCGCGCGGCCGGGCCCCCGTCCCGCTCGGCCTCTGCCGGGGCAGCCTGGTCTGCGGTCCGTCCACCGTGCCGTGGAGCGCCGCCGCACCCGCCGTCGAGCGGACCGCGTACGTCCTGGCCCGCCGGATCGCCGGCCGCGAGCGGGCGGACCTGGTCGCCGACTTCTGCCGGTGGCTGCCCGCCGGGGCCGCCGCGGCGGCGGCCGGGCTCTCCTACCCGGACCTGAGCACGCTGCCCCGCCACGCCCACCAGCGGCGGACCGGCGGGGCGGCCGACGACTGCACCGGGCCCACCGCACTGCGCGAACACGCACTCGCCTCGTTCCTGGCGAACATGCTGGACGACCCCGACCTGCTGGCCGCCGCGACGGCCGGACCCGGCACCGGAGCGGGGCCCGGGACGCTGCTGGGGCGGGCCTGGACCGAGACGCTGCGCCGCGATCCGCCCGTCCAGATCGTGCTGCGCCGCACCCGTACCGAGGTGACCGTCAGCGGCGGCACGCTCCCCGCCGACGCGCCCGTCGCCTGCCTCATCGGCGCGGCCGGCCGCGACCCGGCCCGGTTCGGCGCACCCGACCGGTTCGACCCGCTGCGCACCGACGCCGACCCGCTGCTCATCGGCCCGGCCGGCTGCCCCGCCGCCCTCCTCGGCCGGCTGGAGGCCGAACACGGTCTGCGCGCCCTGCTGACGGCGATGCCCGGCATCCGCTGGGCCGAGGGCTTCCGCCCGGCGGCGGGCGGCCTGCTGACCCGGGGCCCGCGCACCCTGCTCGTACGCCCGTCCTGACCGCCGGGGCCATGACCCCCGGTGGTCGTCAGTCCCGCACCCGCCGCAGCAGCGCCACCGGCCGCTCGGCGAACAGCTCCGCCGCCGCCACCGCGCCGCCCGGGAACTCCCGGCCGGGTGTGGCCGACAGCAGATCCCGCCAGGGCCCGTCGGCGGGCAGCTCCAGCACCGTGTCCCGCCAGCCGCCGCCGTCGGCCAGCCGCAGCGACAGCCGCGTCACCGCCGTGACCACCTCGCCGGACCGGTGGAACGCGTGCAGATGGGAGGCGGCCGGGCCGTCGGCCGCCAGCGGCGCGTACGTACCCGACGCGCCGAACACGTCCGGCAGTTCGCGCCGCAGCCCCAGCGCGAGGGCCGTCAGCGCCTGCTTCTCGTCCGGTACCTCGGGCCGCCGGAACGGCCGCCGGTTGTCCGGGTCGACCAGGGCCAGGTACTCGCTCTCCGTGCCCTGGTAGAGATCCGGCACGCCCGGCATCGTCAGATGCACCAGCGCGGCCCCCAGCACCTGGGCCCGCACATGCGGGGCGAGCGCGTCCGCGAACTCGGCGATCAGCGTCCGGGCCACGCCCGACCCGTCGCCCGGACCGGCGGCGACGAACTCCGACACCGCCCGCTCGTACGCCGGATCCGGCTCCGTCCAGCTGGTGAACAGGCCCGCCTCGCGCACCGCCTTCAGCAGGGCCGGCTCCAGCCGCTCGAACAGCTCATCGGCCGGCAGCTCCGCGCAGCCGTACGCCGACTGCCAGGCCACCCACGCCAGTTGTGGATCCGGGGCCGCCACGGCGGTCGCCGCCGTCAGCTGCGCCACCAGCGCCGCCCACCGCTCGGGGCACTGGGTCAGCACCGCGATCCGGGCCCGGACGTCCGCGCTGCGCTTGGTGTCGTGCGTGGTCAGGACCGTGCCGGTGGCCGGCCGGTCGCGGGCGGTCCGGGCGGCGAAGGCGTGGAACTCCTCCGGCGACACCGCCGGCCGCCCCGGGTCCCCGCCCACCTCGGTGGCCGAGGTCAGCGGGACGTACCGGTAGAACGCCGTGTCCTCCACCGACTTGGCGTGCAGCGCGGAAGCGGTCTGGGCGAACCGGGCGCAGAACGCGGCCTGTTGCTCTCCGCCACCGAGCAGCCCGAGCGCCAGATCCCGTACGACGTCGACGGCCGCCGCCTCCTCCGGCACGGAGAACACCGCCTTGGCCTCCCGTACCGCCTCGTCGGTCAGCGTCTCCCGGGCGATCCCGGTCGGCGGCTCGCCCGCCGTGACGTACGGGCGGTAGACCGGCACCCGTACCAGCAGCTCCCGCACCGCCGTCCGCAGCGCCCACGGCGCGTGGTCGCGCAGTGCGGGATCCCGGTCGCAGATCCCGGTGGCCTGCCGGGTCAGCCAGGCCGTCTCGGCGGCCAGCTCATGGGTCACCACCCGGTACGCGGCCCGGCGCACCGTGGCCGTCCAGTCGCCGCCCCGGTCGCCGGGCGGGCCCGCGAACTCCCGGTAGCGGGCGAGCAGCTCCGCCGCGCCGGACGGATCGGTGAACAGCCCGTCGATCCGGCGCAGCGCGTCGTACCCGGTGGTGCCCGCGACCGCCCAGTCCGCCGGGAGGCGCTCGTCGCCGGTGAGGATCTTCTCCACCACCGTCCAGCGGCCGCCGGTGGCTTCGTTCAGCCGTTCCAGATAGGCGGCGGGCGCGGCGAGACCGTCCGGATGGTCGATGCGCAGCCCGTCCAGCACTCCGTCGCGGAGCAGTTCGATGACCTTGGCGTGCGTGGCGTCGAAGACCTCCGGATGCTCGACGCGCACCCCGATCAGCTCCGGGACGGTGAAGAAGCGCCGGTAGTTCAGCTCGGTGCGGGCCAGCCGCCACCAGCCGAGCCGGTAGTGCTGGGCGTTCAGCAGCTCCGGCAGCGCAAGGCCCGCCGTACCGGCGCGCAACGGGAACTCCAGCTCGTGGTAGCGCAGTACCTCCCCGTCGGCGTCCACGGCCAGGTGCTCCAGCTCCCGGCCGAGCGGCCCGGCGAGCACCGGCAGCAGGACCCGGTCGCCGCCCGCCGCCCAGTCGATGTCGAACCAACGGGCGGACGGGGAGGCCGGTCCCTCGCGCAGCACCTCCCACAGCCGGCGGTTGTGCCGGGGCGAGGCCGCCATGTGGTTGGGCACGATGTCCAGGACCAGGCCGAGCCCGTGCTCCCGGGCGGCCGAGGCGAGCGACCGCAGCCCCTCCTCACCGCCCAGCTCCGCCCGGACCCGGCTGTGGTCGACCACGTCGTAGCCGTGCCGGGAGCCGGGGACCGCCTCCAGCACGGGCGAGAGGTGGAGGTGCGAGACGCCGAGCTCGGCGAGGTACGGGACGGCCTTCTCGGCGGCGGCGAACGGAAAGTCGGGCTGGAGCTGAAGCCGGTACGTGGCGGAGGGCGTCATGGATTCCTACGTACCCCGCCCGGGGCGATCCGTGTCACCCCGGGCGGAACACTCACTCCAGCCGTCGCTTCCCGCCCACCGTTCAGGCGGGCCGTTTCAGCACGGTCAGGCTGCGCCCGATCAGCGTGACCTGTTCGCCCTCGGCCACCTTCGGCCCCGTCCCCGGCTCCACTCCGTCCGGCCGCGCGGTGTCCACGACGACCTGCCACTGCTCCCCGTGGTCGACCGGGACGGCGAACTCCAGCGTCTCGGCGCTCGCGTTGAACATCAGCAGGAACGAATCGTCGGAGATCCGCTCGCCGCGCGGCCCCGGCTCCGAGATCGCGTGGCCGTTCAGGAACACGGTCATCGCCTTGGCGTGGGCCGCCTGCCAGTCCTGCTGCGTCATCTCCTCGCCCTCCGGTGTGAACCAGGCGATGTCGGACAGCTCGTCGTGGGTGCCCTCCACCGGCCGGCCGTGGAAGAAGCGGCGACGCCGGAAGACCGGGTGGTCGCGGCGCAGCCACACCATGGCCCGGGTGAACTCCAGCAGGGTGGAGGCCGGCGCGTCGGCCGGTTCGTCCGGATCGGGCCAGTGCACCCAGGCCAGCTCGTTGTCCTGGCAGTAGGCGTTGTTGTTGCCCTGCTGCGTACGGGCGAACTCGTCGCCGTGGCTCAGCATCGGCACGCCCTGCGAGAGCATCAGCGTGGCGATGAAGTTCCGCATCTGCCGGGCCCGCAGCTCCAGCACCTCCGGGTCGTCGCTCTCGCCCTCGGCTCCGCAGTTCCAGGAGCGGTTGTGGCTCTCGCCGTCCCGGTTGTCCTCCCCGTTGGCGTCGTTGCGCTTGTCGTTGTACGAGACGAGGTCGTGGAGCGTGAAGCCGTCGTGGCAGGTGGTGAAGTTGATCGAGGCGAGGGGGCGTCGGCCGTCGTCCTGGTAGAGGTCGGAGGAGCCGGTGAGCCGCCCGGCGAACTCCGCCAGGGTGCGCGGCTCGCCCCGCCACAGATCGCGGACCGTGTCGCGGTACTTGCCGTTCCACTCGGTCCACAGCGGCGGGAAGTTCCCCACCTGGTAGCCGCCCTCGCCGACGTCCCACGGCTCGGCGATCAGCTTCACCTGGCTGACCACCGGGTCCTGCTGCACCAGGTCGAAGAACGAGGAGAGCCGGTCCACCTCGTGGAACTGGCGGGCGAGTGTCGCCGCCAGATCGAAGCGGAAGCCGTCCACATGCATCTCGGTCACCCAGTACCGCAGCGAGTCCATGATCATCTGGAGGACGTGCGGGGACCGCATGAGCAGCGAGTTCCCGGTGCCCGTGGTGTCCATGTAGTAGCGCTGATCGTCGGTCAGGCGGTAGTAGGAGGCGTTGTCGAGGCCGCGGAAGGAGAGCGTGGGCCCGAGGTGGTTGCCCTCCGCCGTGTGGTTGTAGACCACATCGAGGATGACCTCGATCCCCGCCTGGTGCAGCGCCTTCACCGCCTGCTTGAACTCCAGCACCTGTTCGCCGCGGTCGCCCCAGGAGGCATAGGTGTTGTGCGGGGCGAAGAAGCCGATGGTGTTGTAGCCCCAGTAGTTGGTGAGCCCCATGTCGGAGAGCCGGTGGTCCTGGACGAACTGGTGGACGGGCATCAGTTCGATCGCGGTGACGCCCAGCTCGGTCAGATGGGCGATCACCTCCGGGTGCGCGAGGCCCGCGTACGTACCGCGCAGCTCGGGCGGGAGGCCCGGGTGCAGCATCGTCAGGCCCTTCACATGGGCCTCGTAGATCACCGTGCGGTGGTAGTCCGTCCGGGGGCGCCGGTCGTCGCCCCAGTCGAAGTAGGGGTTCACCACCACCGAGCTCATGGTGTGCGGCGCGGAGTCGAGGTCGTTGCGGGCGTCCGGCCTCCCGAAGGGGTAGCCGTACACCGCCTCGCCCCAGTCGATCCTCCCGGCGACCGCACGGGCGTACGGGTCCAGCAGCAGCTTCGCGGAGTTGCACCGCTGCCCGCGCTGGGGTTCGTAGGGTCCGTGCACCCTGAAGCCGTACCGCTGACCCGGCATCACCCCGGGCAGATAGGCGTGGCGCACGAACGCGTCGGTCTCGCGGAGCTCCACCGCCGTCTCCGAACCGTCGTCGTGCAACAGGCACAACTCGATCCGGTGGGCGGCTTCGGAGAAGACCGCGAAATTGGTGCCGGCGCCGTCGTACGTGGCGCCGAGGGGATAAGCGTGTCCCGGCCAGACCTGCATGATGAAGACTCTTCCACTTCTGATCCGGGTGCGGTGGCTTTCCTCGGCCCGTTACTTCCCGAATACTCCCCGAAAATACGGTGCTCACCTAGGACGTCGCGCGGTGCGGCCGGGTCCCGTCGCCCGGCCCGGCCCGCACCGGTCAACTTCGGACACTCCCGTGCCGCCCCGGACACGCATCCGGGCCGTGTCGTCCGGCGGGCGTCCGGTTCCCGACCGGCGGCAGGGGTTCCAATCACTATGAATCCGCTCACTCCACCCGATCTCGCCGCAAGGAACAAGCCTCGGCAATGGGGGAGTTGAGAAAGTCGCCTGCGCATCGGGCTGCGTCGGATCACGCTCCCGGAGTACCCTTCCTTGATCGTTGGGTGGGGGAGTGGAAGGCGGGTACGCGGGTGAGCTCGGGAGGGTTCGAGCTACCCCCAGGTGACGCAGGTCACGAGGGGGAATCGACCGATGCCCCGCCCGGGGCGGTGTCCCTCGCGCAGCCCATGGAGATAGGCGCCGAGCTGGACTGGGGATCGGAGGCCTGGGGCGAGGTGCGGACCCGCGCCCAGCGCGCCGGGCGGGCCTATATCTGGCTGAATCTGGTCGAACAGCGCCTTCGAGCAGTGGTCGCCGCCGTCCTCCGGCCGATCTACGAGCCGGTGCACGGCGAGGAGTGGGTGGTCGCCGCGGCCGGACCGGCCGGGCAGGAGTGGGTGCAGCGCGCCGTCGCCGTACGCGAGGTCTCGCGCCGCAAGGGCTATCTGCTGGACCCGGCCGACGACAACGTCCTCAGCTTCCTGACGCTGCCGCAGCTGCGGGAGCTGATGGTCCAGCACTGGCCGTGCTTCGAGCCGTACTTCGACGACCGGCGCGACGTCGAGCTGGCCCTCGACGAGCTGGAGGTCGCCCGTAACGTCGTCTCCCGCAACCGCGCGCTGAACGAGGCGGTCCTCGCCCAGGCGGAACGGGCCTCGGCCCGACTGCTGGACATCCTCGGCAGCGGGGCCGGCGTGCCCTCGGCCGACCGGCTGCCGGTGGACGCGGTGGAGGAGCTGGTCGGCGACCGGTACGCGGACGTGGTCTCCGTCCACCCCGACCGGGTCCGGCTCCAGCGCCAGCTGCCCGCCGAGGACCTGTTCGGCGGGGCGCGGCGGCTCGACGCCATCGGCATAGGCCTCAACCTGCTCGTGCAGAACTTCTCCGGCCGCCGGCTCGTCCGGCTCGCCGAGTCGGGCTGCCGGGTCCGGCTGCTGTTCATCAACCCGGCCAGCAGCGCGGTCCGCCGCCGCGAGCGGGAACTCGGCCTCAAGAAGGGCGAGCTGAGCCGCTCGGTGGAGATGAACATCCTGCACATGCGCCGGGTCCGCTCCAAGCTCCGCGACCCGGGCGCTTTCGAGATCCAGGTCTTCGACGAGACACCGCGCTTCACCGCCTACCTCGTGGACGGCGACGGGCCGGACGCGGTGGGCGTCGTCCAGCCCTATCTGCGCCGGGCCCGGGGCATGGAGGCGCCCGTACTGGTGCTGCGCGGCGGCGGCAGGCGCACGGTGGTGCGGGCGGGCCAGGACAACGACCACGGCCTCTTCGAAACGTACCGCGAGGAGTTCGAGTCGGTCTGGACCGACTCCCGGCCGGTCTCCTGACGGGCCTCGGCCCGGTCCTGCGGTGGGGTCCGGCGGCTCTTCTGACGGGCCGTGCGCCGTGGGCCGCCCGAGGGCTCTGTCAGTGGCCCGTGCGAAGGTGGTCATCACTCGGGGGGAGCACCACGGGGGAGCATGATGAAGGAGGTATCGGGATGAGCTGGCACCAGGGCACACTGGTCGGCTTCGACCTGGAGACGACGGGGACCGACGTCGAGCACGACCGGATCGTCACCGCCGCACTCGTCCGGCTGGAGCCGGACGGGACGGTGGCCGAGCAGCGGACCTGGCTGCTCGACCCGGGCGTGGCCATACCCGAACAGGCGTCCGCGATCCACGGCATCGGCACCGACCACGCCCGTGAACACGGGGCGCGGGCCGCCTCCGCCGTCGAGGAGATCGCCCACGCGGTCGCCGAGGTGCTGCGCTCGGACATCCCGCTGGTCGTGATGAACGCGCGCTACGACCTCTCGCTGCTGGACCGCGAGTGCCGCAGGTACGCGCTGCCGTCGGTCGAGGAGCGGGTCGGCGGAGCCCCCTCGCCGGTCATCGACCCGCTGGTGATCGACAAGCACGTCGACAAGTACCGCAAGGGCAAGCGGGCCCTCCAGGCGCTGTGCGACCACTACGGGGTCACGCTCGACGGAGCCCACGAGGCGAGCGCCGACGCGGTGGCCGCGGTGCGTGTGGTGCGCCGGATGGGCGAGCGCCACCGGCCGGTCGGCACCCTGCCGCCCGCCGAGCTGCACGCCCTTCAGATCCGGGCGGCCGCCGAGCAGTCGGCCTCGCTCCAGGCCTATCTGCGCCGCACGGCCGACCCGGCGGCGGTCGTCGAGTCGTCCTGGCCGCTGATCCCGCGCAGCCGCTGAGCTGCTGAATCGCTGTGCTTCTCGGCTGGTGAGCCGCTGAGCCGCCCGGAGCCCGCCGGGCCGTTCAGAAGGGGTACCAGCGGACCTCGGGGTCGCCCTCGCGCAGCGAGGCCACCCGGCGGCGGAACTCGGCGAGCGCCTTCGGGTTGGCCGGGGCGTGCTGGGACACCCAGGCGCAGCTGGCCGTCTCGCGGGCGCCGCGCAGCACCGCGCACCCCTCCCACTCCCGGACGTCCCAGCCGTACGCGGAGGTGAAGGCGTCGTAGGCCGCCGGGTCGAGGCCGTAGCGGTCGCGGGAGAGGGCGAGGACGACCAGGTCGTGTTCGCGCAGATCGGCGGAGAAGGTCTCCAGGTCGACCAGGACCGGACCGTCGGGTCCGACATGGACGTTGCGCGGCAGCGCGTCGCCGTGGATCGGGCCGGGCGGCAGATGCGGGACGAGACCGGCGGCCGCGGCCGCGAAGCCGTCACGGCGCTCACGGAGGTAGTCGGCGTCCGCCGGGTCGATCGCGTCTCCCGCCAGGCTCAGCCACCGCTCCACACCGCCCAGCAGTTCGCGGCGCGGCAGGGTGAACTCCGCCGGGGCGGGCAGTGCGT
>MUNB01000174.1:0-6212 GCA_002154345.1 Streptomyces griseus
AGCCCTGCGGGGGCGGGGTCCGGGCGGGTCGGGCGGGGCGTGACGCGACGGCGTGCGCCTCCCCCGAATGGCGGGATCGAATGCCACGGATTTCGGTGCGACTATTTTTCCGAGAGATCAAACACGCTTACGAACGGAACCGGCGGGCTATTGGCCACAAGATCACGGAGATTCTTCTCCGCGCCCGGAAAAGACGCCGTTCCGAGACAAAGTCCACATCACATCGTCATCACAAAGAGCCCGGATTGGCCTGCTCACACACTCACTCGCTGTAACGTCGATTGGGTGCGTACCGACATCTTTGCCCGGCTGGACCGGGAGCCGGAACCGCCGAAGATAGAGGCACCGCGGATGAGCCGTCACCGCATCGCCCTCTTCGGCGGGACGTTGGCGTTCTATCTCGCCATCGTCTGGGCGGTGCTGATCACGTCCTGGCTGGTCGCCCTGGACTGGAAGGTCATGCTGTTCCGGCCCTACCAGCAGTGGCCCGAACTCCACGCCTTCCTGGACTACTACGTCGTGCTCGGCCAGCGCGGCCCCACGGCGGTGATGGTCGCCTGCTGGCTGGGCTGGCGCTCCTGGCGTCAGCACACGCTCCGGCCGCTGCTGGTCCTCGGCACGGCCCTGCTGCTGCTCAATGTGACGGTGGGCGCGGTCAAGCTGGGGCTCGGGCGGCTCGGCCCGCACTACGCGACGCAGATCGGCTCGGCCGAGATGTTCGCCGGCGGCGATATATTTCCCTCCGGGCACACCGCGAACGCCGTCGTGACCTGGGGAATCCTCGCCTATCTGGCCACCACACCGCGGGCCAGGCGCTATCTGTCGGCGGTGTCCGCGACGGTGTCGCTGGGCGTCGGTCTCACCACCGTGTACATCGGTACGCACTGGCTCAGCGATGTCGTGCTGGGCTGGGCGGCCGGGCTGCTCATCCTGCTGGCGCTGCCCTGGTTCGAGCCGCTGATCGCCCGGACCGAGGCCTGGATCTTCGCGATGCGCGAGCGGTGGCGGGAGCGGCGTGGCGGCGCCCGTCCGGCGCCCGTGGCCGATGCCGGGCCGCAGCCGGTGCTGCTGCCGCAGTCGATGGCCACCGACGGTCTCACCGCCGAGGCCGTGACCGCCCCGGTCGAACCGGTGCTGCCCGCCGGGCATCCGGCGGGCGCCAGGGCGCGGGCGCACACCGGACACCCCGCACGAACGGGCGGCATGCCGGTCGCCCCGGCGGGCGTACGCCGTCCGCCGCCGCACGCGGAGCGGGGCCCGCGCGGCACCGGCAGCCCGGCCCGCCCGCTGTCCGGCGGCTGATCCACCGCTCCCCCGAACCCTCGGGGGCGGCACGCACCACCTCCGTCCGTACGCCGAAGGCCCCGACCGCGGTCGGGGCCTTCGGCCGTCGGGGCCCGGGTGCGACGGGGCGGGTCAGCCCACCCAGCAGCGCGTCACGGTGTCGCCCTCGACCTGGAAGTTGATCCGGCCGTGGCGGAACTCCATGGTGAGGAACGTGCCCGGAGGGACGGCCCGGACCGTGTCCCAGCCACGGCTTCTGGCCTGCCGCTCGGCGGCGTCGGCGGCGAGGCCGACGTACGACTCGGCGGCGTCGTCCGGCTGTGCTGGAGGGGTCGGTAGAGATGCCATGCCTTCACCGTAGGCGGCCCCGGACCGTGACGGAAGGCCGGGCCGGAGAGGCGTTCGACTGCATCTCCACATGCCGTGGCGGTCACGCTTGTGTCACAGGATCCCCACACGCGTATACGCGGTTCCATTCACCCGAACGGACCGGCCGGAAGCCCCGTCGCGCATTAACGAGAACCTCCGTTCACCGGCGGGAAGAGCGCTCCGGCAGCGATCCGGAATCACCGGGGTGACCTGCTCCTTTTCCCATCACGAGGGATCGTCGCCCGAATGGCCGGAGCACCGGAATTTCCCGCCCGCTTAAACCGGTCTTTCCTTTCCGCACGTTTCCCTCACCCCGTCCGGAGTCTCACGGTCCGTCGAGCGCGCGCGTGAGCCGGTCCCGCGCTTCCCGCATCAGCTCGGTGAGGCCGGAAGGCTCGACGACCTCGAAATCGATGCCCATCATCAGCACATGGATCACCAGCACGGTGAGGTCCGGCGCCCCCGTGATCAGCCGGCAGGTGTCCTCGTCCACCGCCTCCAGCACCCCGGCGGACGGCGACACCCGGCGGGCGGCCTCCGCCAACGGGGCCTTGAGCAGGATCACGGCCCGGGCCGCGTAGGCCGAGACCGCGACGCCCCGCGAGACGTACGCCGCCAGATCCTCTGCCGGCGGGGTGCGCGGGGTGAATCGGGGGCCGTGCGGCGGGGTCGGGGTGATCCGGTCCACCCGGAAGGTGCGCCAGTCCGCCCGCTCCAGGTCCCAGGCGACCAGATACCAGCGGCGCTCGGTGCAGACGAGCCGGTGCGGTTCGACCGTGCGCCGGGAGTCCTCCCCGTCATGGGCCCGGTAGGCGAACCGGAGCCGCTCGGCGTCCCGGCAGGCCCCGGCCAGCTCGGTGAGCACGCCGGGGTCGACCGCGGAGGCCTCCGGGCCGTGCAGCATCGGCACGGTGAACGCGCCGAGCGCGCCCACCCGGCGGCGCAGCCGGTTCGGCAGCACCTGTTCGAGCTTGGCCAGGGCGCGTACGGAGCTCTCGCCGATGCCCTCGATGCCGTGTCCGGCCGCCGTGCGCAGACCGACGGCGACCGCGACGGCCTCCTCGTCGTCCAGCAGCAGCGGCGGCAGCTCGGCGCCCGCCCCGAGCTGGTAGCCGCCACCGGTGCCACGGCTGGCGTTCACCGGGTAGCCCAGTTCGCGCAGCTTGTCGACGTCCCGGCGCACGGTGCGCGGGGTGACGCCGAGCCGGTCGGCGAGGTCGGCGCCGGACCAGTCCCGGTGAGCCTGGAGCAGTGAGAGCAGGCGCAGCAGTCGTGCGGAGGTCTCCAACATGCGGCGAGTCTGCCAGGAGCAGCGGACAGCTGTTGACCGCTGTGCCGGTCCACCACGGCCGCCCGCCGCCCGTTGTCGGCCGCACGTTGTCAGCCGTCCGTTGTCCGCCGCCCGTTGTCCCCGGCTACGGCGCCGGGGCCGTCACGCGGACCTCTTCCCGCGGAGCACGTCGGCCGCCTTGTAGCGCAGGGCGTAGGCCCCGTCGAGGACGCTGCCCCGGGTGCGGTGCAGTGCGGTGCTCAGGGCGCTGTGGCCGCGCCCCTGGGAGCCACGGGCGAGGAGCTCGGTGTACAGGCTCTCGTGGCGCTCGGCGATCCGTGCCGGGTCGAAGCGGGCCGAGGAGGCGAGTGCGGCCGCGCCCATCCGGTGGCGCAGTTCGTCGTCCTCGATCAGCTGGAGCAGCGCGGCGGCGGTCGCGTCCGGGTCGCCGACCGGCACCAGACGTCCGTCGGCCCCGTCCTCGATGATCTCGGCGGGTCCGTGCGGGCAGTCGGTGGCGACGACCGGCAGACCGGCGCGCATCGCCTCGACGATCGTCATGCCGAAGGACTCGCGCTCCGAAGTGACGGCGGCGATCGACCCCTTGGGCCACTCGGCCTCCATCGGGTTGACCGAGCCCATCAGGAACACCTGGCTGTGCAGGCCGAGTTCGTCGATGAGGGCGCGGAGCGACGCCTGTTCGTTCCCGGTCGCGTCCCCGCCGCCGTAGATGCGCAGCCGCCAGTCGGGGCGGGCCGCGGAGACCTGGGCGAAGGCCCGCACCAGGAGGTCGTAGCGCTTGACCCGGTGCAGCCGGCCGGCCGCGACGACCCACTTCAGGTCGCCGCCCGCGGGCGGACCGGCGGGCTCGGGAACGGCGTTGGGGATGGTCTCGATCCGCAGACCCGGCAGCTTCAGCCGGCTGCGGTAGTCGTCCGCGTCGGCACGGGTGACAGTGGTCAGCGCGTCGAGCAGGGTGTACCGGTGGGCGATCTCGCGGCGCAGCCGGTAACCGTGGCTGTCGAGCGTCAGGTGCTCCTGCCCGACGCGCACCGGTCCGCGGCGGGTCTGCCGGCTGATGTGCACATTGAGACCGGGGCGGGTGCCGACGACGACGTCCGCCTCGACCGTCCGGAGATGGGCGGCGATCCGGGCGTCGGTGAGCCTGCTGTACTGCTTGTGCCTGCTGTCCCCGCGCGGGAACACCACGGCGGGCCGGGCGTGTTCGGCGTCCTCGCCGTCGTACGTGGCGCTCTTCTTCCGCAGATCGACGAGGTGGCGCATCGTCACGCCCTCGGGCGCGCCGAGGACGGGTGCGTCACGGTGCCGGAAGACGGACACGATCTCGACGTCGTGCTGCTCGGCGAGCGTACGGGCGAGGGTGAACGTCGTCCGGATCGTTCCTCCGATTCCGTAGGCATTGTGCAGAAGAAAAGAGATATGCATGGTGTAGCTGTTTCCCCCAGTCGATCCGGCCTGTCAAAGCTGTACTTCCGAGCGCATTCCCGTCCGGAATACACCGGGAATGCCGGAGCGTCCGGAAAGGCGCGCACGGGATCCCCGTCCCGCCACCCGGACCACCGCTGACCTGCGGGTTCCGGAATCTTTCGATCCGGATGACCGCGGGCCCGGACGTCACGGGAACGCGCCCGGCGGCCACCGGTACGGTCGACCGGTCGCCTGCCCCGTCATCCGTTGGCCAATGCTTTCCTTCGAGCTTGACGAGGCTCCATGCCGGTAGGTTGCCTGCGCCCGGGTAAAAGATTCCGGGCGAGTGCCACGGCCGTATGCCAGGGCGTGCGACAAGCCGTACAACGGGCCGTGGGTCGACTCCTCGACGTACCGATGTGTCGACCTGTTCCTCACTTCCGTACGCCCCGGTGCGTGACCCCGGCCACGGATCCCGCGTTGTCTCTTCATGAGCCGGGAACCACCCGGCCCACGCACCGAGTTCGAGGAGCCCCCGTGCCGCGCATGCTCGACGTCAGCCAGGACGTACGCGCCGAGATCGGCGACGACGAAGCCGACCGGCTGCTCGTCGGCGACAACGCCCCGGGCAGTTACGACTGCACCTCCTGCCGCACCCCCGGCGACTCCGACCAGGAACGCACCAGCACGGTGCTGTTCATCGGCGACGAGACCGCCGTCCTCGCGTTCGCCCACGCGACGTGCATCCCCTCGCAGGTCGTCAAGGTCGCGGAGGACCAGCTCCAGGGCGCGGTGCGCAGCATCACCGGCAGCGAGCAGACGAATACGGAGGGGCTCATGCCCGAACAGGCCGTCCTCGGCATCACCAGCGGACTCGTCCTCATCGAGGACGATCTCCGCCCGGCCCTGGTCGTCGAACCGACCGGCCCGGTCGCCCGGCCCGGCACCGACGGCAGCGGGGGCGACGAGTTCCTCCAGCTGCTGCTGGAGCAGGGCTTCCGCCCGGCCCCCGACATGAACCGGCTGCCGGAGGTCCTTCCGGGCTGGTCCGTGCTGCTGGCGGTGGGCCAGCTGCACGCCGTGCTCCAGCCGAGCGCCGGCGGCGGCAACCCGGTCGCCTGGTGGCAGGCGCACCAGCCGCTCCAGGTGACCGACGGCTGGCGTGCCGCGGTCAACAAGTCGCAGACGGTCCTCGTCTTCGCCGCCCCGGCCGGGACCATCGGCCAGCAGCCGCGCGAGGACCTGCTCCGGGACGCCCTGGAGAAGGCCGCGGTCAACGGGCTCCTGGTCGCCGCGTCGATGCCGCTGGCCGGGACCTGATCATGTCCGCCCAGCTCGGGCACCCCCGCCGAACAGCGATTTCTCCGGCGGGGCCGCATCCGACGGGCGCTGAGGTCGTTGGCACCTACGTGCACTCATACGACTCCTCCCGCCAGCATCAGAGTCAGATCCCTGCCATGCGTCCTTCGCAGGATCCGTCGGGGGGCGTGTCCCCCACCCCGATCTACGACGCGCTGTACTCCGAGTACCGGCGCTCGTTCCGGGCGCTGCCGGGTGACCGCAGTGGCGAGGAGAATCTCGGCTTCCCGGCCTTCGGCGCCGGTCTCTTCGCCTCCAGGACACCGCTGAGCGGTCACTCCACCACCTCCGGACACGGCAACGGCCACGGCGGGCACAACGGCCAGAGCGGAAGCGGCGGCAGCGGCGGCCAGAGCCAGCACACCGGGACGCTCGGCTCCTGGCAGCGGGTGGGGCGGCACGCGGGGCGGCCCAAGCCCGCGGCGCTGCCGCCGGGGTCACGCGACTCCTGAGGCCGTACGAAGGCCGGACAGAGCCGGGGGCGCAAGCCGCACGACGAAGC